>JBGSSO010000258.1:0-11348 GCA_041737015.1 Nitrospirales bacterium
TGAAACCCAAATCCATGGGCGGAAGTTTGAGATGTACAACGACACGGTGTTGGGGTTCAACAAGTCGGGCAAGGAAGCGGTGCGGCAGCAAGTGGAAGAGCCGATTTACATCCGCCCGGCGGAGCGGGTGAACTGGCTGTAAGCGGGTAACCCACAGGGGAAACCGAAGAGCAGGGGGCAACGAATGTCGCCCCCTGCTCTTTTTTTTTCTGGGATCCCGATCACTTTTTTGGGAAAGACCTTGTGATTTACAAATGAACCGGGATGTTTTGAATTGGACCTAGCTTGATTAGGAGATGAAGTACTTGGTTTCAGTTAGGTTGGCAGTTAATTTTTAAGTATTGGCAATAAAAAATTTGGGGCTGACCGAATTAACCAATAGAAATTGACTCTGAACGGAATAGGTGTTTGGAGGTTTTTTAAAAAAAAATGTTCATATATTCTTGATGTACAGAGAAATTTTAAAAATATTGTGGTAAAAAATTTGATCAAAATGTTTTGATATACAGGCAACCCCTGATACAATTACATATTAACTGCTTGAAAAAGTTGATTTCTTAGGCCATGACGCCAGGTTGGAGTTATAAAGACGCGTGACGAAACTTTCAAAACCCATAGAAGATCTCCCGTTTTCTGCACAAGCTGTTTCCTTTGGCGAAATCATTAAAAATGGGGAAATTCCGAAACAATATTTGGACAGTGAATATATTATGCATCAATTTGTGGAACGATTGGTTCACTATATTTTAAGTGTTCCGCAAGGCAAATTTTCAATGTCGGAATTAGGGAAACTTTTGGAGAAAATGGAGCCAACCCACCAGGTTTTCTTCTTTAAACGGCTCAAAGAAAATAGTCCCAACAGTCTGAAACAATTTGCTCCCTTATATTATGGATTTATGGCTGAATTTCATCCTTTATTATTTACCTGAGGTTCAGGGAACAATAAAAAAGGTAACCTCGTTGCACAATTAAAATGAAAAAGTCCTAGAAGGATTACGAGTAGCAGTATATAATCGAAAAGAGAGTACAATAATTTTTTTTGTGAGGAACGGATAATGAATTCAATTCTACATCGTGCCGTGGCGAGTTTTTACAACCTCATTTATGAAGGGCAAGCATTTGCCTCAACCATGGCCCGAATTGATGCAGCTGAACAAGAAAGGTATTTTGGTCGGGTAGAAGGGCTCAACTGGGTCTTAGACCGCTGCCAAGAATTAGAGGATGTAGATATGAACCTCACTACGGCCTCCCTCCAGAAGTTATTAGGGGACGTTAAGTCAGATCTTGAACACGAACTCTCCATCCAACGTAGGGAAAAAGGGCGCCGTGCTGATGGGAGAGAAGAAGCACTAATTTTTGTAACTGATTACCTCATCAGCTTGATCACAGCCACGGAAATCGAATCAACGAAAAGCCCTGTGTAATTGCCTGCCAATCAGAATTGGACCATTCCTGGAATGGTCCAAGCTCTGCTTTTTGTACTGAGTATTCGGAACTAACATGGGGTTGTCTCGAAAAACAATGGTCCGTGAGTGGATTATTTTAGCTCTATGTTTGGGTTTGGGGGCCCATGTAGCCTTGGGATTTCTCCTGCATGGAGGACAGAATTGGCCGATTGAATCGTATGGATACTATGGAATTTTTTTTGGTGTCTTTATCTATGTGGTAGTTCAGATTGGTCGATCGCTCTGGTGGCTTAGAAAAGGAGGTCGGAGGGCACAAGGTTTATAAAAAGGCTATTCCACAAAAATAATTACCGATTTTTCTCAGAAGTCGGCGTGGCTAGAGCCCTCAGATTGATGAAAGGTCGGATTTCTGTATGGGAATGCCTTCTTCAATAAGCATAATGGGAATTTGATCACGGATAGGGTAGGCTACAGTTTTATCTGTTCGAAGGAGTCCTCCATCGATTTGCTCAGTGACGAGTTGGCCTCCCTTCGTCTTCAATTCTCCTTTTGAAATTCGTTGATTCAGTCGTTCAACAACGGTTTGGTCTAATAGACACACCTCTTGCTTGGTCTCTGGGCAACAGAGAATTGCCAATAGGTCAGCAGCAATCTCACCTTTTCCTTTAGATGTACCTTCAGGGCGCACTATCGACTCCTTTCAATACGTGTCAAAAATTAACCAAGTAATCTCACAAAGAAGAGTAGCACTGACCTACTTCGGTAGCAAGAAAATTTCAGAAAATTCGGAATTGTGAGCACACAAACCATTGTGCCCCTGATGCTGCGGAGTGGATAGGTTTTTGCTAGACTGCTCGCATTTCAATGCTCCACCAATTGTATGCATGCTCTTTCTGACCATACCTTCAAACGGTACCTCCTGACTGGTTTATTTCTTATTATTCCGGCCTGGGGAACGCTATTAATCCTCTATACGCTACTTGAAGCCTTAGAACATATGACGGTAGACATTGTGTGGGCATTATATGGGGTGAGGATTCCCGGTTCAGGGATCACCTTTTTTTGTATTCTGGTCCTCTGGGTGGGCATGGGAACGACCCATTTACTTGGCCAGCAGATTCATCGAAAATTAGAAAATTCTTTGGAGCGGATTCCCTTTGTGCGTAGTATTTACTATACGCTTAAAAGTATGGCGGATGTCCTCAAGTTCCGCGATCGGTTTGGTCAGAGCAAGGTCGTCGCATTTCCGTTTCCTCGTGACGGGCTTTGGGCTTTAGGTTTTGACATGGGATTACCCCCACGTAGACTACAAGTTGCTTCAGAAGGACCTCTCATGATGGTCTTTGTTCCGACAGCAATACATCCGTTTACCGGCTATCTGGCCTTTGTTCCAGAAAGAAGTGTGAATCGAATTCAATTACGACCAGAAGAGGCAATGAAAATGGAGTTTTCAGCTGGACTCTACCATCCCCGACCAGGGTGGTTGTCCCCAGCAAATTTTCCGACGAAGGTTAGTTAACCTGCCAATAACAATGAATAAGTCATCCCCGGTTGTCATCAGGCGGGCAACCATGTCTGACCTGAAGACTATCGTAGGTTTCAATTTGGCTTTAGCCAGGGAAACTGAAAATCGAACATTGGATGCCCAGGTTCTGGAGTCGGGTGTTGCGGCACTTCTGAATGATGCTGGGAAGGGATGGTATGCGGTTGCAGAAAAGTCTCTTGAGGATGGCCCACTCATAGTAGTTGGGCAGATTCTGGTCACTTTTGAGTGGAGCGATTGGCGAAACGGGAATTTTTGGTGGCTTCAAAGTGTGTACGTGCATCCAGCTCAGCGTCTACAGCAAATCTTTCGGCAGCTTTATGAGTACGTGCAAAGCCAAGCCCATTTGAACCAGGAACCCATTTGCGGATATCGTCTCTATGTGGAAGAGAAAAACCATCAAGCCCACCAGGCCTATGCCAACCTCGGATTTCAAGAAACCGCCTACCATATGTATGAGAAAGCATTTTCCTGAACGTCTCCGTCCTTTCCCTAATCAATCGTGTAAATGCTATTCCCTGTTATGGGTGACTGGGTTGGAGGATAGGTAGAACTGGCGATATGCATTTTCCAAGATTGAGGCATGGCGTACAGGCCTGTCTTTTTAGCATGTTAGGAATAGGCTGGGTATGGACTGCCTCTACGGTATTGGCCCATCCCTCTGCCACCCAGGGTTTGGTAGAAACCCGTCCCCATGTGAAAGATCTTGGGATCACCATAGGCCGGTATGCCCCAGGGGAAATGAATGCCATCACCGATGTCCAAGGGGTGAAAGTGGGGCATGTCACCATTCATGAAGGCGAAGGGGCCTTGCAGGTAGGTCAAGGCCCGGTTCGGACTGGTGTGACCGTCATTATCCCGCGTGAAGATGTCTGGCATCACAAAGTTCCAGCTGGAGCGTTTGTATTAAATGGGACAGGGGAAATGACGGGGTTAGCCTGGGTCGCGGAATCAGGGTTTTTAGAATATCCCATTGCGTTAACGAATACGTTGAATGTCCCTCGTGTGGCAGATGGCGTCATGAGCTGGATGATTCACCGCTATCCCGACATTGGGATATCTGATGATACGCTCACGCCTGTGGTGGCTGAATGCGACGATAGTCGACTGAATGATAGTCAGGGAAGGCATGTGTCTCCGGAAGATGCGGTCCACGCCCTGGAAACGGCAACAATAGGTCCTGTTCCAGAGGGGTCCGTTGGGGCAGGGACGGGGATGGTGTCCTATCAATTTAAAGGTGGCATTGGTACCGCCTCTCGAGTACTTCCATCCGAAGAAGGAGGATATCGGGTCGGCGTGTTGGTGAATGCTAACCATGGCCGTCGTCATGAATTAACGATCTCAGGAGTGCCGGTGGGCCAAGTCTATAATACGGACCTGGCAACCGTTTCACCCAAAGACCCCGAAGAATCGACGGTAGCAGCTCTGGCCGAGCTTCCTGGAGAGTTTCCTCAAAGACGGCAGGACAGCGGATCCATTATCATCATTATTGCGACGGATGCTCCCCTTGATGCACGCCAACTGTCTAGACTCTCGCGCCGGGCTACCATAGGATTGGCGCGAACCGGGTCCATCTCCCATCATGGCAGTGGAGATTTCATCTTGGCATTTTCCACCGGCAATGTTATTCCTCATTATCCGGAACACCGGACATTTTTTATGGCCCACCTTGCCGATACCCATATAAACCCCTTGTTTCAAGCCACAGTGGAGGCCACGGAAGAGGCCATTCTTAACGCCTTGCTGCAAGCCACAACGGTTACAGGGAGAGATGGACGACGCTTTGAGGCGATCTCTATTGAAAGACTCCGTTCGATTTTAAATGCTTATCGTCCCCCAACTCAGTAAGCAACTTACGCCTAGGGTGAATGTTCTTGGGTTAATCGGGACGGGATAGGAAAAGAAGGAAATTCACCAAACCTCTTTCATGGACATCCTTTGGCGGGGATTGCTAGACTCCGAGGCAATTTAATCATGATGCAGTGTCACGTTGCCCTTTCCCAAGAAGCTCATCCTGAAGTGGCCGCTCATGCGGTGGCAGCATCAGTGTATGAGGCATTAGGCAAAGCGGAGTGTCATCTCGCATTTGTCTTTTTTTCTCCCCATTTTTCCTCAGACATCCAGCGCATGGTCGAAATCATCCACGAAAACCTTCGTCCTCAGACACTGGTGGGGTGTATGGGGCAAGGGATAATTGGGGGCGATCAAGAAATAGAAGAACATCCTGGTCTGGTGCTCTGGGGCCTTAGAAGCACCAACATGCAAGTGGTCCCATTCCTGTTAACGCCGAAGTCAGAGGGTGAGGTAGCGTCCCTAGAGGGCTGGCCGGTGTCATTAGAAGCCACCACCCATCCTTACACGTTTTTCCTTTTTGCCGATCCGTTTTCTACCCCTATAGATGAATTATTGTCTCTGTTGGAGGAACATGCTCCTGGCTCGTCTGCCATTGGGGGAATTGCCAGTGGAGGCATGGATGTTGGGGAAAGCCGCCTGGTCTTTAATCGGGACATTATTGAATCCGGGGTGGTAGGAGTGGCTGTAAAGGGTGGAGTGGAAATTCGGACGGTGGTGTCCCAAGGGTGTCAACCTATTGGTGAACGGTATGTTGTGACCAAGGTCGATCGGAATGTCATTCAGGAACTTGGGGGAATCCCGCCATTGGAGCGGTTGGAAACCACCTTAAAAGCGTTGGATGAACACGAACAACAACAAGCGGCGCACGGGCTGCAAGTCGGCATTGCCATGGATGAACATCGACCGGAATTCGGTCAGGGGGACTTTTTGATCCGTGGCCTGTTGGGAGCCGATCGACAATCTGGGAGTCTCGCCATCGCGGATTTTGTCCAGGAGGGCCAGACGATTCAGTTCCATGTGCGGGATGCTCATGCCGCGAGTGAAGACTTCCATCTACTCTTATCGAAGGAGCGGATGACCCATCCGGACAGTCTGCCTAAGGGCGCGTTGTTATTTAGTTGTAATGGGCGAGGGCGGCGATTTTTCGAAACTCCCCACCATGACGTGGCCACCTTGCATCAACAAATGGGAACCATTCCGATAGCGGGTTTTTTTGCAGGTGGAGAAATTGGCCCCGTGAGCGGGAAGAATTTTTTGCATGGCTATACGGCCAGTATGGCGTTGTTTTATGAAGAAGTGTCTCGCCCCTCAAAATTGGGCATGACATCGGATACGTTCAACACTAGCAAAGAGAGAGGTTCATGAAAAACGGCATGGCGGTACAATCAGGCCTTCGATTACCCGTATTCATTATAGGGTCTTGGATCATCCTCCTTATCATATTTGTTTTTAATCCCCTGTCTGGGAAAGCTGCGGAAAAAGCGATGGTGACCACGACGTCTGGATTACAGTATGTCGATCTTGTTGTTGGCTCAGGCCGGGAAGCCCATGCGGGAGAAACCGCAATAGTCCATTACACGGGGACACTCACCGACGGAACAAAATTCGATAGCTCTAAAGATCGTAATTCACCATTTTCCTTTCGATTAGGAGCAGGCCGCGTGATTAAGGGTTGGGACGAGGGCGTTGAAGGGATGAAAATCGGCGGTATCCGCAAATTGGTGATCCCGCCTCAGTTGGGATACGGTTCCCGAGGGGCTGGATCAGCTGTTCCCCCCAATGCCACTCTCCTCTTTGAAGTCGAACTGCTCGATCTGCGTTGATGGACGAAACCCCGCTCGCTCAGGCCCATCGTGCGCTCAATGCCAAGTTGGTGGAATTCGCCGGCTGGCTCATGCCCATCCAATATACGGGTGTCCTTGAGGAGTATTTTGCTGTCAGGAAAGCGGCCGGTTTCTTCGATGTCAGTCACATGGGACGTATCGAGGTATCAGGAGATCAGGCTGAAGCCTTTCTGCAATGGGTCAGTACCAATAACGTCAGTCGCCTCCAGAAAGGGCAGGCCCAATATGGCATGGTCTGCCAAGCCTCCGGGGGCATTCTCGATGACGTGTTTGTGTATAAAACCGGGCCTGCCACTTTTTTGGTCTGTGTCAATGCTTCTAATCGGGAAAAGATTTTTCAATGGTTCTTGGAACACCAATCGGAAAAGTTTCCGGGAGCGGTCATCCGTGATCGATCAGCGGATTTGGCCCAAATTGCCATCCAAGGCCCGGCCTCAAAGGCCATCATGCAAAAGCTCATGGGGGCACAGATCGAAACCCTGAAGCCTCGGAATTGTATGGCGTTGGAGGGCATGGAGTTTTCAGGTTTGCTCAGTCGAACGGGATATACCGGAGAGCTTGGATATGAGTGGTATGTGCCTGCGGCACAAGCGGCCCTCGCGTGGGATCGACTACTGAAAGCCGGTGCGGAATTCGAAGCCAAGCCGGCAGGGCTAGGGGCGCGGGATCTTTTGCGGTTGGACGTGGGCTACTTGCTGTATGGCAACGATATGGACGAGAACATCTCACCCCTGGAAGCGAGTGCCGAGTGGGTGGTAGCCTGGGATAAAGGCGAGTTTCAAGGGCACCTCGCGTTACGCAAACAACAGAAGGATGGTCTCACTCGGCAGCTTGCTGCCTTTGAAATGGTGGAACGCGGCATTCCCCGCCACGACATGGCTATTTTCAGCAAAGGACAATTGGTGGGTAAGGTCACCAGTGGAAATTTTTCGCCAATTTTGCAAAAAGGGATTGGCTTAGGATATGTGCCCCCTGCGTTGTGCAAGGAAGGGATGTTGCTTGAAATCGACATTCGTGGAAAACGCGTACAAGCCAAGATTGTCACACTCCCGTTCTACAAACGTCCAAAATCCTAAAACGCCATTGGATAAATTATTGTGAGTGACACGAGAACTCCTTTGTCGACCGAACATATCTATGCGGGAAAAGTCCTAATTCTCAACCGCGAAACCGTGACATTGCCCAATGGGCAGTCCACCCAATTGGAAGTCATTCGTCATCCTGGCGCCTCGGCCGTTGTGCCGGTCAAAGATGACGGTACGGTCGTCCTTATTCGGCAATTCCGCCATGCGGCAGGGGGATTTATTTATGAAATCCCAGCGGGCAAACTTCATCCCCAAGAAGATCCCCGCATCTGTGCAGCACGCGAGCTGGAAGAAGAGGTTGGCTATCAGGCCGGTCAGTTGGAGCTGCTCACCAGTATTTGGACCGCTCCCGGATTTACGGATGAAGTCATCCATATTTATCGCGGGACGGATCTGAAGCCGGGACGCCAACATTTGGACCACGATGAAGTGTTGGAAGTGGTGGAATGGCCGCTCGAAAAGGCCATGGTCGGCATTCAGGACGGCACCATTCGTGATGCCAAGACGATCATCGGACTCCAGCTCGTATTTCTAGCCTCCCATTCTTAAGCCGGTAGCCGGTTACAGATTGATCGAAGACGTCCAGACTCCTCACGTTAGGTACACCTGCCACACAATAGCAAGAAACTTCCGGAACCCTGTTGAATCCCGCAGTTCAATTTTTCAAAAACCAGGCATCTGTGCGTTGTTCTGATTTTTATAATCAAGCAAGAGCAGTTGGAGTGTCACGGGCTCAATCGGTGAGAAAATCTTAATGACGGCGTGCTTGGGGATTGGATTGGTTATCCATCCAGGACGCATGCTAAGGGTCGAGAAAGGATATCTGCATAGGCACTGGTTAATTCCACCCGGCCCAAATGTGGGTCCGGACGTTGATGCCGGCTCTCGCACCGGAAAGTGGGAGGTTCTCCCAAAATCGACATCAGATGATTGGCCAATTCCACTCTCGATACAGCCCGAGTGGCAGAGATATGCCGGATGCCTGTCTCAGTGCTTTGTGCGAATTTCATGACGCGTCTGGCTAGATCCGTCACCCACACAACGGAGCGAGATTCATCTTCAACAATGGTAATGGGGAGATGTTGTTGCGTGCGGTAACGAAGCCAATCAAAATGACCTGTGCGCCCGTTCGGGGAAGGGCCAATCGCCAGCCCCGTGCGAATCACCAGCGACCCGTGTCGTCCCAAGACCAGCTTTTCTGCGTTGACGCGGGTCTGGCCGTACACACTAATGGGACACGGGCGCGAATATTCATCGTACTCCCCATCCCCGCCAAAGACATGATCCGAGGACACATACACCAATCGGATATGGTCTGGTAGCTTCTCCACCACACGATGGAGATGTTGGACGTTGATCTCATGCGCCCAATCGGGGTCGGCTTCACACTTCGGCACATCACACACCGCATGGCAATACAACAGGACGTTCGACTGATACTGGGCAAAGGTACGTTCCACCCAATCAGAATTTTCCAACTGGAGGACTGGCCACTCACTGACTGATTTCGACGAATTGCCTGGGGAGATAAACGGCAGAATGGTTTCCGGAAATAATCTGGCGAGGTTGAAACCAAGAATGGAGGTCGCGCCGAAGAGGAGCGTGGGATGGGTCACCTGAACCGAGTCATTGAGGCAATAGGGTAAATCATAAGGGTTGCGATCTCCCGAAGTCGCACAATTTAAAATGCCCAACCCACAAACGTGTATCGCTCGCCTTTCGTGACTTCTTTGACTTCATGTGGATACATAAAGTTAGAGGGAAAGACCAGCATATCACCGGTTTTAAGTTTCACCTCATGGTTGGATGAGAAGAGAAATTGGCCACCTTCATAGCCCTCGTTCAACACTCCTAACAGGGACAAGATGGGGATGCCTTTATATTTCCCGTCAAAAATCGAATGAATATGATCATAATGTTTTCTCATCATGGTCCCGGTGCGGTACCGGTTAAACCGTATGGGCGTAAATGTTTGGATGAAACTTTTAATGCGTTCATCTTCTTGTTTTGCAAACTTCATCATATATTCTTCGACAGATTGGCAAATAAACGGGGCTAACTTATCTTGTAGGGTTTGGGTAGTATTTTGGGTGTCTAATTCCTTTTCAGGCTCGGATTTAAAATTATCGGCTGAGTAGTTATACCAGGTATGGGGCTTCCACTCTTTGCCTTTAATTTCCTCTAGGACTTCCTGGCAAATATGTTGAGGAATCACGTTAGTCACAAAAATATAATCCGATACGTTATCCATTGCCCATCTCCTTGAAATTCAGATGTCTGACACTGCCGGCGGGCCTTGAAATGTCACCATCCTACAAAGGTTATCAGTATTTTCTGTCCCTCTTTCCCAGAGAAGCCGTAATGGGATTGTAATCTCCAAGTGGAGGGTGTGGCCAGCCCTCATGATACCCCTGCCTATATATGGGGCCATCCGGGCCCGGGTTCAGCTGGAGCCACCACCATTCAGTGGTGAGATCCTCGTGAAGGAGGTCGGGCGAGATTGAACCAAATACCAAGGCGTAAATAAAATTAGATTGAACAAAGTGGCGGCAACAAGACACCCACGCACTAGGGGAAAGCCACGTGTAACCTATCTGAGGTGCTTTTGAACCTTCACACATTGAGCTCCACCAGAGTTGGGGGAACTTGCTCCCACCACAGCCTTTACAGGTGGGGATCTCCCGGTGAAATAGAAACTATAGGACTGAAGAATGTCCGGGTGGTGTGAGGTGTTTCAATGTTCTGTCATGAACCACCCGGCGATGGAGAGGCGGGTATGGTCTCCGGCGAGAACGTCCACCCGGCAGACCCGATGTTGTCGAGGCACGGTGAAAATGGCCAAAGATCCTGGCAATGGAGGAATGCAATGTGTCACCTGTAAGGACGTATTTTTCTTGGAGTCCGTGGGAGGACCATACAAGATAAGTTCCCCTCCCCAGTCCGGATGCCACGCCTCGTGGAAATAGGTGACCAATGCGAGACGACGAGTTGGAGGTCGACGGCCCTCGGCATAGCTATAGAGGTCGTCGGTATCGTCGTGGGTTGGGAGGCAGTCACCCGCGCCATACGAATAATAGTTGAAATTAACATGCCGCTTTTTTATGTTTGGGAAGGATTCAACATAGGAAGCAATGCAGGACATTCCGACCCGTTGGATAAAGTGAGTAGCATCAGAAGGGCCAATGTCCGATTTCTGCCAATTTCCGCAATTGGGAAAGGCTTGAGCCACGGGTGGCATATCGGCCAGAGCAATCCATTTGGATCGTGCCATCGCTTCCCGAACAACCTTCCGTTCTTCCTGACTCCAAAAATCTTCCAGGATCAACACCGGATCCTCGGCAAACGAAAATTGGTCAGGATGAAATTGAGAGAAATTGGTTTTCATGTTTTAGGTGCATTCAAAAGTTAGAATTGGATGCAGAAACCTTGGAGACTTCTTTTAGCAAGTTTCTCATAGGGTATCAAATGAGAAATGAGAGGCATGTTCGGAATAAGAACCCCTTTAGGGTTTCCCGAGGTGAAGGGCCTGTGCCTCCTTCTTATCGCTAGAGACGCCTTCTCCTTTCCTGAGAAAAACATGGAGATTTTAGGAAGTATAATTAATATTTCCTTAGGA
>JBGSSO010000270.1:0-6008 GCA_041737015.1 Nitrospirales bacterium
CCCTAAGACGTAGAAGTTATTGACCTACCTTGTGGAGTGACGCCTATGAGTGTAATCGAGCCCTCGAAAAAAACATCAAAAAACGTGGCCTATGAAGTCTCGAATTCCTCTGAGGGAACTTCGTCATCCCAAGAGGGAGAATGGGCAGTGCAGTCGGAAGAGGGGAGCCTGGATAAGGTTAGAGATATTCTCTTCGGGGCCCAAAGTCGGGAAATTGAAAAACGGTTCGCTGTGCTGGAGAATCGTTTGTTACAGGAAAGCGGGCGGCTTCGAGAGGACCTTACCAAGTCCGTTGAGGATCTGAAAATGCAAATGAATCAGGAAATACTGGGGTTAGTCGGAAAATTACAGCAGGAGCAGGATCGACGGGCCTCCACCATTCAGGATATGGGACAGACAGTCAAGACCGTTGAAACCCAAATCAGTAAAAGAATTTTGGAATTAACGGAGGATGCTTCGAATCAATTCCAGGCGATGAGCGCAGAAATGCACAAGCAAAAACATGAGCTGATTGAGCAGGATCAGGAGGCCATGCACCGAATGGAATCTCAATTCCAACAAGCGGTCAATGAGTTGAAGTTTGAGAAAACCGATCGGGCAGTATTAGCCGAAATGTTGATGGAAGTCGCGTTGCGCCTCAAAGTGGGGGCCAAGGACACTGAGACCCAATCATGAGGCCTTGATTCCGGCTCTTTGGGGTAAAGCTCCCATGACGAAGGCAGACGATCAATTACACGTGTTTTTCTCCCCTCCCACCATCAGAAAAATAGCAGCTTTCTCCTGAAGGCCAATTATGGAACGTACGCGTCGTTCGTCTCCAACTACTCCACCATCGGAATATGACAAAGGAGAGTCGGAAGATTTTTCGGCCCTTCGCCGATTGTTGCTGTCACCCGAGCAAGTTCAATTAGATCGGTTACGACAACGTCTGGATACGTTCGTGGTAGGGCCGCAGGAGGTGAGCCGCGTCCTGCCGGATGCGATTCGACTTCGAGCTCAGCAGGATAATCGATTATTGGCTTCTATGCTCCCCATTACACAAGAAGCGTTGGCTCTTTCCATCAAACAATCTCCCCAGCTCATTAGTGATTCCATCGCCCCCATCTTGGGATCTGCCATTCGAAAAGCCATTTCCAGGGCCATGCGGGAAATGTTCCAATCTCTCAACCAGACGTTGGAATATAGTATGTCCTGGCAAGGACTTCAGTGGCGATGGGAGGCTTGGAAAACCGGAAGACCTTTTGTGGAAGTGGTGGTGTTGCATACCCTTCGGTTTAGAGTGGAACAGGTGTTTTTGATTCATAAAAAAACGGGATTGTTACTCAATCATGTGATGGCCGAAGGGATTTCCAGCCAAGGGGAAGCGGCAATTTCCGGCATGTTGACAGCCATTCAAGATTTTGTAAGGGATTCGTTTCAGCAAAGGCAGGATGAAGGATTGGAATCGCTCAGGATTGGCGATTTGACGGTTTGGATAGAACAGGGTTCCAGGGCTATTTTAGCCACAGTGATTCGGGGAACTCCTCCTGTGAAATTACGGGATTTTCTTCAACACACGCTTGAATCCCTTCATGCCCAATATTCGGATTCCCTGCAAAATTTTCAAGGTGATGCCGCTGTTTTTTTAGAGACCAGACCTCATTTGGAAGATTGTCTCCAAGCACAATTCGTAAAAAAACAAAAAGGCCTTCCGGTCGGATTTTGGGTGTTAAGTGCTCTTCTCCTGGCCCTTTTGGGATGGTGGGCCTATCAGGCTTCTCTCAATCATCAACAGTGGACTGAGTTGTTGAAGCGCATCGAGGCTGAACCGGGTATTGTGGTGACGACTATTCAGGAGGAAGGGGGGCGAACGGTGTTCCACGGATTGAGAGATCCGCTGGCTGTTGACCCTGAACGGTTGCTGGAAGAGGTGGGATATCCTCCCCATGCCGCCGGTTTTCACTTTGAACCGTTTATCGCCCTCACTCCGGAGATGATTCGTAAGAGGGCAGTCACAGTTTTACAGCCACCTGAATCGGTAGAGGTAAGCATTGAGGGTAGCCGGATCATTCTGATGGGGGAAAGTTCCCATGGCTGGATTTCGAGAGTCGCTCAATCGGCCCTAGCCATCCCCGGGGTTTCGGAGATTTCCTTGGAACGTCTCATTGACACAGACGTGAAACAATATGAAGCACTTCGAAATGCTCTGGAGGGACAAGCCATATTCTTTTTGGAAGGCCAGGGAAGGTTGCCGGATGGTGAATTGGGTAAAATTCAACAGGTGAAACACATCCTTCAGGAATTGGATAAGGAAGCCATGAAGTTAGGTCGGAATCCCTCCATTGATGTCATGGGATATTCCAGTCCTGCGGGCTCTCAAACGATCAATGTATCACTGAGTGAAAGGCGAGCAAACAAAGTTCTGGAAATCCTCAGTGAACCCCCCTTTCAAGTATTAAAACTGTCAGCCGTGGGCAAAGGAGTCGACCCCGATGTGAAAACTGGTTCTGGAGAAGGACTGGAGTATTCTGTCAGTCGGCGAGTGTCTTTCAAGGTCGTGGAGCCCGTGGTAACCCAGCGCAGGGAAGTGGGAGCGAGGATCGGACCGTGATTCAGAAAAAAATTTGTATGTTGGGTGGGTTTGCCGTAGGGAAAACGAGCCTGGTGAAACGATTGGTATCCGGCATGTTTTCCGAGAAATATCTCACCACGGTGGGCGTCAAGATTGATCAAAAATCTTTGTCGGTACGCGGGCAAGACTTGCTGCTGGTTCTTTGGGATCTCTACGGCGATGATGACTTCCAAAAAGTTCGGGCGTCGTATTTGCAAGGGTCATCGGGATATATCCTGGTGATAGATGGAACAAGGAAAGAAACGGTTGAGGTGGCAGGCAAGTTACATGAATTAGCCCGGAAGACCATTGGTCCTGTTCCTTTTGTTCTTCTGCTCAATAAACATGATTTGGTGGACGAGTGGGTGGTGGAGTGTCCCATGGTTTCTGATCTCAAAGACCAAGCCTGTCTGGTGTCCATGGTGAGCGCAAAAACGGGTGAAGGTGTCGAGGCGGCGTTTTTCGCGTTATCCGAGGCGATGCTGAAATCCTGAAAACAGGCGTGGATCAAATACGCATCGACCGGTAGGTATTCGTCGGTGAACTCAATGAGATTCCCTCATCCCCTCGTCATGATCAGAGATTGGTGAAACTCATGTCCGGTTCCTTACCCGATCCTGCTTTTCTCAGTGTCTTTGATGCGTTAATTTTCCAAAAAACTGCAGAACGGTTCGACCATTTGGGTGACCTTCCCAGTTGGTTTCCCCCTCCAGGCTTGAGCCAAGAGACTGAGTGGCCTCCTGAGCAGGTATTGGACCGTTCATTTTTTCTCCAACATTTTCTCCATGAAGCCCAGGCATGGTGGGATTCAGCCGAGACTGGCCGATGGAAATCCGGTTTGTGGAGCGAACCCGCATTATTTGGAGAAGACGTCTTCCTGGAAGCGACTGCCGTCCGTCAAGGGCCTCTCCGGTATGTCATTCTGCAACGCTTTGGTCCCGATATCCTTCCTATCCAGCCTTTACTGCAAAAGGCACGTGAAGAACAGCTTTCACATCGTCAGGCTGTCAACCAATATGAACGCACGGAAGCCCAACTCGGCAGTCGCTTAGCGAGAAGTGAACAAGAACGGGATGATGTCATGGCCGTAATCGACGGTTTGGGATTGGGGACCATCATGGTCGATGCGAATCGGGAGGTGACGTTCGTTAGTAGAAAAGCCCGTGAGTTATTGCAGACCGATCCTGACAGGATGATTGGCCGCTCTTTGATTGAGAGCCTTCCGTGGAAAACAGCAGACAGCGCCAGGGTCGAGGAAATGGGACTGGTGCCTGGGGCACAGCGTCAAGTTGTGCGGGTGGTGATGGATGGAACAAATCGTTCTGCAACCGCGTTGGAAGTTGAAGTTCAAGATGATCCGCGAGATCCAAGAAAAACCATTCTGTTATTAAAAGATGTCACCGAGATGGAAGAGTTGCGCCGGCAGTTGGTAGGGCCAACACAGTTCCACAGTCTGGTTGGAAAATGTCCCGCCATGCGCGTGGTATATGAACGGATTCGAGACATTGCCGCAGTGGATGTGCCGGTGCTCATTGATGGGGAAACCGGGACTGGCAAAGAATTGGTCGCTCGGGCGTTGCATCAATTAAGCCCGCGTCATGAGCATCCATTTTTACCGGTGAATTGTGCCGGATTGACGGATTCTCTGTTGGGGAGTCAGTTGTTTGGGCACAAGCGTGGCGCCTTTACGGGAGCAACCAGCGACCATGAAGGATTTTTTGAATCGGCTGAAGGAGGCACATTATTGTTGGATGAAATCGGGGATATGCCGCTACCGATTCAGACGACCCTGCTCCGTGTGCTTCAAGAGGGAGAAATTATTCGTTTCGGAGAGTCCCGTCCACGAAAAGTGAATGTCCGGGTATTGGCAGCCACCAATCAGCATCTTCAGGAATTAGTCGATAAGGGTGCCTTTCGCGCAGATTTACTCTATCGGATCCGTGTCGCGCGGGTAAGGCTTCCTCCGCTACGAGAGCGCCGCGAAGATATTCCATTGTTAAGCACGGTCTTTTTTGAGCAAAGCCGTGTCGCACTTGGCAAGATGCGTGTTCTCGATATTGCTCCGGAAACCATGCAGTGTTTTCTCCGCTATTCCTGGCCGGGGAATGTCCGGGAATTAAAAGGGGCATTGGAATATGCACTTATCCATTGCCGTGGTGGGAGCGTCATTCCCATCGACCTGCCTCCTGAATTGAGCAACGTGTCTCCGGCTGTTCAGGCTGCGCCTTTTCTGAAACCGAATGAACGTCAGCTTATCCTTGATGCCCTGGCACAAACGAAAGGAAAGCGTGCGCAGGCTGCCAAACTGGTTGGTATGAGCCGTTCCACTTTTTATCGCCGTTTAACCGAGTTACATATTGTTCAAGAAGATTCAGACCTTTGAGTTTCTGATTTCAAGAATTCCCAATAGCGCATACCTGATCCAAATAGCCTGAATTTGGTTGCAGGTCTTTCTCACGATTCAGTACAATTGGCGGCCCATTTGCTCTCGATTATCCTACGAGAAAAGAATGTTGGTGAGATTCCCAGATAAGAAATAGAAGAATCCCAGAGAAAAATCCGCAAAGTTTTTGTCCCGCCCCTCTAATACAAATAAGCGCACAGCATTTTTGGATCGGGTCAACGGAATACCCAACGCCCATTTCCGGCTGTGCATGTGTTGTCTTTCAAAAATCAAGGAGGTTCAATGAACAGGAGGTTAGTACTGTGCTGTGCATTCTTGAGTCTTAGTCTAATGGTCGTGCCGGGATGGTCCCTGGCTGGTCCCCTGGCGAAAATTACGCTGAAAGACGGCAGTCAAATCTATGGGGAAATCGTGGAAATGACCGAGGGCAAGATTCAAATTAAGACCCTATTCCATGAGGGGAAGGATCCCATCACCATCAAGTGGTCTGAAGTCACGGGAATCGATACCGAGGACCCTATGAGTTTTGTTCTGAGTAATGGAACCATCCTGCAAGGGAGGCCTGCTATGACGCGGCCCGGGATGTTGGATATCAAAACCGAGTTATTACCCGAACCCATACAGGTGCAGCTGGATTCCGTTTTGGCGGTGAATCCCCCAGTGAAAAAGGCAGTCGCCTTTACCGGCAACTTAAATTTTGGCGGGTCGGTTACCTCCGGGAACACGGATGTGAAAAACTTCAGTTTTGTGGGTGAACTGGTCGCGAGAAGCGAACGGTTGCGACTGAGTATGTTGGGGCGTTACCTGTATGGCGAGAATGATGGTCAGTTAAATGTCCGCAATGCCTATGGCACCGTCAAAATGGATTTTTTTGTGACTAAGCGGTTCTATGTGTATACAGGTGTATTGTTTGAGCAGGATACGTTTCAAGATCTTAATCTTCGTTCATCGGTGTTTGCCGGTCCCGGATATCAATACATTGATGTCGGAGATTATGACAACCCTTACTTAAAC
>JBGSSO010000277.1:0-9131 GCA_041737015.1 Nitrospirales bacterium
GATAAAGGTTCAACCCAAGGGGCTCTGACCAATTAGGTATGTGGCTTTTTTCTTTTCGCTCATTTCCAGTCAGCATCAATTTCCGTGAAAAATCCCTTTGATCTCAACAAAAACCATGGTGGGGGAATAAATGCCGACAGGCTTGCCTTCCTGACAGAGGGCAGGCCGAAAACCTTCTATCAGGAAATTATGGTGGTGCATCATAGTGGATTGGATGGCATGGAGAAACATGGCCATCCGTATGGGGCGCGCACAAGCCAGAGCACGAGAGGTGATGTATGTCAGTTGGAGATGTGCGTGTGCATTCCTAAACCACACGGGAGCCGCATTCCCTTCACCTTCTCGGCCTAACCTTCCAACGACATCGATAGAAAGACCCTTCGTGAGACTGGAGACCGGACTACAGGTTGGGAAAGTTGCGAGCGCTTGAGTCAGCCTCCAAAAGATCGGTCAGGACAACAATTCGTTTCGCCCCTCCACATGGTGGGCGTGAGGTGAATGATCTCTTGAAAGAGGGCACCAGGTACTTCATACAATATGAAGCACCTGGTGGTTTCAGATAATTAGGGTTTAATCACTTGAACGAGTTCTTCCCGTTTTCCTGTATCCAGATTAATCGACAAAATATTCCCAATTCCCGGGGCAAAGTATTTATTCTCAACATGCCCTGGCTCAATGGGAAGAAAATCACGCGTCACAACACAGGTATCTGCACAATTGGCTGCGGGGACCATTTCTTCCGTTTCCGTGGTGGAAATCACCTCCCCCATATCTTCGGCTTCCCCCAAAGCAAATTCCTGGCGATAGATGTCCCCCACCGCAGGTTTGGCTTTCATCACGATTCCCGGCTGGGCATCGTCAAGCCCAGCCTTCCAGGACCCATCTAAATCGGCGAGTTCCCCATCCTCATAATTTTTTGAGATCTCTCCAAAATACCACACATTTCCAAACATATCCTGCGTGTACCAATCGTCCGTATCCTCGATGACTTCCCCGTTTTCCTCTACCACGTCACGCACCACAATACAGGTGACGCCAAGGATTTCTTTCGTTTCGTTGGTCACGGTGACTGTGATGGTCTCATCACCGGCCTTCAAGATCCGGACAAGGCCGGGGACTAAGGGGAAATAGGGATTGGGGGCTGCGGCCACAGCTTCAGGACTTAAAAACTGACTGGGATCAACATTGACGACATAAGGCTCTTCTCCCACGGATTCACAGATATTCAAGCGCGCCGTTCTTTGTTGGCGGCACAACGATCGTGCCTCACGCAGCTCGGCCCTCGCCTCTTGAATACAGCTTTGAGCATCCCGCCTACTTTCGTTATTGATACAGTTGCCATAGGCAATCCAAAAGTTGTCTTTGATGTCATGACCGCAAGCATTGAAGGTAGAATGGGCGATATTCGAACACGTTCTCGGACCACGATGCTCACGTCGAAATTCTTCTTCTTCACCGTCATCATTCTGATCATTGGCCCAGGCCGAGATCACGGGGAGCAAAAGAAGCAAAGCCACGAGACAGGGAATCATCCAAAGATAGGCCATCCAGAGATACGCCATCGGAGATGTCGATGAGAGCGGAAGGCTTTTTGATGCCTGCGAAGCCGGCAGGGGAAAAGCACGTTCGGGATGTGGATGTGATCGGATCATAATGGGTCTCCTTTAAAATGGGTGATGAGGCACATCGATTCTTCCAGCAGAGGATACAAAACCAAAATGACCGGAAGCTGATCAGGAGATTATGAACTGGTAAGGTTAAAGGCTCCGGTGGGAAGCCTTAGCGGAATAGGAAATGGTGGAAAGGGTGACACAAAAAAGACTGCCTGACACGACCATGACTACCGACAGGTCAGCCTTTTCCTGGCGGTGAGTCCTCTCTATGATTCCATGAATTGACCTCGGCTTCTGATTGCCTCCATATCGCCAACCATTTTTTTCAATCTGCACTTCATCTGCATTCTCGATCTTGTCTCCCTTTTTTTGAGGACCAACTTGCCGATGCAGGAGGCACTCTTTGCCCAACGCCCCTCTCAAGGTTCCCAAACATTCACAAAACTTCCGTTATTTTATGAGTTTCCACGTGTTTTAATGACGGCACGAAACTTGAGAATGCTGTATACGGATTGGACGATCAACAACTCTGCCATGCATAAGCCGTAGGCAATTATTAGCGAAAGGCTGAGGACAAGATGCCCTCTACGATTGGTCTGTGGGAGTTTTTGAGCCGTGACGTGACCTTCCTGGGAGGGCCGCACAGCCCCATGCTGAGTTGGCTGGGATCTGGCGGGATCCTGCTTTTTTTTCTGTGGCACATCCTCAAGGTACGAAAGGAGACGGCTTCGGTTCGACGGGCCTTCGATCGAATCCGCCCAATGTTACAGGCTCTAGCCACCGAGCGAAGGGAGATGGATCGCGATCGCTTCACACATCACCCTGCGAAGGCCTTCACCACCCGCGTTGGCCAGGCTGCATCCTCCTCTCTACGGCTTGATAGTGACGATCTCCACACGCTCGATTCGGGAATGCAACAGGAACCCATGTTTCGGGGTCCATGGGCGCAATATCGAATGACACTCATCCTGGAACAGGTCCCTTGGTTCGTGGACCCACGTATATTCAGCACCAGGCCCGCTGCAGAGGTATTTACCCAAGAAGCCCTCATCGCCAAGCACGTAAACCTTACTTTCTATCGGCAATTCCCTTCACTTGTCACCGGCCTCGGGCTCCTGCTGACCTTTCTCGCCTTGTTTATCGGCCTTGGCAAGCTCCATGCTGATGGAAGTGAAATTGTGGGAATTCAGGGTCTGATTAACGGGCTGGCCGGAAAATTCCTGACGTCGATCGTCGGACTTATCGTGGCCAATGTCTTCATCTTCCTTGAAAAACCGATAGTTGCCCGACTGATGAATGCCCATCACACCTTCCTCGGTCTCATGGATCAACTTTTTCCTCGAAAAACCATGGAACAAATGTTAGAGCAACTCACAGCCACGCAAGGCCAATCGACGAGGGACTATTCGTCCTCAGGCGGGGAAAGCCGCGAACACCTGGTTGGATGGGGGACGAACGGGATTGCCGGCCCCACGGCCGATTTGACAGCGGCAATTCAGTCCTTGATGACATTGCAGAAGGAGGATCATGCCGAAATCCGACGAACGATGTCAGAACTTCCGCGCGTCATCACAGACAGGCTGCATGGCCCCCTGAACGAATTGACTGGCGCCATTCATGACCTCACCAAATTGCTCAAGGACACCAGGCCTCACCTCGTGCAAACGGAAGCAACTTTCGAAGACCGCCCACCTCTCTGGAAAACCTCTGCCTCCTCTCGTGGGCCTTCCATGATCAGCTTTTTCGATAAAATTGGCTCCTGGTCAAAACGTCCGGGGATAGCCAGACACCGGCGGACGGGATGAGTTCCCCGACGGATCAGGATAACGCCAGTTCTCCCACCACCGGCGGAGTCATCGATCTCATGACCTCACTGGCCATGATCTTTATTCTGCTCTTTGCGGCTTTTATTACTCAGACCAACTCCGAAGCCCAATCGCAATTACAGGAGCACAAAGAGAATGTGCAGGCAGCCCTCCGGGACCACCTGGAGCGATTAGGACTTACTCTGGACTCCGATCCCCAAGATCCGCTCACGCTTCTCATTGTTGTCCCCGACAATAAACTCACCTTTGAGTTCGGCCAAAGCATTCTTTCTCATGACGCCGTTCAGTTTTTACAGGAGGCGATGCCGTTCTACGCAGCAGTCTTATGCGGACCCTTACGCGACAAGATCGATTCTCTCGCAATCCAAGGCCACACCGACGATCGTGGCGACGATGCCTATAATTTAAAATTGAGCCAGGAACGATCCCTGGCCGTGATGGTGAAGGGGTTAGAGGCCATTGATGCTCAAGAGCCGTCGGCCTATCAATGCTTCCAAGCCATGACGTCAGCTTCCGGCCGTGGCAGACAAGACTTGATCTACGATGGGAATAGCAAGGTGAACCGTGAGAAAAGCCGTCGCGTGATCTTTAAAATCCGCCTCCGTTCAACCGAGCAACGGAATAGGAATGAGCAGCCGACCCGAACCACTTTCCTGACGAGGCCATGATCCACAACTCCTCTTCGTGGTTCGAAGGAGTAAGGGAACAGGAGTTGGCAGAATGAAGAACCTGTGCCCCAATTGAAAAACAGGTAAATTATCCTTTGGTTCTTTTGTTCCCCTGAAACGACATCCGTATTTTTTCAAATACCGGTTCGTCGCGGGAAAAATAATGGCGGGACACGGCCGTGAAAGAAAAAATAAAGAGATGTTTTTGTTGAAAATAGACATAATGGAGTTGATTGTATCGTAACCCCTTGGGGGTCTGACCTGAAACGAGCAGTCTCATTCCGTTGTTCCCAGCAAGCGTGGAAGAATTCGATTCAAGGACTTGTCGATTCTCAAGCTGAACGTCCCCCGGAGACGAGGTAACGACCCATTCGGCCAAATCACGAGGGGCCATAGTAGGAGAAGCCGTTGTCCCTTCTCCAGCCTTCTTTTCCTCAATCGATACATCCCGTATCCGAATATTTTGAAGCGTCAAACCATCGTAAGATATCAAAAGATCATCCGTTCCATCATAATACCGGTGCCAACCATTTGGAATATCAAGAGAAATCTGAAAAGATGGAAACGCCATTTCTGTACCGACTGGTTCCCAAATATGGTAGGGACATCCTGAAAGGAGTACGGTAATCCCCAAAATTGTCCATCTCTCAATGGCAGAAATAGTCGAGGATGACCGTGAAAAGAAACCATGCTTTCTGAAATTTTCTAGTAACATGAATATCCTTGATTATCCCGTCCGAATGGTTCTAGGTTTGAAGTGTTGTTCTTGGTTCCGACATGTATGAGAGGCGTTTCACCAAAACACGAATGTGGCACCCTATTAATTAAAAAGGAAGATCTCTGAGTAAGCGGTCCACGAACATATTCGCATCTTTCTGTTCTCGCAGATCAACCGTATCTATCCACTCCAAATAATATTCCCAGATGAATGTTCCCGACTGACCATCCACGAAGGCCACAACTGCAGCGGTGGATTCCCCAACCTGGCTACCCACCGCGATGCCACCAGCTAACCCAAAAGCAGCTCCTCCCAGAGCAGCCATTGCTATCGAACCTGCTTGTTTCCCAGGAGAATGGACTTCATCAAAGCCCTTTATTAAGACGAATATATCGGTCAAGGATGATAAATTAGCGATGTCTTTTCCTAGTGTATAATCTGAGACCTTTTTCCCTTCGAAGCTCGATTTTTCAGCGCTATGACCATGCACGTGGAGCTGGATTGATTGATGCACAACATCAAATAAAGCACGAGTTTCTCGGAGATTTTCCTGAAGGTGTTCCTTCAAAACATCTTCTGAAAGTATTTCGAGATTCTTGAAATTTCGTTTCAAAAGATTTGTTTGGAGACTATGGGTGAAATTGGCTTTGGCCAATTCCGACCAATCTTGCATTTCTTTGGGTGGCTCTGCGACTGAAAGATAAAACACCCTGAAATCTAAAGGCAGAAGAACAATCCGTTTGTCCTTAAAGAAAGCATGATTGGAAATGTCCTCAACTCCTGAGATGGGATGAGCTGACGGTGAAGTCATTAGGGTTTGTTGTGCATAGATATCTTCGCAACATACCGCTACAGACAACACCGCAGTAAAAAGTAATAAAATTAATATGGAATCAGACGAACCGGCTTTAGTCGTAGGAATATTCTTCATAGGCAAAAGGTATAATGAATTTTTAACTTTCCAAATTCTCCTAAAGTAGCGTTATCCTCCTCCAGATATATTCCACTTTCATCTCTATTGATAAAATAAGGAGACAATAGGGAATGACACAGAAAACTCAACTCACTCCGGAAAATTGCGATGCAATAAGGTTTTGTTTTGAATAACGGCCAAGGAAGGGTTGGAAAATATTTGGGTAACCCCGAAATGTAGGAATATCGGCTAACGACATAGGCTTGAATAATTGAAGAATAAAAACTCCCGCCTATTTGAGAGAATGCTGATGGCACTACTTGAAACAGTTAAAGAACAAGAGGCGGAAACTTATATTTTTAGCATATAAGGGAATCGTTCTTATGTCTAAATTAGCAAAAGTGGCAATATAGACAATGGCCTGCCAGATCTGAGACCTGATTAAACCGTCACAACGATTTTGCCTTTTTGTTGATTGGAGACCATGTAACGGTGAGCTTCCGCAATTTCTGCTAATGGAAACGTGCGATCGATGATAGGCTTTAAAGCGCCGGATTCTACTCCTCGGTAAATATACTCTTTCCCTCGCTTCAGCATTTCAGGGTTTTTAACGATCTCAAAGAGCGTATAGCCTCGTACGGTTAACCCTTTTGCCAGGGCGGGGAACAAAGGGAATGGAGTTGGATGTGGAGCCAATGCCCCATATTCAAAGATGATACCGCCGGGTGCGGTGACGGCGGCGAGTTGTTCCAACACAGGTCCCGCAACAGGATCAAACACCAGACGCGCGCCTTTTCCAGCGGTAAGAGCCATCCCTCTTTCCACCAGATCTTCCTCATCGGTCACGATCACGTGATCCGCTCCCGCCACAAGGAGAAAGGCTTTCTTATCGGCTCCCCGAGTCGTAGCAATCGCCACTCCTCCGGCAGCTTTGACGATTTGAATGGCCGCCAATCCGACGCTGCTGCTGGCCGCGGTAATCAAAACCGTGTCGTCTTTTTTCAGGTCTCCGTATTCAATGAGCGCCCCATACGCCGTCATGTATTGCATCCAGATGGCAGCACCTTCAATGGCGGAGAGTTTGTCGGGATAAGGAGCGGCTGCATAGGCGGGTATAATGGCACTCTCACCATAGACGCCATATTGGCTCATGGGAAAGGACGGGATCGTACTGACACGATCCCCAATCCGAAGGTCTGTGATGTCGGGACCGACTGCATCAATGACTCCTGCTGCTTCATACCCTATCCGGGATGGAAGTTGAGGAGTCTCGAGATACTGGCCTTTTCTCAGCATGACTTCGGCGCGATTAAGCCCGATGGCCTCCACTTTTATGCGGACTTCCCCCTTACCCGGTTCGGCCAACGGTAAGTCTTCAAGCTTCAGAACGTCAGGTCCGCCTGTTTGATGAAAACGCACGATTTTTGGCATCAGCGACCTCCCGCAAAAAAATTATGCCCGTCAGGTTTTTGATCGATCCGTCACAAATTTCACGATGAGATCCACGTCGTCACCCGCTTCGCAGACCGTTTGGAGAAACTCAACGGGGCTGACGTTGACCTTTTTTAAAAATCGACGATCGGCCCCACAACCATACATCAGATCGGGCGGCAATTCTCCATACAGTTTGGCTCTGGCTTTCTCGATAATGCGGGGAAACCATTCCAGTCCGGCCAGTGAGGCTTCCCGGGGCGGGAACAAATCGGTGATTTTCACATATTTCGAATATTGTCCCTGTTGCTCGTTCAAAAAATAGTTCCGTCTTATTTTAGTAATGGCGAGCACCGTATCCGGATCGGGTCCTCCGTCATCGCACCAGTCCTCCACAAAGTCGAAAATTTCCTGTGGCGTGGCCCCGATCGATCGAAGAAAATCTTCTTCTTTTTTCGAAAACATCACCTCCACTTTACGTTCCCCGTTTTTATAGACCGTGACCTTACTTTCGAAGAGGGCCCGGAACCCCTCTTCCCACTCATCAGATTCATGATTCATCGTTTGGTTTTCCCTTGCAGCACCATGTTTGTCATCAGAAGCTCCGGTCGATCCAGACATTGTTTCCTTGAATTGTACGAATGTTCTCATTTCCTTGTCTCCTATTTCAGCATGGCCATTGACATTATTCTACTGATAATCGTTTACCCTGACACCGGCAATTGTCTGGTTAATATCTCAATTTCGGCTTCCATGGTCGTTATCCGGTTCTTAAGGGGCAACAGAAGGCGCTCGACGTCTTCTTGCGAATATTTAACGGGAATATGTTGTCGGCAATTGGCATCCCAGACTTCCACATGAAAACGAATAACCCGTTCGGGCTTTCCCTTGTACTGTGAATCGGTGAGTTGTGTGAGCAAGTCGGGATCATCCTCAATAACCTCTGCGGTTCCCCATATCTTGATCCGGGTTTGGGTCGCGTAATCCATCAGGAACAAAAAGGCTTGATTATTTTCGCCCAAATTTCCTAATGAGATGTATTGGCGGTTCCCCATGAAATCGGCGAACGCGAGCGTCCGCTCATCCAGCACGTGAAGGAAGCCTTTGGGTCCTCCGCGATGCTGGATGTATGGCCGCCCGTTCTTACTGGCTGTGGCCAAATAGATGGAGTCCACCTCACTCAAAAAACCCGCCAGGTCTGGCGTGATGGCGTCCGACCATCCGTCCCCCTCTTCCATTCGAGCATATTGTTTGCGTGACCCCAGTCGCGCCTGTATAGCTTTGACGGACGGGGTGAAGGCAATGTCACTGACGGGTGTAGTCATGATGGGTTCTCCCTCAAATGATCGGCCTTCCCCGAAATGACCCGCGTATCCAGAAAACGACGGATATGGTTGGCAATCACGGGTCCCTCTTCTTCAAGGGCAAAGTGCCCTGTGTCCAGTAGATGAAATTCCAAGTTCTTGAGATCCCGTTGATACGGATATGCCCCTTCGGCCGGAAAGATCTGATCGTTCTTGCCCCACACGATTAACGTCGGTGGTTGATGTTCACGCAGATAGGCTTGCCATTTGGGATACAACGGTGGATTCGAACTGTAACTATCGAACAACTGCAACTGAATGTCATTGTTTCCTGTCCGGTCCAGCAAGTATTGATCCACCAGCCAATTATCCGGACTGATCGACTCCGCATCCCTCACGCCATGCGTGTACTGCCATTTGGTCGCGGCCAGATTGAGAAATCCTTTGAGAGCCTTGGCGTTCTCCGGCGTGCGCTCTTTCCAGTAGGCCCGAAAGGGTTTCCAAAAATCCCGTAAGCCCTCTTCGTATGCGTTTCCATTCTGAATAATGAGGGACTCAATTCGTTCAGGATGACTCACCGCCAGCCGGAAGCCTACCGGCGCTCCATAGTCCATGAGATAGAGACTGTACGATTTCAAGCCCACTTTCCGGATAAATT
>JBGSSO010000305.1:0-5056 GCA_041737015.1 Nitrospirales bacterium
CTGATGGTTCTCTCGATTATGTCAATCGACGCGTTCTCGAGTATTTCGGCTATCCCTTTGAAGAGATGATCGGGAATGGGTGGCAGCGGTTTCTGCATCCGGATGATCTGCCTGGATGTCTGGATTGCTGGGCCAGGGCCCGCGAAACCAAGCAACCGTACGAAATCGAATTTCGGCTACTGCGGCGGTCAGACCAATCCTTCCGATGGCATCTCGGGCGGGCTCTCCCTGTCTTGAATCCAGAGGGGCAGGTGGTGAAATGGTTTGGATCCAATACGGATATCACCCAAATGAAACAGTTGGAAAATCAGGTTCGCCAATCTCAAAAAATGGAGGCCATTGGGACCCTGGCCGGTGGTGTTGCCCATGATTTCAATAACATTCTTATGGCGATCATTGGCTATACGGAACTTGCCAAACAGAGTGCCAGGGAAAATGTCAGGGCACAAAAGAACCTTGATGAGGTGTTGGTAGCCGGGCAGCGTGCCAAGGAATTAGTTCAACAAATTTTGGCATTTAGTCGGCAAACCGAGCAGAGTCAGCAGCCGCTTGACCTTCAACTGTTAGTCAAAGAAGTGTGCAAATTCCTCCGCGCGACGTTCCCGGCGACCATCGACATTCGTCAACATTTCACTGAGGCTCCCTCGATCATATTAGGAGATCCTATCCAAATGCACCAAGTGTTGATGAACCTGTGTGCCAATGCCGAATACGCGATGCGGGGAAGTGGAGGTCTTCTTGAATTGAAGTTGGAGCATGTGACTGGTGAACCTGATGGGATCGGCACACATCCTGATCTAAGGGGAGGTGCCTATGTACGCCTGACTGTTCGAGATACTGGATCGGGCATGACTCCGGAGGTAGCCCAACGCATCTTTGATCCCTTCTTTACCACAAAGAGGGTTGGTGAAGGGACGGGAATGGGCTTAGCCGTGGTCCATGGAATCGTCATCAGTCATGGCGGTGTCATAAAGGTGGAGAGTGAACCTGGACAGGGAACAATTTTTAGCTTGTATTTCCTGGAGATGGAGGCCGCGAATTATCCGGGGGAAGATAAGCCCTTGCAACAAGAAGTGTTCATGGGCAGGGGGCATATTCTTTTTGTGGAAGATGAGGAGTCCCTCGCCAGGCTTGGGGAGGAGGCCATGAGGGGGTTGGGGTATGAGGTCATGGTGCGCACGAGCAGCGTTGAAGCTCTGGAAGCCTTTCGAACTGATCCCTTTCGATTTGATGCGGTCGTGACGGATCAAACGATGCCTCATATCACCGGCGAGGTTCTTGCCCGTCAATTGTTAGAACTCAGACCCGATGTGCCAATTATCCTGTGTACGGGTTTTAGTCACAGTATGACCTCGGAAAAGGCCAAAGCCATGGGAATTCGCGCTTTTCTTTTAAAGCCCCTGTTGATTAAAGATCTGGCGCGGACTCTTCGGGAGGTCCTTCATCTCTGACTTATAAACAGGACTCTTCAGTTCCCTTCGACCAAATGAGGTATTTTTTGGCTCTAGTTTTGTAAGAATGATTGTATCTGCAAATTTCTCGATCTCCTTGATCTGAGAATTTTTCTGCATTGCCCACCCATTGATTCGCCTCTAAGCACTTACTATGGAACCATTCTTAAAAATGGTCCCCCAGGAAAATGTGACAAACGGAATGGTGCCTATCGTGCTCTAGGCGATATACCGTTTTCAAAAAGCTTTCCTGTGGTCGGGTTGTACTCAATGTGAGTGAGCTTGGCCACTCAAAAACACGGTCTGTTGTGATTAGAGTGATGCCACCGCGTCACGGATGAATTGGGTCGCTATCACATGGGGGTCTTCCCCTTTGGTTGTCCATGTTTCAATCATGGATGGGGTGAAGGTTTGGCCTTCGCCAAAGGTGAGGGAGATGGGATGACGTTGAGGTGTCTTGGCATCTGGGGGCCAAACCTGAAAACTTCCTTCGATTTTGACCGGGATAATTGGGATGTGTAATTCACAGGCCAGAACCCCAAGACCTTTCTTGAATGGAAGGAGCTGCCCATCCAGGCTTCGTTCCCCTTCAGGGAAAATCAGGAGGCTTTTCCCGTTCCGGAGAAGGGCGACTGAGGCCTTGAGAACTGTGACCAGGGGCGTCTCCGGCCCCACGGGAATCACATGACCCACGCGTGCTATCCATCGACGAAATCGTGATCGAAAAAAAGGTTCCCAGCCAAGAGTGTAGAGTTGCGTAAAGGTGGATGGTGGCACGGTCGCCAAAATAATAAAGGGATCAATAAAACTCAAATGGTTGGCCGCCAGGATAAACGGTCCTTCCTTGGGTAGATGTGTGATGCCTTTAACGGTCAATGGGAAGGCTATACGGGAGAAGCTTCCTACAATTGCCATTCCTATCTGCCCGATGATTTTATTTCCTCTGGAAAGCGGCGCGAGGATCGTCTTTGTCAGGGCTGGAGGGAGTGGGGTTTCGAAGATCTGATGCCAAGAGGTGGTGGTTTCTGTGTGTTCAGCGGGAATCTGTTCGAGGGCCATGAGCTTTGTAATGACATCACGCACCGTGACGACTTCTCCCATGAATGTTTCC
The DNA here is from genome assembly GCA_041737015.1 of Nitrospirales bacterium. Taxonomy (GTDB): domain Bacteria; phylum Nitrospirota; class Nitrospiria; order Nitrospirales; family UBA8639; genus Nitrospira_E. The sequence goes on from JBGSSO010000305.1 coordinate 2,563, forward strand.
GGGACGGGTCCCAACCTGCTTTCGAGGGCTGCTTGAAATTCGACGCGTTTCAACGAGTCGAATCCCAAATCCAGATCCAGGTGATCGTCCAATCGTAGGGCCCGGTCGGCTGAAACCAGCCCGACAAGCGTTTTGATAACCGCCTGGCCTGTGGTGGTTTGGCGAATCTCCTGGTCGGTTTCAGGTCCTTGCTCCTGTGCGGGTTCAACGGCGCTCTGTTTTGATTGAGTCATGGGAAGAACAAGATGCCGCTGAATTTTTCCTAAACGCGTACGTGGGAGCGGATCTTTGATGAAGGTCACGCCACTGATCCTTTTGTAGGTGGGAAGGGTCGCGGCGACACTATTGAGTGCATCTTTGATGTAGGTGGCGGAATCATGGATTTTGTGCTCTCGTAAATAATCAAAGTGTGGTACGACCACGGCATGAAGATGCTCGCCCTCCTCACCAGCGCGGGGGAGTCCAAGGATGCAGAGTTCGGCGATTGCCGGATTCTGTTGATAAGCGTCTTCTAATTCCTCGGGGAGAATGTTTTTCCCTCCAGGTGTGACGATCAGTTCCTTGATCCGTCCGGTGAGAAACAGGTACCCGTCGGAGTCCAGATAGCCCAGGTCTCCGGTATAAAACCAGCCATCACGAATAGCTTCTGCCGTTTCAGCCGGGGCTTGGTCATAGCCCTTCATCACATTGGGCCCTCGTACCACCACTTCTCCTATTCCTTCTTCGTTCGGTTGATCGATTCGCACCTCGACGCTGGCGAGTGGTGGACCGACGGAACCCGGTTTCAGTCGAGACAAGGAACTGAAGGCAATCACGGGCGCCGTTTCAGTGAGCCCGTACCCTTCACGAATGGTAAATCCAAGACTGCCTAAGTCTTTCGAGATTTGTGGATCGAGTTTGGCTCCGCCGCAGCACAGCAGTCGAAGCGAGGAACCAAATCGGCGGTGAACAGGGGTAAAAATGCGCCGTCCCGGGTTCCATCGGGTATGGGTTCTCACAAAATCTGACAGGCCGAGTAGAAGCGTGATAAGGGGACGGACGAACGCGGGACGTCGGCCGAGTTTTTCAAATATTGACCGACGAATCATGGAAAAAATTTGGGGAACTCCCACTGCGATCGTAATTCCCGTCTCATGTATACATTGCACCAGATCCGGCCCTTTGAGTGAAGATAAGAAGGTCATTCTGGCGCCCAAGAGAATGGGGACGAGGTAGGCGATCATGAAGGGATAGGCATGGTGCAGAGGGAGCATCACTAAAAAGTTATCTTCCGGCCCCGCTAAATCTTTCCCCATGATGTCTTTGGCGTTGGCCATAAAATTGCGGTGAGTGAGTAACACGCCTTTGGGTTTTTTGGTGGTGCCGGAGGTATAGAGCAACGAAGCCACGTCGTCCGGATTCACTTGCCTATTGACGGACGGTTTCTGCTGTCCTTGTGATATGAGATCCTTCATGGAGAGGTGGGGGGAGTTGGTAGCGGGATCCATGCTCACGACGGTGATCGTGGTTGGAAGGCTTTGAACCAAGGCCACGGTTTTTGAGCTGACGAAGACAAACCGACTATTGGAAGTGGTGAGGAAAGACAGAAGTTGCTCCTGTGGCATTTGAATATCCAGTGGGACGGCTGTGGCGCCGACGGTGAGGATGCTGAGATGAGCAATCACCCATTCCGGACCATTTTCAGCCACGAGGGCGACACGATGGCCCGGACGAAGTCCGTGTTCATTCAGGCTGCTCGCCAAACCCCGAATGAGCATCGACACTTCCCCGTATGTATGTTGTCGATAGCCCCCCCCTTCTTTTATTTGCATGACCACACGATCGGGGGCGATGGCCGAGAGTGCGAAAAACGCCTCAGGAATAGTATCTGGAAGATTGGTGGGAGCGATGGGAGGAGCCTGCATCGTTTGAGTCTCCTGAGAGGGATGCCAAGAAAAGATCCGAACCCAAGTCTACCCGAAAGGGGGCATGGTTCCAAGACAAGACTTGGGTAGCGGGAACCGAGCCTAAAAAAACGGCAGGTTGGTGTGATGAGGCTTACTCAGCGGGAAGGGGGAAGGCTTTGTATACAGTAGTCAGGTACGAATGCTTAATCAAAAGGAAAATATTCCAAAAAAGCCTGGAGCTTTCTGTTCAGTCGCATGATGACTCTTTGAGTCATTCCCTAGATGGATGTTTTGATTTATCGCCGAAAAAGGGATTGTTCTATGCCGCGCTGTAAAGTTGAAGATGCCCGGAATCGTTGCGTCGGGACGTTTGTCAAACTCGAAGGTTCCTGGTTCAGCCATCCTTTTCCCACGAATACCTTTCAAATTTAATCCTCGGATGATCTGGCGACCATTCAAGCCCTCAAAAATGTCGTCATTCTCCAAGATCCCGAACGGTCGGCCGCGTTCGATGTTGAGGATGTTCCGGATGAAAACCGGTGGCCCCTGGATCACGAGGAGAGCGTAAGCAAGGAGGAAGATGCGGAGGCCATTTCCGAATCAGAGTT
>JBGSSO010000312.1:0-3853 GCA_041737015.1 Nitrospirales bacterium
GGCGGAGCCGGCCCCTGGTTTACGTTTGGAAGGGCTTATTGGGAAATGAATACTCCCATACCCATTCTTGTACCACCTGCCGAACAGGGAGGACGCCCAGCTCACCGGCAGTATCGAAAAGCGGTCGAACATAACAAGATCGGAAAACATAAACAGATTTGGCAAAGGGAACTGGACCCCGAGGGGGACCATTGGCCGAAATCTTTTAACCGACCGACCCGGCATTCACACTTCAATGCGGATGTGCTGGGCGAACATACTCTGGAACTGACTCTCAACTATGAACCATCCAGACGTCTCCGACTCTACCAATTTGATCCATTGCATCACGAAACAGCCATTTGGTCGATTCATTAACGTCATGCCTGGGTCGCGCGGTCGAGAACCATTTCGACCGCGCGACATTTCCTGACAACACCTCACTCCATAGGTTCTACATGCGACTTCGAACATGGGACTCAAGCTCAATGATGTGGCTTTTCATATTTCTGACCACCGCCCTCCTAGGATCCACCCATCTTTCCGCTGGTGATTTCGGTCCCTACAATGAAGCACATCCTCCATTCACGCGCACGGCTAGCTATTATGATGTTCCCTCTGTCACTCTAATTGATCAACACAACCAACACATTCAATTCGATACCGTATTGGCCGATGCGAATCCGGTATTGGTGGAATTTTTCTTTACCACCTGCACCACATTTTGCGACCTGCGTTCTGTTCGGCTGGCTGCCATACAGCATGAACTTGCGGAGGCCAACATCCCGATTACGTTCTTTTCGATCTCCGTCGACCCTGAATTTGACCGACCAGAACGGCTGCAGGCCTATGCCACTCGCGTCAAACCAATCCCAACAAATTGGTGGCTACTCACCGGGACCATGTCAAATATTGAACGAGTGGAGACTTCGTTTAAGGCTCGAAATCCTTCTGCTGACAAGATGCTCCATCAACCCATCACATTCATCAGAGGCCGTCCAGGGCAGAAATGGATTCGGCTTGAGGGAATGCTGAGTAGTCACGAACTCACTAAGCAAATCAAAATCGCCGTAGTATCCACATCGCCTTAAGTCATAATCCACGGTAAGATTAACTCACAAGAACATTTTTTCCGATGAACACTGACATTGGGATCACAAATTATTTCATCTCTTCGCTTTCATCATCCGTCACAATCAACCCATTCGCCCTATCGGAACACCTCAATGACACAATCCCTGCGTTCGAAACATCTATGGGCTGGATTATTCTTGGCGAACATCACGTTACTCACCTTGGGAACTGTCTACGCCGTCCATGCAACAGAGCCAGACAAGAATGCCCTCCTGACTCTTGGCCATCGGCTTTACCAAGAAGGAATCACGGTTTCCGGAACTCCGGTACAAGCCATATCCCAAGAGGATATCCACATATCCGGGGCCCAAGCCGCATGCGCGAAATGTCACCGCGCCAGCGGGTTCGGCTCCAGTGAAGGTGGATACTATGTTCCCCCCATCACCGGTCCCATCCTTTTTTCTCCACGCCAACTGGAGCGCACACGGTTATTCCCGGAATTGTTTCAGCAGGTCCAACCTCCTGGATTCTATGCACGGTTACATCAACCGCATATGCGGCCCGCTTACACTCTGGAATCACTCTCACTCGCTTTACGGCAAGGGAAAGATTCCGAAGGCCAAGATCTCGCCGCCATCATGCCACACTATGAACTCACAGATAAGGATGTGGCGGCACTTTCAGCCTATCTGAGTCATTTATCATCCCAGATAGATCCTGGAACCAACGATCATGAAATCCGATTTGCCACCGTATTTTCGGAAGATGTCCCCGCTGGAGACCGTGAGGCAGTGCTGCGAACGATGCAGGCCTATATTGCTTGGAATAATCAGAATTTGCGACAGGACCGGGCTCGTTCAAACTTTTCGCCCTATCATCGTTCAGACTTTGTGCCCCTCGAACGACTATGGTCCCTTTCGGTATGGACCGTAACAGGCCCGAAAGATACCTGGCGCCAACAGATCGAGGAATATCATCGCCACACTCCGGTTTTTGCAGTCATCGGCGGGATGGTACAAGAATCTTGGGCGCCAATCGCCGCATTCTGCGACGACCAAAAAATTCCTTGTCTTTTTCCGAACACAGATCTTCCGGTCATCGAGGCCCAAGGACAGTACACCATGTATTTTTCTGAAGGTCTCACCCTCGAGGCAAAGGTCCTTGCCCACTTCCTCGCGACCATGAATCCACCCCCCCAACGCATCATTCAACTCTCCGCAAAAGATGCCTTTGGTTCAACTCCCTCGAAAACTTTGGAAGATAGCCTCAGGACTCTTCGACCTGATTTTCAGCTTGAGACTATCAAATTTCTCGATCATTCAGAACTGTCCGCCTTGTTTGCCGACCAAACTTTCCAGCCATCAGACAAGGACGTGCTGATCGTGTGGCCAGGAGCTGATGCGCAGACGACAATTGACCAAATAGTTCAAACACAATCCAACTCGAACATGATCATTCTCCCTTCACGAGCCATCTTGCCTGTTTCCTCATCCTCTGCCCGGACAGCCGACAATCTTTTTTTCATTGAGCCACACGAAATATCGGTGGCATCCCATCCAAGATCATTTATCGTCCGCGCGTGGATGCGAACCAGAGGGATTGAAATCGACCGTCCATTATTACAATTTCAAACCTTCTATGCGTTGAGTCTCGTGGACGCAGCGCTCGGAAACATCCGTGAGGACTTTTATCGTGATTACTTAATCGAACGGATTGAAAGGGAATCCGAGAAAGACCTGAATCCGGGTATCTACCCTCGGTTGGCCCTCGGACCAATGCAGCGATTCGCGTCTAAGGGGGCCTATATAGTACGGTTGGATCCAGAACACCCAGGAAACTTTTTGGCCATCAGTGACTGGATTGTTCCCTAATATTTTTCGAACAAAAAACAAACCCTTACACCCACCACATTATTCAAGCAGACTCGAACCCTTTTGAATGGTCTGCTGCTACCCCTATCGGTCCATTAATCCATGACATGCTCTGTCCTTGCCTCCATCAAGTGATCGGAAAGCCTGGTTTTCGCGGCTTCTCATAGAGAAAACTAATTTTTGACCTTCCCGGGGCTGCATTGACACGCTCATCTTCACAACGCCATCTTCCAGGTGGGATAAAATATTCTTCGGCATTTTAAGATAATAAACAGCCACAATGACTAAACGCCGAGAAGATCCCTAAAGTACGTTGAAGTGCCTTTATAAGAGAATAATCCACATGTCTCCATGCCAGACCTAGAGGAGCAACGTCGTGGGAAACCCATCTGTCGAAATTCTTGTCCATGTTATAGATATTCTCCTGTAAATAGTGTGCAATTTCTTGTGATGTGTCAGCTGAGACATGCGAACTCAACTTTGTTGTCAAAAACTTTGCCCGTCCTTACCTTTCATCGGTTTTCATCGTCCCCATGCATGACGCTCTTAATTTCATTTCCCATGCTGGCTCAATGGGTTATGACATGAAAGCGTAGGGAAGTGAACTCTGGCAACAAGCTTGCTTTAAATTGGAATCCAATATGCCAACGAAATCTTCATTTTGGTGAATCTAAACGCCTGCAACTCAAGGAGGGATCAACAAATGATGTATGTAGATAGCCGGTACATCAGCCTGGCTCGCAAAAGCGAATTATTTCACCATGAGCACGCCATGAACCAATTACGCAGACAGGTGGCGCAACTCTCAAAAGCGGTGGCTTGGGAATTGGAACAACATCAGACCCGACTCAAAGAACTTCAACTGGTGGAAGATGCCCTTGCAGATAGAACACAGCCCACGCACGCTCCCGCTACCCAGCTGACCTTGG
>JBGSSO010000316.1:0-5973 GCA_041737015.1 Nitrospirales bacterium
TGGTCATGGTATCCGGTGACCATCAACAAACCGCACAGGCGGTCGCGAAGAAACTTAGCATCGATGAGGTAAAAGCGGAGGTGTTGCCCGAGCAGAAAAGCCAAATCATTCAACAACTGCAAGCACAAGGAAAAATCGTGGCCATGGCGGGAGACGGCATCAATGACGCGCCGGCCCTGGCCCAGGCCCATGTCGGCATTGCGATGGGGACCGGCACGGATGTGGCCATGGAAAGCGCCGGAATCACGTTGGTCAAAGGTGATCTTCGAGGCATTGCCCGTGCCCGGCGGCTCAGCCAGGCGACCACGCGCAACATTCGGCAAAATCTCTTTTTTGCCTTTTTCTACAATGCCATCGGGGTGCCGATTGCGGCCGGTATTCTCTATCCGGCATTTGGCATTCTCTTGAGTCCGATGATTGCCGCTGCCGCGATGACATTTAGCTCGGTTTCGGTCATTACCAATGCCCTCAGATTGCGAACCACGCCATTGTAAATTTCCCAAGATCTGAACAATGGGCAAGAAAATACAAGCAGCAGAGACTGCCACCCCAAATGGCGGGATATCGACTCTCTCACCCCGACTTAGAATTCTTCCTGTGAAAGGGTTCCATCTGGAGGTAGATGCAGGAAGCCGTCCAGAGGTAATCACAACCAACCCGGTCAGTGATTCTATTCCAGTGAGGAAGCGAAGCGGGTCAGTTGGAATACGATCGCCAAAGCCCAAGGTCGTATAAGTGAAAAAAGAGTCATAGACACAATCTTGAAACACAGGAGTATCTGCGCCGGCCAAAGGTCCCATATGCCTTGGCGAGGATTAATCCATAGTACCCCGCCGCAAAAATTAAACTTTCTATGATATGCGCGATCAGCGCCAATAAGATGCCCCCAGATGACGCCCAACCTTGGTCGTCCGGATCAAGAGGGCAGGAAGATGAAGATACGGCTGAGGTTCATTCCAAAAGAAAATCAAAATCTTTTTGTGAGAGAGACGCTCCCCCGCCATGAGGGGTGGCCCCTTCCAGGACGGCATGATAGAGATCCAATTTCTTCTGCTTCAATTCCATCATTTTCTCTTCGATGGTATGACGCATGAGTAACCGCATGATCGACACGTTCTGGGTTTGCCCGATACGATGCGCGCGGTCAGACGCTTGATTTTCCACGGCCGGATTCCACCAGGGATCGAGGTGAAACACATAGGACGCTTTGGTGAGATTCAGTCCCTGTCCTCCGGCTTTGAGACTCAATAAAAAGATAGACGGGTTCGCTCCCTCCTGGAATTCCTGAACCAGTTTTTTCCGCGTGGGCGTCGGTGTGGAACCATCCAATCGGACATGAGGAATCTCATGCGCATCAAAGGCTTGTTCGACGATATCCAGAAACGACGTGAATTGAGAGAAGACGAGCGCACTATGCCCTTCATCAAGAAGTTCCTTTAGCCGATCAAGGAGACATTCAAGCTTCGGGGAAAGTTCAGTATGACCGTGACTGAGCAATTGCGGCGACAAGCAGATCTGTCGAAGTTTGAGAATCGCCGTCAGTGCGATGATTCGGGCCTGCGCAGGTGTTTGACTTCGATAGGCGGCAGCAATGGTCGAACGAATTTTGGTGACCGTCTGTTGATATAAACTCTTTTGGCGATCTGTCAATTCCAGATACAGATCCGTCTCAATTTTGGGTGGCAGTTCCTTGAGGATTTGACTTTTGGTCCGGCGCAACACAAATGGTCTGCTTCGGTGCATAATGGTCTCTAACAACGCCGGTGATGGCGTTTTCATTTTCCCCCTGACCTCTTCATAGTCTCCCAGCAGGCCCGGCACACACAAATCCATCAGGGCGTAATATTCCCCCACATGATTTTCCAAAGGTGTTCCGGTCATCACGCATTTAAAATACCCTTTGAGACGCCTTGCGGCACCGGTGGTCCTGGCCACAATATTTTTGACCGCCTGGGCTTCATCGAACAGAATGACATTGAATGGGATCTGTTCGAGAATCGCAATGTCCCGTCGGATCAGGCCGTAAGTCGTGAGCACCACATCGGCTCCGGTAAAGGAAGGCGTGCGTTCCTTCCCGGTATAGGACTGAACAGTCAGTGTGGGGTAAAATCTGGATATTTCATGTTCCCAATTGAATAAGAGGCTGGGAGGAAGCACCACGAGGTGTGGGCCTTGAATCGGTTCCGGTGATGTGATGAGGCCTTCTTTGATCCCGGCAAAAAGACAAATGGCTTGAAGGGTTTTCCCCAATCCCATGTCATCCGCCAGGCACGCACCCAGGCGATGTTGATAGAGAAACCCCAGCCATCGATACCCTTCTTGTTGATACGGGCGAACTGTCGCATCCAGGGCTTGAGGAAGGGGAATAGCCTCAATCTGCTCAAAGTGCAGCAACCGGTTGATCAAGACTTCATCAGCCGGAGGGAGGATGACGGTCACTCCTCGTTTTCTCAAGGCCACCCAATCCAGGATTTGCAGTTTGGGTACACGAACGACAGCCTTTTGTTCCTTGTGTTCTAAACTGGGTTTATTGGAAAGGAAGGCAAACGCGCGCAAAATAGCCTGTGTGTTCTGGTCCACGATCCGGATGATTCCGTCCGCCTCCATCATTCCACCACGCTCAAGAATTTTTTCGATATCCTTGGCTTCGATCCGCACCCCGTCACACAGCAGTTCCGGTCGAAGTTCAAACCAATCAATGCTCGACGCGCGTCGCGCATCGATCGAGCAATCCCACTGCGACGTGGCAATGGGCTTGTCTTGATAGAATAGCCCGAAGCCAACTTCCTGCAATTTTGCATGAAGCTCGGGAAGCAAGGGATAGAGGTTGGTGAGCGGCAGGCTCATTTCATCATGTTCCACCATTCCCTCAAACAGCGAGGGTCCCCACAGCATATAAGGAATGGCATAGAGCAAGGCTTCTTTCTCCCAATCGTTCAGCACCACGCACCAGTGCCCGTCGTGAACCACCAGCCGGACACTGGGCTCAAACGCCGGCGAGGAAAATCGCTGAAGGATCTGTTCGGCCTCCGCCTTCAGTTTGAATGGGCGGAATTCCTCCTGAGCAATGCAAGCCTTTATAAGTTTCCTGACATCCGTTGGCTTCTGGTGACCGATCAATTGGAAAAAGGTGTCATAGAGGAGTGCACGGCGTTTCTTCGCCCTCAACCCACTCGAGACGGTTTTGGCACGTTCAAGAAATGGAAACATCCGGAAAATGGGCACACTGGGTCGCCCCTGACTTTCCCCGAGCCAACATTCCGCGCGGAGGACCCCTGTCCTCAAATCCAACACCGAGACATCCATCGGAATGGCCTCCGGGATGAACGTGAGGCGATACTGGTAGGTCGGCGACTTTCCGGAATGGCGGTGATCAGTGAGTGAGACTTCCTGGCCGGCACACTTGAGCAACACCGACTGCAGGATTCGGTCTTGTTCGTGAAGAGGAATATCCAGTTGTAAGGTCATAAATTGTTCTACCGGAATGGAAAACGTTGGTCTCGCCATTCCAGTGGGACGTTCCGATGAAAGCCAGCCATCGCGATGGTGCGGTGTCGTCGGCAGGGCCAACGGCCGGCTGAGAGGATCCTCGGGTTCAATGACCTGCTCCCGCTGACTGTTTTCATACAACAGATCGTATACTGCCCATCCACCTTCATGTTCGAGTGGCCCAAGTTTTTTGGCATTCAAATCAGCCGCATACCCTAGACAGGCGTAAGTGTTCCGCTGCACCTCTCCAAAGCGCAAACAACAAGCGGCAATCGAAACGTGCGACCCGAGAATGTCCAGTTCTGTCTTCGTGGTATACAGCGCATCCGGTGCCCATTCCAAAGGAAATCGTCCGTCGGCATTCTCGAAAAACAAGGCATGATTCTGGCCGTGATGTTTCAGGAAATCCCGCAGCCCTTCCTGAACGGACCATGCGGGATCCTGCGTGGCCCGAAGAAGCACGGCTAACTCGGTTGGCATCCCTGCAAAAGATTGGCAAATATTCCCATGGTTGGTAATGCGAATGGATGACACTCCATGGCGGTTGCAGAGCGTGATCTCGAACCGAGGAGGAGCGGCCGGAGTGGACGGCTTTGGGGCCAAAGGGCTTCCGGCGCGTTCCGTGAGTTCCCGCAGGAGTACGGCTCGTTGAGTGGAATTGGATGAAGGCATGCGGAAGGTATCGGGAAGCAGAAGATTGACTGTGGTCAGGAGCGCACAAATAACATGCTTGCAATGCGACTCCGGCGTCCACACCGGACAGGTGCAGGAAAAGGTCAGCTGCCCGTTGTGAACACCTAACCGGACCAGATACTGGGTCGCCCCTCGCACCGTAGCCGACAAGATAGTCTGCGTCCGGTCCCAGCTATAAGACTCGAGCCTTCCTTGGGCATAATACTCATACCCCCGAAGGACAAAGGCCTTGGAAGCCAGGAAGTAGACATGATTCGGAGAAAGGACTTTCAGGTGTTCCAGGACACCAAAGGGTTCTACGGACATCGTTCCCCTATCATCGTGCAGGATCCTAAACGATCAACAAATAGACACGACTTCGGACACCCGGACATTCCCGGTCGTGATGGACCACACATCACTCGAGACACTTGCCAGCAGTTCTGATGAAACCTATGGGTGTTCTGCAACGCACAGATACCTCTCGACCACACATCCCGACTTGTGGTAACGAATTGTACGGGCTTTCCCATTCCAGATGCATATCGGCAAAGCTTCAATTATACACCACTCATCTTCTGATGTATGCCGTCTGAACTGAGCAGAGACGAAAAATCGCCACACCGTCTCAAAACGTTTCGTGAGAAAGAGATCACCCGCTCATTCTGAAGGGGCCACGCCTCTGTTAGCCCGGAACCTCAATGCGTTGAAGAAAAGCCATAGCTCAGCCCAAAATGGTGGGGAATCAACGCAGACCCCAAAAGCATTCTTACGCACCCGTGGCAAGATTCATCTGTAAGATCATCAGCCGGTAGGAAAAAACCTTTTTCCATCGAACCGGATCAATGACCGGCTTTCACTCGTGCAGGCAGAGAAGAATGAGGGTTGGTTAGGGGATCGAGAGAGTTTCTTTGACGATCACGGTGCCCTGCATAGATCCTAAATGAAGCTCGCAATGGTAGGGAAATGTCCCGGGATGCTTGAACACATGCTCGAACCGCTGTCCAGGTTTATTGAGGTTCAATCCACTATTGAACTGTTTTCCACCACCAGAGCAATCGTTCACTCGACAGCCACCACTTGTGACACTGTGGGGTTCTTGCGCACCATCGGCATAAATCCACATGACCTTTTGGCCCGGCATAATCGTCGCGTCATGGGGCAAATAAAATGTCGTGGCCCGGAACAGAACCACCACGGCTCCAATCGGAGCGTTGGCCCAACCCTTTTCTGAAGCGACAGGAGCCCGTGGAGCCCTGGCTACCACCAAAAACTCATCCTGGGACGGGAGAATTTCACACCGATGGCCTTCCTGAGCCGTGACCACCACTTCGTCTACTTGCTGAAAGACTGCATGAGAAACAACTCCGTTGAATAGCCCGTCATCCACGACGAGGGCGGTGGAAGGTGCGCCATTCCCCCCAGTGGTTTGTACATGCAAAAGACAATTTTCCGCATTAAGTTTCCAGGTCAGTTCAACAAAGAACGATTCTCCGACTTCAACTTTATCTACCAAGACCGTACGTTCTCCGGATTCCAGATTCAGCCCGAAATCCAGCACCATATCCCCCGTTTCCCAGCCGACCGTAGCCAATACCGGAAGTGGACAGCCCAACATGATCACGAGTCCGATGATCCGAGCCCGTACAAATGATTTCATAGGTTTCCTTCAATCAAACATGTTTGATGTTGATAGGACTAAAGATCGTTTCTCTTCACTCAAATCAATGATTGTCGTCAGAGAATCTTTTTCTAGATATCGATACTGGTCCTCAGCGGATCTCCTTGAAAAAACCACTGCCTTTGAGGTGT
>JBGSSO010000341.1:0-20266 GCA_041737015.1 Nitrospirales bacterium
AGTGACGGTTGTTGGTCGAACACATCAGCAGAGTTTGGAACATCATTGCACGAGGCAAGATGAAGGCACGCTGATCTTTCAGCCGCGAAATTGTGACACGGCGCCGGGAGTGTTTCTTCCTCTTACGTATGTGAGAGCCTGGGATCCTCAAGCGGTCGTGGTCCTCTTGCCCGCCGATCATTTTATTTGTCCCGAAGATCGCTTTGTGGCCGCGGTGCGGCGGGCTGTGCGAGCGGTAGAATTTTTATCTGACCGAATGATTCTCATGGGCGTTCGTCCGTCTCATCTGGAGCTTGATTATGGGTGGATGTCCGTGGGAGGAGTGCTCGGATGGAGTGGTGGGACCTCTATCCGTCGCATTCAATCGTTTGTAGAAAAACCGGCGGCTGTTGATGGCAAGCGAATGATGTCGGAGGGAGCCTTGTGGAACACCCTGGTGCTGGTGACCAAAGTCGAGACTCTGTGGAAATCCGGATGGTTGTGCTTTCCAGATATGATGGAGCGGTTTGAAGGGTTACGAAGGCAAATCGGGACTCCGGCCGAAGGGTCGACCCTCCAGGCTATTTATCAGGATATGCCTACACGAAATTTTTCCCGTGATGTCTTGCAACCTCTTGCCGGTCAATTAGGTGTCATGGAGCTTGATGATGTCACTTGGAGCGACTGGGGGCGTCCCGAACGAATTGTGGAGACTTTACGATCAATGGGGAAAAAGCCTGCCTTTCCAATGGAGGCCTTTATGGGGTCTGGTGCGCCATCTGTTCGCCAAATGCCAAGGGACATGGGTTATCCCTATCTGAGCTGCTGAAGAGATTATCCTTGGCTGTCTAGAGGATTTTTTCTCTAACCAGTCATAACCAGCGAGCAACCATATCAACGCAGTCCGTCCCACCGGGATGTTCCAGGGCTGTGTTTCAAGCTGATCTCGCATCCCATCTATGTCCCTTTTTCCCGGGGTGGTGTCTACTTTACCAGTCTCATCTTTTTCCCCGGACATCCTCCTCTTTTTTGTCTAATCTAGGCCCATTGGTCTGGTCATCGTTGACAATGGTCCTTTCTGCTCTCCACTCCCTAGTGGGGCAGAAATCACCAAATTGACTCCCTGGCGGTGGCGCGTTTGTCGTCAATGGCCTGGCCTCAGACGGGATCCATTCCCCTCTTCTCCTTTAAACCGCTTCTCGGCGGTAAAGGGTCTATTGGCATAGAGGTCGCAAGAGAGACCTCATGTGTGCCAAAAATCATGATACCGTGCGTTATCGTGTTTCTGGGGTGAAGATGTGTGTTTGAAGTCTTTTTTCAGAAGGGGAAAAATATCCAGGTGTTAAACACGAAGGATGCAAGGTATGAGTGAGCCCGGAGATCCCGAACGGATTCTCTGGGAGGGCTATCCCTCGTGGGGGCAATTTACATGGCTGTATTTTTTTAGTCTATGGACAGGATTGCGAGGGTTCTTCCTTCTTCGGCTAGGATTTTCCGGCTGGGAACTATGGGTTGTCGGCGCAGGAATATTATTGGGGCTGGTGGCGGTGCTTCGATATTGGGGCAAATATCTGCTCACGTCCAAGCGCGTGGTACTGAGGAATGGGTATTCGGGAAAGGATATGGCCAGCGTGGAATTCGGGATGTTCAAATCTGTCGAAGTCATGCAGGGGCCGATAGCCAGGATGTTGGGAATCGGGACCCTTGTGGTTCACTGCGAGGATTCAGGCCGGAGTGTTCGATTCCGTGGCATCAAGGACCCTGAGGTCATTGAAACAAAATTACGGGCCCTCCTCCCTCCTTCTTCTCCCGTGTGGACTCACCAGCCCTCCTGAACGATGAATGCACCTGCTGCGATGAGGAGTGAGAATTATTCTTGATGATCCCGTCTCTTTCCCGTCGTACAACTTTGGTCCTCGGTTTGACTTTTCTAACCGTTGCCGGTGCCCTTTTTCTGGAATTCCTTTTGAGCGTTAGAGCAGACAGGCCCTTCGGTCACACGCAAGTGGCTCACTTGGTAGGTTGGACCGGCCTGGTATTCATTGGGCTGACCTTTGTGTATCCACTTAGACGGTGGATGTATCCTAATCAGGTCTGGTCACACGGATGGTTTCAGGTCCACATCGTCTTCGGGATTGTTGGCCCCTTAGTGATTTTTGTCCATGCCGGTGTGCATTTTCACGCCTTGGTGCCGATCATTGCTCTTATCGCCATGGTCCTGGTGGTAATGAGTGGGATCACCGGACAGGCCTTGCATTATCTGGCGTTTCGAACATTGTATGAACGACGGCATGAGCTGGCTTTTGAAGGGATGACCGAGGAGGCGATTGAGGCCCATCTGCATGGTCTCGCGTTACAAGAAGAGACGCTCCGATGGTGGAAATGTCTTCACGGCCCCTTAACGTGGTCATTTGTCTCTTTCACGCTGCTGCACATCGGAGGAGCCCTCTTTTTCGGGGGCTTCTAAATCATGGGATGTCGTCGACCATGGGTTGCGCCCTTTATTTGGGCTCTGACAGGTCTGATCATTGTGGCTCTGGCCTGGGCTTCTCCTTTTTTCACTGAAGCCTTGTGGGCACCTGGAGATCTCAGTCGGTATCACACTGACATTGCGAGATGTATGTCCTGTCATGAACCGTTTAGAGGAGCCACACCGCAAAAGTGCCTGGCCTGTCATACGTTGGAAGCCTTTCGATCTCGATCCGAACCGGATGTACGCCAATTGCACCAAGAGGCGATTCAAACCGGCCAAGCTTGTCTGGTTTGTCACACGGAGCATCGAGGTGTGTTAACGGCCATCACGATCGGTAGGGTCGAAAATCCTCATGGAGAATTGATTTTTCGCGCCACGGGCGCGACGTCCTGCTCTGATTGCCACGTGACAAAAGCGGGGGCCGGAAAACAGGATGGCATTCTTCTACACAATTCCTATGTTGAACGGTTGATTCGGAAAGGAGAGGGTGCTCATCGACTCGGGCATTTTGCTAAATGTCTGAAGTGCCATCGTGGGGGACAGTTGGACGTTGAAGATGAGGACAAGGATGATGAGGACGATTAGCCTGAAGATGGAATCAATTTTCCATTATCTTCTCTAACTAAATATGCATGAAAAATCCAGATTTCCCTCAGGTTGCGTAACAAGATTCTCAATTAAGTGTAGAAAAAATCCACAGGATGACCTCCCTGAGCCGCGTGTTTAAGGACAAAATGGGCCAATTTATGCACGTACCACATAGGCGCCAGGGGCCCAGAACTTGCTGAGTTTACGTGTATTATGAGCATGTTCAGTTGGCTCGAGAGGTGTGTCATGTTTCGTAGGAGGGTGCGGTAATGTCCTCAATTATCCCTCCAGTAAAACAAAGCGGGCAATCATGTACCATTCTGGTAGTGGATGATGATGAAGCGATGCGGACACTGCTTGTGGATGCCCTTCAAGAAAAAGGGTGTCGAGTGATCGAGTCAGAGAATGGGACAGATGCCTTGAATGTTCTAAGGGCCGTGGTGCCAAATGTGATTGTGACTGACTTGAAAATGCCGGATGGCGGATTTCCCTATTTGCGTCGGCTCCAGGAAGGAGCACCGGAATGTCCGATTGTCGTCATGACTGCGTATGGAGATAGTCAATCCAAAGCGAAAGCGTTAGAATGTGGTGTCAAGGGATATTTCGAAAAGCCTCTTCGTATCTCTGATTTGAAGGCGTGGATTTGTCAAACGTGTTTGGTTAATCCCTGCGGGAACCTTCCTTTTTTATGAGGCAATGAACGAGAACAGAAAGGGTTAACGATGGCCGGATCGTTAGTGCATCAGGATTCTGATTCTGCCGTGTCTTTGAATGCGCGGATTGAAGGATTAAAGTTTCTGGCCCATCATTTGGATGAGCCGGTCGTGATTTTCAATCCTCAGAAGGAATTGGTGTATGCCAATCCCTCAGCCCATAAAATCGCGAAAGACTGCCCTTTAATTCTTTCTCCATCCATTCCTTCTTCCGATTCACTTGCTTCCAACCCGCAGACCCCATGTGACCCCTGTCACGCAATGGAACTCTTTCAGTCTGACGTTCAAGGTCTGGATATATTACCCTGTCCTTCCTCTTCCGTCTTCGTCACGCCTGGATGTCCGTTTCCACGCGCGGTGCCGTTGAAAAGCGCGACCGGGATGACCCATTTTGCGATATTGATGGGGGCTCGTGGGAGTGAGAGTGTTCTGGTGGTTCCACAGGACCAGGATTCATCGGACCTGCCTATACAGCTGGGGGATTCCTTCCCGGAGACTTTACCTCCCACGATTATAGGAGACAGTGAGCCGATTCAACAATTGGTGGAAATGGTTCGATTGATCGCGGCGAGTGAGGCAACGGTCCTCATTCAAGGGGAAAGTGGAACCGGCAAGGAATTGGTGGCGAAGACCATTCATGCCTTGAGTCGTCGACGCCTCCGGCCCTTTATTGTGGTTGAATGCAGCGCATTGCCCGAAACCTTGCTGGAAAGCGAATTATTTGGCCATGTGCGTGGATCCTTTACCGGAGCGGTAGCTGATCGCAAAGGCTTGTTTGAAGAAGCCGAAGGCGGCACGATTTTTTTGGATGAAATTACTGATACCACTCCGGCATTTCAGGCCCGCTTACTTCGCGTCTTGCAGGAAAGCGAAATCAAGCCCGTGGGGAGTAATGGATCCATCAAGGTGAATGTGAGGGTCATCTCCGCCGGGAATAAACCTCTGGAACATCTTGTGTCAACCAAGTTGTTTCGTGCGGATCTATACTATCGGCTCGCCGTCCTCCCGCTAACCGTGCCGCCCTTGAGGGAACGGAGAGAAGATATCCCATTGTTGGTGAAGTATTTTTTGGTGCAATGCGCCCGAAAGCACGGGCGTGATCCGATGCATATCAGCCCGGATGCTCAAACGGCTCTCGTGCACCATTCGTGGCCTGGGAATGTCCGGGAATTAGAAAACTTGATTGAACGGGTGGTCGTCACATGCCCGAATTCCACAATTGAAGTGAAAGACTTTTTTGCCGATCGTCCGTTGCGACCTGATAAAAGCGATTTGAGTTCGATCGGGAAAATTGCTCGCCAGGAAGCGGAACGGTCAAGAATCCTCCAAGCCCTCCGGGATGCGAAGGGAGATAAGACTCGCGCAGCACGAGCCTTGAGTATCAGTCGATCCAGCCTCTACAACAAATTGCGGGACTATCATATTTCTTGAACTGTTCCGTTTCTTTGTCCCTAAAATCCTCATTTTCCGCTTTTAATTGTCCAGTATTTTAGACGTCCAACCGATTGAATTTTCAATGAAAATTTCATGGCGTTGAAAAGTCCGTCCAAGGTGCTGGAAATTTTTACCGTTGTGCAGTTGTCTCCTCCCTCCTGTTTGTGACCTGAAATTCTCTCCAGTATTGGTTCCTGTCATTTGGAGTATTGATAGGTTTTCTTTGGCACTGTTGTTGCTCAGAAATTCAATCGCCGACGCTGAATAGGGTGTGATGGACCGGCCTCCGGAATGCCCGACCTCCCAAAGAGGGAACCAGGCGTCGGCACAAAATAAAGCAGGCAGCCGGGCCATTCATGGAAGGAACGAACGTCTTCAAATGATGGAAGCGAGTGTGCTGATGGAGCGCAAAAAAAATCAGGGTTTTTATTCACCACATAAATTAAGGAGGCCGGAGAATGTATCCTGGCAAGAGTAGATTTCTAACTGCGTCGATGTTTTTGGCGTTGATGGGAGGGACCAGCTTTTGGCTTACCCCATCTGTTGTTGGTGCTGAAAATGCCTCTCCTTCACCACACGTTCATCAAACGGGAATGGCTCATCAGGAATCCTCCGGTTGGGCCGAGCAACTGAAAGGGCAAACCCGTGTGGAGGATGCATTGGAAGGGCGGGCAGGTCTTTCTGAAAAAATCGAAGTGCAACATCATCGTATCATGCGAAGACTTGAAGAGCAGGCACAACAGGATGCGCAAGTCCAAGCGAACTCCGGGGTGTTTAATAATGTGTCGATGATGCATCAGTACATGGGTCAAGATGGATCAAGCTATTTGTTAGCGGTTGATCCTGATGCGGCTATGTCCATCGGGTCGGGGGCAAAATGCCCAGCTGGTGTGCCAACCAAACACTACGATATCTCCATGATCGACACGGAGATTACGCTCAATCGATGGCTGGATTATTACGTTGGGTACATGTATGTGTTAACGGACAACATTGATAAGGTCCGAGCTGAAGAGGCGAAAAATAAAGCCGCGAGGGATCAAGAAGGATTCGATCCGGGAGCCGTGACAACAGGGTTGCAGGGGGATTATATCCAGCCTCTCGCCATCCGCGCCAACCAAGGGGATTGTTTGAAAATCACCCTTCGAAACCAAATGGAAATTGAAAGTGGAAGCCTCCATGTGAACGGTGGAAGCATGGTGATGTCCGCGACGGGGAAAGCGGCATCCACTTCCAATCCCGAGACGGTTGTAGAGCCCGGTAAAAGTGTGGATATGGAATGGTACATTCAGCCCCAAACTCAAGAAGGGGTCAGAAGATTTCACTCCTACAGCAATGCACGGGAATTGACGGTCATGGGTCTTTTTGGCGCATTGATTGTCGAGCCGGCAGGGTCAAAATATTTAGATCCTCTGGGAACGGGCCCGGCTCCTGAATTGAAATCAGGATGGCAGGCGATCATCGACAATGGTTCGGGGCCTGATTTCCGGGAGCACGTGATTTTCTATCACGAGGTCGGAGACGAAGCGTTCCGGCCGGTGAACAAGAAAGGGGACTTTTTGCCTCAACGCGATCCGTTGACCGATGCGTACCGTCCGGGCGGTCGTGCCTTAAATTATCGTAGTGAGCCTTTCGGCATCGACGAGATGCATGTGCAGCACGAATACTTCGGCTTCGAGGATGAATCGTTGGCTTACAGCGCCTATACATTCGGTGATGCACCGACGACCATTCCACGAGCGTACCTCGGAGATCCCACGAAATATCGGATCGTGCACGGGGGATCCGAAGTGTTCCATTCGCACCATCCGCACAGCGGATCGATCCGGTGGGTGCGAAGCCCACGCGCGGACCAACAGGAATTTTGGTCCGCTGGAAAAGATGGTCCCGTGAAGTACCCCGTCGTGCGAACGAAGTCGGACCGTGTGGACGTGGAAGTGATCGGGCCGTCCGAAGCGTTGGACCTTGAACCCGAATGCGGATCCGGTGGATGCCAGCATTTGGCAGGAGATTTCCTGTTTCACTGCCATGTGGCCCATCACTATGTGGCGGGGATGTGGGGATACGGACGCGTGTACAACACCTTGCAGGTCGGAGACGTCAGAACTGACATCATGAAGGACTTGCGTGAATTGCCCGATCGTCAAGGGCGAATCAAAAAAGGTGTGAGTTCCGATAAACTGGTCGGGACCACTGTCGATTGGTTCGGCAAGCAGTTCAAGATCGTCGAGAAGGGTCAAAAATCGAACTGGAAATCCAACCCGGCGGTTGTGAACATTAAAGACTGGGTCGAGATGTGGATACCGCCCATGGGCAAGCCAGGACATACGGATGACGAAAAGGCCCAGATCATGGCCTATGACGGCACCGTGTGGGACTGGAAATGGGACGGAAACGCGGCGAAGGGGGAGCGGGAAAGCACCACCGCGCATCCGAAATATCCTACTGCCGCCAAGTGGGATGATAGTACCAGGCCGGACATCCTCTTTGACCCGACCACAGGCAGAATCTCCTGGCCGGTCTTGAAGCCTCACTTTGGAAAGCGTGTGCCATTCTCCGCGAACCATAGCGGCGCCCCCTGGCTGGAGCCGATTCACCAGGATGAGAACGGGGAGCGGACTTCGGATCCGGCCAAGCCGGGTGAGCAAGGTCGCTGGAGTCTCTGTCCGGAAGGGGCCAATGTCCCGAGAGTGAACAATATTCACTTCATCCGGCTCCCCATTGAACTGACGCCGAAGCAGGGGAACCAGGAATCGATCGTCGACAAAGACGGTCTGATTTATGTGCTTCACGAAGAAGAACAATTGACGCGGGCCGACAATAATTTGAAGTACCCGGCGGTCCTTCGCGCCAATGTGTATGATTGCGTCGATTCCATTCTGACAAGCGAATGGGACGATGATGACTACACCAACTTCCAGTCGTCGAAGATCAATATTCACCCCCACTTCTTCCAGTTCGACACCGGGGCCTCTGATGGTGTGATCTCTGGAATGGAATGGGAAATGTCCGTCAGGCCGTTTACCATGTTTTCGAAGCCGAAGAAGGCCGGCTTGCCGGTTCCAATGAATAGCAAGCTGACCAAGGCGGTCAAGGGAGGGGCCAAGTCCATCAACATCAAGATGGCTGAAGGGGCCAGTAAATATCATGTCAATACCGAGTTGTTAGTGGGTGCGGATTGTTTGCAACCGGACAACGACATGACGACCTCGCTGAAACGTGATCGGAGTTGTTCGGAAGTCGTCCGAATTAAGGAGATCAAGGGCGATGCGATCACGTTTGTGACACCACTGAAGCATGATCATCCGGTCGGCGATATCGTGACACCAGAGTTCGTTCGATACCGGTATTGGGTGGATGCAGATACCGGAACGGTGTTCTGGCACGATCATGCGTTCGGGGCAACCACCTGGCCGCATGGCGGGTTCGGTGCCACGATCGTCGAGCCATTTGGATCCACTTACCATGACCCGAAGAACGGGAAGCTGGTGTATAGCGGTCCGATAGCGGATATTCATACCAATGAACCTGTCGGCTTTGGGGTCAGCGGGAGTTTCCGTGAGTTGATGGTCTCCATCCATGATACGGTGCCTCACACCGTCAACGTCATTCAGTCTGGGAACCCTCCAGGGCAGCCCATCGAGGTGGCATTGGAAGCTGGGAAAACGGTCTCGTTCCAAATGCCTGAAAAAATTCAAAATGCTCCCAACCCCTTCTTGAACGGGGGAACGCATACAACCGGGAGTGGATTTAACTTCCGTGCTGAGCCGTTTGCGTTGCGATTGAACAATAATCCCGATACCTCGAAGTTGTTCAGTAGCGCGATTCATGGCGATCCGGATACGCCGTTGCTTCGAAGTTATGTCGGAGACACGATTGTGTTCAGGCTGTTGCATCAGTTGATGAACGAGTCGCATGTCTGGACGCTGTCCGGCCATACCTTCCTGACGGAACGGTATGCAGGTGATGCCAACAGGAAATACTCCATCCATGTGGGGATTGCTGAGCGGTATGACCTCGTGACCAAGGCGGGTGGTTTCCAGGGCATGCCTGGAGATTACATCCACTTCAACGGACGGAGTTCGCACTTCGCCGAGGGTGGATGGGGAATCATTCGGGTGCTTGATAAAAAAGTGCCTGATCTCCAGGTCCTTCCGATGGGAACGAATCCGCTCGGAATTCCTCCTGTGCCGAGTTCGTTGTGTCCAGCGGATGCGCCGGTGAAGTCTTTCAACGTCGTATCCTTGGATCGACCGTTGAAGTTGCATCCCAACGCCCCGGATGTGATCGAAGTGGACTTTGAGCGAAAGATTGAAATGACCGTGCCAGACGGAAAGATCTTTGCGCTCGAAGAGGAAGCCACGAAGGTAGCGGGTAACGTGATGCCGAATCCACTCACCTTACGTGTGAATCTCGGCGATTGCGTCAAGGTTCATCTGAAGAACAAGATGGCCAAGAGCCGGGCGTCCTTCTTCGCCCCGGGTCTGGCATTCGATCCAAAGGATTCTCATGGACTCAACGTGGGGAATAATCCTGGCGATCAAACGGTGGCGCCCGGTGAAAGTCGGACGTACACCTTCTACGCCCATCCAGCCAACAAAGAAACGACCTCGTTAGTGTGGGATGGTGGGAATATCATTCTCAATCCGCGAAACGGGTTGTATGGCGCTGTGATCGTCGGGCCAAAGGGTTCACAGTATCGGGATCCTGTGACAGGCGAAGATCTCTCGCAAAAGAACGCCTGGCGGGCGGACGTGATCATCGATCATACGTTGGTTGAGAACGTCGGTAAGCGGAACTATCGCGATGTCGCGTTGTTTTTTCAGGATGAGGATAACATTATCGGGACCTCGTTCATGCCCTATGTGCAGAACGTGGCCGGATTATCCTCCGTGAATTACCGTGCAGAACCGGATAAATTCCGGGAGGAGCAGGGATGTACGCTGGACAAGATGTTCCAGCCCTGCGTGGTCGATAAGCCGGAAGATCCAGTTACCCCCTTGATCGAAGCTCATGCGGGGGATTCTGTCCGGATCCACGTGATCGGGGCCAACAGTGAGCAAAACGGGATGTTCCAGGTCGAAGGCCATGAATGGCCGATCGAACCCTACATGCCGGGGGCCGATATGATCAGTGTGGTCGAATTCGGTGGATCAGAGACCCTGGATGTGTTCCTCCGCCAGGGGGCGGGTGGACCTGCAGGAATTCCTGGGGATTATATTTGGGCGAATGCTCGTCTGAACTATCAACAGGCTGGTCAGTGGGGGTATTTGCGAGTCCTGCCGACAGGTGATCAGAGAATTCTTCCCTTGGGAGCGACGATGTCGAGTGCCAAACGGGTGGAATCTCAACCTGAGCCAAAAGTTCTGCCAACGGCGATGATGCAGCCCTAATCATCGTTAAGGGGAGAACTGTCGAATTTTCGGGGGAGCTGCACAAAATGGTGCGGCTCCCCCGTCTCATCTCATAAGGATTGAGAAAGAGAATGTGCATGAGTTCATAAAAATGAGTCAGGATTGGATTTAGATATTAAGGAAATTTCTTTTGACGATGGACATGTCTTTTTCTTCCACCGCATGAGGCTCGAAATCCAAGTAGGACAATTTGGGCGACCCCTCGATTCACCCATGCATATTGTGAAGGAGAGGAAGGAAGGATTGTCATGGAGATGAAAGCCGAACAGGTATCGAGAAGGAGTTGATAGTTCAGATCCTTCCTTGCCGCACATGCCTTGTGTATATTGGTCGCTCCGGATTCTACAACCAATTGCCGGATGATCATATTTCTTATTCTGCCCAGTTTATTGCCCCAAAAATCCCCATTCTAAGCTTTCAAGTGTCCATTGTTTTGGACGTGCAACTGTTTGATTTTTAGTTGAAATTACAAATGCATGAAAAAGTTGGTCCAATGTATTGGACATTCTGCCCCGTTGTGCATTTTTCCATTCCTTCCTGACTGTTTCCTGAACCCCTCCCAGTAAAGGCTTTTGCGGTTTGTAGCATGGATGAGTGTGTATTGGCATCGATGTTGCGGGTTCAATTGGATGCCGGCGCTGGGTTGGGTGTGATGGACCGGCCTCCGGAATGCCCGACCTTCCAAAGAGGGTTCCTGGCGTCGGCACTTAAACGGTACTCAAATAATTAAGGTAGAAGGTCGGGCCGTTCTTCGAGAAAATGGAAATGTTGAAACGAGTTGTCTGGTTGAGAGTAAAAACTGGATCTTTATTCACCCCATAAGTAAGGAGGCCGGAGAATGTATCACGGCAAGAGTAGATTTCTAACTGCGTCTGTATTCTTGGCGCTGATGGGAGGGGCGACCTTCTGGGCTACCCCATCCTTTGTCAGTGCTGAAAATGCATCTCCTCCACACGCCCACCAGACAGGAATGGCCTCGCAGTCTCCTGGTTGGGCAGAGCAGCTCAAGGGCCAGACGATTGTGGAAGATGCGATGGAAGGTCGGGCTGAGCGCGCGGCTCTGGTTGAGCAGCAGCATCAACGCATGATGCAGCAAATGCAGAAGGACATGGAGCATAAGGGTGCCGACACGGGTGCGTTTGATTCCATGTCGATGATTCATCAATATGGAGGCGGGCCGGCGAATGGCCTGCTGGCCAGTAATACCGGCGTCGAGCCGGTGTCTATGAAAGGAGGGTTATGTCCCAAGACAGCACCCGTCCGAAATTACGATGTATCAGCCATCAATGTGGAAATCAGCCTTAATCAATGGCTTGATTATTATCCGGGGTACATGTATGCCTTAACTGAAAATATTGACAAGATCCGCGAAGAAGAAGCCAAAAATGCGGCGGCTCGTGAGATCGAAGGGCATGCTGATCCGGGAGCCGTTAAAAACGGGATCCAGGATCAGTGGATTCAGCCGTTGGTAATCCGTGGCAATCAAGGCGATTGCGTCAAAGTCACTCTTCACAACAAGTTGGAATTCGGCGAAGAAGTCAGTCTGCATATCAATGGCTCGGATATGGTGATGAGCCAAACCGGCCAACCGGCGCTAACCACCAATCCTGACACGGTGGCAGCCGAAGGTAAAACCATTGAAATGGAATGGTACATCCATCCCGACACGCAAGAAGGTGGAAAGCAATTCCATACCTTTAGCAATGATCGGGAACTCACGGTTATGGGATTATTCGGTGTGTTCGTCGTAGAACCCCGTGGGTCGAATTACTATGAGCCCTTAGGCACGGGACCGGCCACGGAAGCCACGAGTGGTTGGCAGGTGATGATTGATAACGGGACCGGTCCGGATTTCCGGGAATTTGTCCTGATTTATCATGAAGTCGGTGATGAAGCGTTTCGTCCGGTCAACAAGCATGGGGACTTCCTGCCTCAACGGGATCCGCTCACGGATGCCTATCGTCCCGGTGCGCGGGCGCTGAACTATCGAAGCGAGCCGTTCGGCATCAATAACATGCATGTGCAACATGAATACTTTGGATTTGAAGATGAGTCGATGGCCTATAGTTCCTATACCTTTGGTGATGCGGCCCCGACCATTCCACGAAGTTATTTAGGTGACCCTGCCAAATTCCGTGTGGTGCATGGCGGATCGGAAGTCTTTCATTCCCATCATCCTCATGGTGGGTCGATTCGATGGCAACGCAGCCCACGGGCAACTCAAATGCCTGTCTGGAATACCGGGCAAAACGGGCCGGTGAAATACCCCATCGTCCGTACGAAATCCGACCGGGTTGATGTGGAAGCGATTGGGCCTTCGGAAGCATTGGATCTGGAAACCGAGTGCGGCTCGGGTCTGTGCCAATGGCTAGCAGGGGACTTCTTGTTCCATTGCCATGTGGCCCATCACTATGTGGCGGGCATGTGGGGGTATTGGCGGGTGTATAACACCATGCAAGAGCCAGGCATTCAAAATGACGTGATGGCTCCTTTACGGGAATTGCCTGATCGGTTAGGCCGGATACACAAGCCGGTGACCTCTGATCAACTGGTGGGCAAGAACGTCAGTTGGTTTGGCAAACAATTTAAAATTGTGGATAAAGGCAAAAGCGATTGGAAAGCCGAGCCGGCGGTCGTGAATATCAAAGACTGGGTGGAAATGCAGCTCAGCAATCAAGGCAAGCCCGGCCATAAAGACGATGAAAAGGGTCAACTGATGGCCTATGACGCCACGGTCATGGATTGGGTGTGGCAAGGCAATAAGGCCATGAGTGAAAAGGAAGCCACGCTGGGTGGTAATCCAAAATATCATCCAGAGTTGCAAGGATATAAAGCTGGCGAACGACATGGCATTTTGTTTGAACCGACAACCGGAAAAGTGGCATGGCCATGGGTGACGCCGCATTTTGGCAAACGTGTGCCGTTCTCCAATGATCATAATCCAGCCCCCTGGTTGGAAATGATCCGGTTGAACCCGGATGGTACGCGGTCGGTCGAACCGGCCAAGCCAGGCGAGAATGGTCCCTGGAGTTTGTGTCCGACTCGGGCCGGGTCAGAGGATTACAAAATTCATTTCATTAAGTTGCCGATTGAATTGTCGGCTGCCCAAGGAAAAGAGCCGGCGATTGTGGACCCCAACGGGTTGTTGTATGTCGTGCAGGAGGAAGAGGAAGCGGTTCGAGCCGACAATAACAAAAAGTTTCCGTTGGTGGTCCGGGCGAATGTGTATGATTGCATCGATTGGACACTGACCAGTGAGTGGTTGGATGACGATATCACCAACTTCCAATCGTCCAAGATCAACACGCATTTCCATTTCTTCCAGTTTGACAATCAAGCCTCCGATGGCGTGATTTCAGGATTTTCGTATGAACAGTCCATGCGGCCGTTTACACAATTTGACAAACCCACCAAAAAAGGGTTGCCGGTGCCGATGAATGCGAAGGTCACCAAGGCTAACAAAAAAGGGGATAAAACCCTGGATGTCTCGAATGCCAAGCAATATCATGTAGGCATTCCGATCCTGATTGGTGCGGATAATGTCAAAGGCCAGGAGGTGCAACGGATTGTCAAGATCAATGGCAATACGTTGACCTTTGCCCAGCCCTTGAAGAATGCCCATCCGGTCAATGACATTGTGACGGTGGAATATGTCCGGCAACGGTTCTGGGTAGATGCCGATGTGGGCAGTGTATTCTGGCATGACCATGCCTTTGGTGGTACGACATGGCCACACGGGGCGGTCGGGACCATGATTGCCGAACCCTTCAACTCGACATGGCATGATCCGAAGACCGGCAAACGGATTCGCTCGGGTCCCGTAGCCGATATTCATGCGGTGGAGCGGGTCGGGCATGATGTGGCCGGCAGCTTCCGTGAATTGATGGTGCATCTCATGGATACGGTGCCGCACACGGTAAATATCGTGACGGCGGGCAATCCTCCAGGGCAACCGGTGGATGTGGCCTTGGAAGCGGGTCGGACGGTGTCGTTTATCATGCCGCCGAACGACAAGATTAAAATGACGCCCATGCCGTTCCTGAATGGCGGCACGCATACGACGGGAGGAGCGTTGAATTTCCGGGCGGAGCCATTCGCACAACGATTGGTCAATAATCCGGATCCCTCCAAGCTCTTCAGCAGTGCAGTGCATGGCGATCCCAGCACGGCCATGATTCGGGCCTACTTGGGTGATGCCATTGTGTTTAGATTAATTGACGTGACGATGAATGAAAGTAACGTGTTCACGTTATCCGGCCATACCTTCTGGTCAGAACGGTATGCGCAAGAAGCCAATCGGAAACATTCGCTGCATGTGGGGATTGCCGAACGGTATGACCTGGTCATTCCGGAAGCGGGTGGCCCGCGCCATCAAGCCGGTGACTATATGTTCTTTAATGGCCGCAGCTCCAAGTTTTCTGAAGGTACCTGGGGGCTGATTCGGGTCTTAGACAAGCCGGTCGGTGATCTGCAGCCATTGCCGAATAAGGCGTATGGCAAGGAAGGCATCCCGGAGCGATTGCCGGTGTGTCCCAAAGAGGCTCCCGTGAAGAGCTTCAACGTGGTGGCCATGGATCATCCGGGGATGAGCTTTAATAGCAATGCTCCGGAAACGATTGAAGTCGATTTTGAACGCAAGATTGAATTGCGCAATCCTGAAGCCAAGATCTATGTCCTCGAAGATGAGGTGCAAAAGGTCGCCGGTGATGTGCAACCCATGCCGTTAACGTTACGGGCCAACGTGGGTGACTGCATCCAAGTCAAATTGACGAACAAGCTCAAGGAAGGGCGAGCCTCGTTCTCGGCCTTCGGATTGGCATTCGATCCCAAAGATTCCCAAGGCGTAAATTTGGGGAACAATCCCGGCGACCAAACGGTGGCGTCTGGTGAATCCCGGACCTACACGTATTATGCGGATCCCTTCAATGGCGAAACGCAAAGCTTAGTGTGGGATTGGGGGAATGTGGCCATGAATCCCCGCAACGGCCTGTTCGGGGGAATCATTATCGGACCCAAAGGATCACAGTACCGTGATCCCAAAACCGGGGAAGATATTTCCCTGAAAAATAGTTGGAATGCCGATGTGATCGTGGATCGGACGATCGAAGG
This sequence comes from Nitrospirales bacterium, assembly GCA_041737015.1. Lineage (GTDB taxonomy): Bacteria > Nitrospirota > Nitrospiria > Nitrospirales > UBA8639 > Nitrospira_E. The sequence goes on from JBGSSO010000341.1 coordinate 15,711, forward strand.
GTATGAAAACCGGGCGAGCTACCGGGATGTCGCCTTGTATTTCCAGGACGAGGATAACATCATCGGGACCAGCTTTATGCCCTATGTGCAAAACGTAGCAGGGCTGACCGGGGTCAATTATCGCGCCGAACCCTATCTCCATCGGGAAGAAACCGGTTGTTCGTTGGGCCGGATGTTCCAACCGTGCCAAGTGGACAAGCCGCAGGATCCTGCGACACCGGTGATTGAAGCCCATGCGGGCGACAGAGTGCGAATACATGTCTTTGGCGCCAGCAGTGAGCAGAACGGGATGTTCACGGTGGAGAAGCATGAATGGCCGATCGAACCCTTCCTGCCCGGTGCGGATATGATTAGCACCGTGGAGTTCTCGGGTTCGGAAGGTTTGGATGTCTTCCTGCCCTCGGCTGGAGGCAAATGGTCCTTAGCCGGAGATTATGTGTGGAGCAATGGCCGGTTACCCTATTCCCAGTCGGGGCAATGGGGCTATCTCCGGGTGTTGCCGAACACGGATCAACGGATTCAGCCATTGGATGGTTCGGCAATGTCTTCCAAACAAGCGGCTCTTGATGAGCCCAATGGCGAGCCGCGAATTATTCCTACCGTAGCGAAGTAAGCCATACCCTCATTCCGAGGGTAAGCGAAAGCGGGGAAGCCACTCTTCGGCTTCCCCGCTTTTTTTTGAGTAGGTGGTTCGATAGAATGTCAAAGACGATGGCGATCATTTCATTTTGAGGAGGGAAGCATGAAGGGCCGAATGATATGGAATGGGATCGTAGCGGTTGGGCTGATGGCTCTTATCGCGCAAACGGCTTGGTCCTATGATGAAAGCACGGTGACTCATGGGGGAACCATTCAAGGGAAAGTGACCATTACGGGAGAAAGGCCCAGACCCATGGCCTTCAATCTGGTGACGATTCCCGATCCGGTGTTTTGCGGGACAATCTCGACGGGAACCGGTTGGCGCCTTGTTGAGGATTTTATTATCGGGCCTGATCAAAGCCTCAAGGATGTGGTGGTCTATCTCAAAGACATTGAAAAAGGGAAACCGTTCCACATGCCTAAGGTCAGGATCGAATCGGTCGACTGTGATTTTATTCCGTTTGTGAATGTATTGCGCGATGGGGACGAACTGACCGTGGTCAACATGGATCCGGTAGAGCATGACATTCAGGGCTATGAAACGGCTAGAGAGCGAGGGGCCAGGGTGTTGTTCAATCGTCCCTTACCGATGAACCCGTTTCACAAGGTGGCGGGAATATTTGGCAAGAAACACCTTCCCGGTGAACCGATGGTGGAAAAAATTCATTTACGGAAAGGACGGAATGTGTTTGTCATGCAGTGCGGATTCCATCCCTATATGTTTTCCTGGGGACTCGTGTTGGAGAACCCGTATTATGCCATTACCCCAGAGGATGGAACCTTTGAACTTACCGATGTTCCTCCTGGAGACTATATGTTGACTGCCTGGCATCCCGGGATGAAGGAATTTGTGGAACAACCCATCACGGTGACGGCTGAGAAGGCCACTGTGGCCAATTTTCAATATGAGGCTCCGCAAGGCCGACGCAGTGTGCATGAAATAGAGGAGAATCCCCGGTTTGGATTGGAGTTATTGGAAGAAGGGCTTGAAATTGTGCCTTCGATTAGACGCCAGATTCCTTAACGGGTTGTCTGCGTGCCACGAGTGGCCACCCGGCAGACGAGGGAAATTGATGACCGATAGTCCAAGAACCGGAGAAGTCTCCTGAGGGAGCCCGCTCAAAGCCATGCAACAGGATGTTGGTTCATTCACTGAATTGATGACGGACGAAAGGAGGGCGACCATGGGAATACGGGTGTTGTTTTTAGGAATTATGCTTGTGTCAATGGTGCTCACGGGCAGTTGGGAGGTAGCTCAGGCTGCCGGCGAAGATGAACCAGAAGTGCGGATGGCACCAGGTACTGAGGTGAATTTCTCTCCAGAGGTTGTGGCTGGGTATATCCATGCGGTGATTGCCGCAGACAGAGCCCTCTATACGACGCATGTGGTGGATCGCATGCAGGAGAATCGAATCGTGATCGCCGCAGAGGCCTGGAAGCAACGGAAGGCGCTTCCGCTCCCGGCTCAAATGCTCTTGATGGGAGGGCGAGTAGTCGAAATGGGCGGGTCCGGCCTGCGGTACCGTCTGGCCAGCCTGTGGCCTATTTATGAGGAGAATGGGCCGAGCACCGTCTTTGAAGAGGCCGGATTAAAAGTCGTGGCTGAGGATCCCGATGAGGTGTATAGTGGAATTATCAAGAGAGGCGATCAACGATTTTTTAAAGCCATTTATGCGGATCGGGCTGTCTCGAAAGCCTGTGTGGACTGCCACAACGGGCATTTGTTGAGTTCCAAGCGAGATTTTAAAATGGGAGATGTCATGGGCGGTATCATCATCTCGTTTCCGCTCCCTTCAGAAAAAAAGGCAACACCCTGAACGATCAAAGACTTTTCGTTCATTTTTGAATCCGAAGTCAGGAAGGTGGCTGTGGGTATTGAACCGGCAGTCACCTTCTGTCTGCTGTTCGACATGTTTCATGACCGTCTTCGGGAGATCTGTTCTTTCACATCCAACCGATCCCTTAGCCAATCCCCCAGCATGTTTGCCGCGAGAACGACCGCCATGAGAGTCAAGCCCGGAAAGACAACCAGGTGGGGAGCCACTAACATGTAGCGGGTCCCGTCGCGAATCATGCTTCCCCATGACGCGGCAGGCGGTTGAACTCCCAGCCCCAAAAAGGAAAGGCCGGCTTCGGCAATGATGGCGCCGGCGACACCAAAACTGGCTTCAACAATAAGCGGAGCCATGATTAACGGCAGAAGGTGTCGGAGAATAATACGCCAAGGCGGTGCGCCGATGGCTTCGGCGGCCAGCACGTGATCGGCGTGTTTGAGGGCCAGGACCTGTCCTCTCGCCAGTCGGGCATATCCCACCCATCCCACGATTCCCAAAGCCAGAATCACATTGCCGATTCCCGGTCCCAATGCTCCGGCGAGGGCGATGGCAAGCAGTAATCCCGGGAAGGCAAGCATGACGTCCACAATTCGCACAAAACCCGCATCGACCCATCCGTTGAGATACGCACTGGAGACGCCGAGAAGGCTTCCAAGGCCGACCCCCAGGACGACCACGCACAGCGAAACAAAAAACGACGTGTGTGCTCCGCTGATGAGACGGTCGGCAACCGGTCGGCCTAATTCATCATGCCCCAACCAGTGCTCCAGGCTTGGCGGGGAAAGAATGTTGGTGAGATCAATCGCATCAGGGGTTAAGGAAAACATGGGATGGAAGATGGCCAGAAAGGCCCACGCGGCGATGATGGAGAGTGGGAGCCAAAGACGCATGGTTAGTCAGTGGTGGCTGTTGAATAATTCAGATTTACACCCATTTCAATCTTCTCCATATTATTGCGTGGCAATCAAGAGCAATAAGGGAGGGTTCAAAGAAGTCCGTCCAGTCCTGCCCTGAGTCCTGCCGAAGGGAAGGCCGCAGCCCGTTTGGCACGCGGAACGTACAGCTGAGTACATGAGCATGACAAAGGGGCGAGAACGCCGCTGGCGGACTATTTCAACCCTCCCCAGTGGTGAATTGGATGCGAGGGTCCAGCCATGCATACAGCAGATCCGTGAACAGATTCACCACGATATAGGTCACGCTGATACAGAGCACCGCCGCTTGCACGACCGGATAATCGCGCTGTTGAATGGCTTCAATCATTAGCAGGCCTAATCCCGGCCAGGCAAAAACCGTTTCAGTGATCACCGCTCCACCAAGCAAGCCCCCGAGCTGAAGGCCCAGGAGTGTCAAAATGGGTAAGAGGGCATTGGGGAGTGCATGGTGCAAGACCGCCCGGGTTGAGGAGAGGCCTTTGGCGCGAGCGGTCCGCATGAAGTCCTCCCCCAATACCTCAAGGACACTGCTCCGAATCATTCTGGCCAGGATGGCCGCCATGGCGGTTCCGAGTGTCAGGGCAGGCAGCACGACGGAGTTCCAGCCTTCCCGCCCACTCACGGGAAACCAGCCAAGCCAAAGCGCGCCGACTAAAATGAGTAAAGGACCCATCCAGAAATTGGGAATCGACATTCCGAACAATGCAAACCCCATCGCGCCATAATCCAGGGGAGTGTGTTGGCGAATAGCCGCGACGAGGCCAAGGGGAAGCGCCAAGCCGATTGCCACAATCAGGGAGACGAGACTGAGATAGAGGGTGGCGGGAATGCGTTCAATAAGCAGATCCACAATCGCCCGACCCGAAAAAAGCGATGTGCCCAAATCCAGATGTAAAAGCCCCTTGAAATAAATCCACCACTGTTGATGGAGGGGGAGGTCCAAGCCTAGGGCATGGCGAAGGGTTTCCTTGTCTGTCGGTTGAGCCGATTCACCCAGCATCACCTCAACGGGGTCGCCTGGAATAATATGAATCAACAGAAAAACCAGGCAAATCACTCCAAAAATGGCGAGCATCGCGCTCAAAATTCTGGTCATCAGGAAATGAGTCATGGCGAGATTGGAGAAGATGGTGATTGAAAAAAGGGA
>JBGSSO010000367.1:0-5649 GCA_041737015.1 Nitrospirales bacterium
CATGCTCCATGGATGTATTTATTCTATCGCCACAGGAGAGGTGTGGCTGTGCGATCCGCATCAAGAAAAGTTCGTTTTCCCAAAAGACGTCAAAAAGGTCAGGGATGCCTAGATAGTGGAAACTCTTCCTCATTAGGCATGTGGGAGGACTCATGATTAAGAAGGTGGATTGGAAAGGGCTTTTCACGATGACGTGGAAAGATGTGCAACGCGATTTCTTAGCGTCCGTTGTGGTGTTTTTGGTGGCATTGCCATTGTGCATGGGGATAGCCATTGCTTCGGGCGCCCCTCCCGTGAAGGGAATTATCACAGGTATTGTCGGTGGCCTGGTTGTCGGACTCCTTGCCGGTTGTCCGCTGCAGGTCAGCGGCCCTGCTGCCGGTCTGACCGTGATAGTCTTCGATGTGATTCAGCGTTTTGGCCTAGGCAAACTAGGGCTAGTGGTTCTGGTGGCAGGAGGAATTCAAGTCCTGGCCGGATTTCTCCAGTTAGGTCAATGGTTCCGAGCCGTCTCCCCTGCAGTGATTCAAGGGATGTTAGCGGGAATCGGCGTGCTCATCCTGGCAAGCCAATTTCACGTTATGATTGGGGACACGCCAAAAGGAAGCGGGCTTGAGAATATTTTGACCATTCCCGAGGCCGCGTGGAAAGGGTTCATCCCTCAGGAGGGAATTGACTCGAGTCATTGGGTATCGGCCCGCATTGGGATTCTCACGATCGCAGTCATTATTCTTTGGCAATTCCTGGTGCCTAAAAAGTTTCAATTTATTCCTGCTCCGTTGGTGGGCGTATTGGTCGCGAGTGGAGAAGCGTACATGCAAAATCTCTCCATCGATTATATTGAATTCCGGGACAGCCTCGGTAGCTCGATCCATTTTCTGAGGATGGGGGATTTTGCCTCCCTTCTCGATCCGTCCATCTTGTCCATGGCCATCGCCATTGCCTTTATCGCCAGTGCGGAAACCCTCTTATGCGCCACTGCCGTCGACCAGATGCATTCGGGACCGCGAACCCGATACAACCGGGAAATGTCTGCCCAGGGAATTGGCAATCTTTTATGTGGGTTCCTTGGGGCTTTACCCATGACCGGGGTAATTGTCCGAAGTAAAGCCAATCTTCAGAGTGGTGCCAGAACGCGTGTCTCAGCGGTGTTCCACGGTGTCTGGTTAGTCTTGTTTGTGGGACTCTTTCCTGAAATTCTCGAGTTGGTTCCCATCGCAAGTTTGGCCGCTCTTCTCGTGTATACCGGCTATACCCTCATCAATGTCCAGGCTATTCGGACACTTTCAAAGTTTGGCCGGGGAGAAGTCGTCGTGTATGCGGTGACTGTTGTGGCCATTGTGACAACTAACCTCTTAATAGGAGTGCTTGCAGGGCTCGGTGTGGCACTTGCGAAGTTACTTTATTCAACCAACACCCTTCAGGTTTCCGTTGACGGGGGGACGGACAACCAACCGATTTCCATCAAATTTTCAGGTACCGCCACATTCGTGAATCTCCCCAAATTTGCCAATGCCTTGGACGACGTTCCATTGAAGAAAGACGTTCATCTCAACTTTGATGATCTACGGTGTATTGATCACGCCTGCCTGAACTTACTGAATTCCTGGAAGAAATTTCATGAAACCCAAGATGGAACAGTGTCCGTTGATTGGGAAAACTTGGAATCAAAGATGCTTGAGAAGCAGACGACTCCTCCCTAATTTTAACGGGTATTTGCACGCAATTCCCCAAAAAATGGTCAAGATATTCATGGAGGGTCTTGCCTTTCAAAGAATATAAGGAATTTTCAGCGAGACAAACCGTATGGAGAGAAGATAGCGGCGGGTTCCCACTTGTTGGGCTTTGCTATGCTGTGTGGCTGCCAACGGTACCTCCCGCATGGATGGGAACATTTGAGAGTTTACGGAATCTCCATTGCATGGGCCGATTGAAAAAAGCCGCCAGCGGCATTCTCGCCATTATTCCGTGCTCACGTACTGGAAGTACGCTCTGCGCCCAAAAATGACTGCGGCCTTGCTGGACGAACTTTTTTGAACGCCACGAGGCCTCTGATATGCAATGTGCCAGTGGGTCAATATGCTTTTGGAAATTATTATTATTCAACACTCCCCTATTGTATGTATGTGAAGGATAACATGAAGAGGAATCCAGGCTACGCGATCGAAGCATCCCTGTGAGTCATTTAATGATGGGAGCCTGATTGGTGTCAGGGTGGGCTATTACCAGGGGCCCCTGAATGCCTGTTTATGGGATGTATGATTTGTCGCGCATCCTGGATCCTGAGGGCTATTTACACATTCTTGTTGGATTTCATGGCAAGGACGTGAGAATCACTCAGTAATTCCACCGCGCGCTCGGCGGCATCGGCAAACGGGATGAGCACGACATCCACCCCGGCCTGTTTCAATAATTCGGCCTCACGGACCGTATAGGCTGCCATACCTAATTGTTTGGTATAACCATGAGTGCGGAGGGCGTGTAGTAACGTCACGTTGGTCGAGGTCGCCGGGATCGTGCTCACGACCCATCGGGTCCGGCTCAGAGGTAAGGAACCCGGCAGATTCGGATCGGCTGCATCTCCGTAAAAGGCGGGCCAGCCTTGTCCATGCCAAAGTGCGACCACTTCAGGATCAAAATCCACGCCCAGGACCACATACCCTTTTTTGCGCAAACCCTCGGCCATCCGGCTGCCGTAGCGTCCAAGGCCACAGAGGATGACATCCGGATTGAGGGCCTCCCCGGACGTGTCATCTTCTTCTTGTTCCCGATGTGGGGTGGTGCGCTCAAAGATCTGTAGCCACGTGCCGAATCGTTCGTATAGTGGATGTGAATACAAAATCAGGTAAGTGGACAGTCCAATGGTGATCAGACCTACAAGCGTAATGAGGCCCATCACTGAATCGTCAATGTGACCGAGGGTCACTCCCAATGCGCTCAGGATCAATGAAAATTCGCTGATTTGTGCAACCGTCAGGCCGGCCAGAAATCCGGTTCTCGCCCGGTATCCCATTACTCCCATGATGATGATCACAATCAGGGGATTCCCGATCAGGACAAATAATGATAGAGCGATGGCCGGCCAGACTTGAGAGCCCAGGTGGCTCAAATCCAGCTGTGCTCCAAGGCTGAGAAAGAAAAACAGCAAGAGAAAATCCCTGATGCTCACTAATCGTGAACCGATGGCTTCCCGGTACGTCGTCGAGGCCAGCGAAATCCCGGCCAGGAACCCTCCAACCTCTTTGCTGAATCCCAAGGCTTCGCTGAGCGCTGCAAGGGAGACCCCCCAGGCGATCGCAAATAACATCATCAACTCCGGGGTACGGGCTAGGCGATAGAGTAATTGCGGCAGGCCATACCGCATGAGGATCCCCACGCCGGCCAAAAGGGCAACCCCCTTCAGTAAGACCAGGAGCATTTCCTGTGCGAAGCTATTTTCCGTGGCCCCTGTCCCTAAGGCGGAGAGGCCGATCATAACCAACACCACCACGATGTCCTGCACAATAAGAAAACCGATGGCGATACGGCCGTGGAGCGAATCAATCTCGCCCTTGTCCGATAACAATTTGACGATGATGATCGTGCTGGAGAATGTGAGCGCCACGGCCACATAGAGGGCTGCTAATGGTTCGAGACCTAACGCCACTGAGAGACCATACCCGACAATCGAGGTAAACAGTACCTGCCCGAGGCCAGTGGCCAATGCTACCCGCCCCATTGAGCGAATCAAATGCAGATCCAGCTTCAAGCCGACCATGAACAGGAGGAGAGTGATGCCGATTTTGGCTAATAAGTCCACTTGATCGGCTGAATGCAGCCAATTGAATCCGGACGGACCACTCATGATTCCGACCGCAATAAAGGCGACGATCAATGGCTGGCGCAAGCCTGCTGCCATCGCTCCAATCACCGCTGTCAGCAGCAAAAGGGCAGCAACTTCCTGAAATATGGTGGTGATTGGCAACATACAAATCAGCAAATTAGCATGGGATTTTCACGCAACGAGGGGAAAAACATAATATAGGGATTTAGGCACTAAAAGGAAATCTAGAATTTTTTTGGCTGGAAGTTTTAAAGAACCGTATTGGGAGGGGTGAATCAGGCAGAGCACCAGGAGGAGTCGGCAGATCCTTCAATTGATCCACGGCCAGCAGCAATTCATCATGGATCCCATTGAGTTGAAGAGGAGGATGCATATCGGTCTAACCGTTTTCGAGGAGTGCCGGGCAGGTCATTTTGGGATGTTTAACGGACAAGGTCGTTCACGGTGGTCAATGGTCGGTGGCGTCCATTCAGCATCCCGACCATGCGTAACTGGAAGATCGAAAGCTTAATGGTTCTGAGTGAAGCTCCTGACAGCAGCCTGGGGGGCGTCTTTTAAGATGTGTTTTCTTGTGGCATTTGCGCATTCCCCCCTCATCAAGTTGAGGGGGAAGGAATGCGCTGTTTTTTTATGAAATGAATTTTTTGTCTTTTCAACGGCGTCAATTGGACGTTTGATCGGGCATGACAAATATTTTGTCAGGATTTACCCTCTTCCCATTCTCTTTTGCTATTGGTTAACTAGTAGCAAGTACGCACAAACCCTCGTGGCCCGTCCTCGTCGGGTTCTTGCGCAGGTGCCCATGGCCATAAGGAGGTAACTGTTCATCTATCCATTTCTCATATAATGAATTGGATTCCATTATGACATCATTTCACAAAATTTTATGTTTTGAAGTCTGGCTCCTACTGCTTCTGGTTGCCGGATGTTACGAATCACCGACTGAAACGGTGTCCGAAGATGCGGCCTTGAGCAGCCAGGATTCATAGGAAAGGTCTCCGGGACTGTGAATGCTGACATATCTGGACCGGCGATACCTGCCCTGAGTGTTTGTCCAGTCATTGACTTAAATGATCTTTTCCTGATTTTGCATGTCGCACATTTCTCGCCTCAATTGCCAGGAAGGTTGAGGAGAGGGATGTGCTCAAACGTGAGGAGACAAATAAATGGATGCTTTAATGTTACTGGGTGGACTCGCGCTCATCATCGGGGTGATCGGCTTTGTTGTTTTGGTGAAAGGCTGGAAAAAAAGGCCTCCTGGACCTGAATAAGCCGGTGGCGCAGAGGCGACCCTTTGCCCATAGAGAATCAGGGCTGGCTGGCAGTGGTGTTTAGTGGTTGAAAGAGCCGAAGAGCATAAGTCTGCCAAAAATAAATATCCGGGCAGGAAAATTGTGTGGAGTAATTCCTCTAAAAGGGGTTCCAGCACTATCCTGAGATGGGGCAATTTGCCTCTATGAGGAATCTCCCCTTCTAGACAGCCACTCACAGCGCTGTTTGAGTTGCAGGGAAAGTTCATTAATGTATTTACGAAATGAAAATGGTATAGAATTTGTACTATGTACCATGGAAGAGTGGCTGAGTAGTTTCTTGGGATTTTGAGAGGGAGGTTATATCTTGATGATTATGATTGTGACATTTCATGAGGAATTTCGAGAAAAAATTTCTGCTTTTCTCTCTGACAAAGGGTTTAAAGTCTGTGTTCCTCCTCATAGACAGGATGTAATTCCCCTGGTAAAGGAAAAATCCCCCTTAGTGATCGTGTTGGATATGTATGTGGCGGAACCAAGCGGACTAGACGTGCTGAAGGAGCTACGAGCCCAAAA
>JBGSSO010000029.1:0-11401 GCA_041737015.1 Nitrospirales bacterium
TCCACTTCACCGGCAAGGGGATGCCACGCCCTCAGCTTGTGCTTGCCAGCAGGCACATCCTTGATTTCGAAAGTTCCATCAGCACCGGCCACACCATAATGCGCATTGGTCACCGGCAAATACCAGCCTTGCATAAATTCATGCTGGTCACATTGCAACCGCAACACAGAACCTTTTTTTGACATTTTCAGCTTAACGCTTTTCTCTAAAGAATCGCCTTTTTTAGCCAAACCGATATTGAACTCCGTGCTGGACTTGGCACCCAATTGATCAAAGCTATGCGGATTGTGCAACACGCCTTCCGCCGACTTAGGGTCGCTTGGATCGGCATCGTTGTTGACTACCTTAAACAGGCCCTTACTCACGGCTACTCCCGTATACGGCTTAAATTCGCACAATTCAGCTTCCACCAATTGCGGGGCCTCTTTATCGGCTTTGTCTAAAAAGGCCTTGTCTTGAATATCAGTAACCGCCACCACCGCGTTCTTTAAACCCTTACTTCCATCCACTTCCACTTCCTTCAGCAACCGGGTATTCCCATCCGCACTTTTACTCTCATTTTTTTTGCAAAAATCCACATTAGGAAATTTTGAAAACGCAAATTCTTTCGGTGGGGGAACTGCTCCAGCAAACGTGACTTTCCCTTTAATAGTTCCCCCAGCCTGGGCGACTAATGGGGCAGCAATAAGAATGCAGCCAACCAAAAAAGACATAGTTAAAGACTGACGATTCCTCATGATTCTTCCTCCTAGTTAAGAATAAAATTGAGTTGACGTGGGAAAACAACCTAACGTGATAAGATCAACCCCTTTTACCCCGGCCAGGTATAAAAAAGCTGATCCTGGTATGGATCTTCCGACAGCACCCACCTCCGTATATATCAGGAATAAAAAAAACGTGTCAAGAAAACCACCAAGAACTAGGTCCTTTGTGCTAATCCTTAGGCCTTTTAGTTCGCGAAAACATGAAAAGGTTTGAACAGACCACCAGAATGGCAACAGGGCAGCATTACTCAGTTTTGAACAGGGTCCCTGAGTACGGCCATCATGTCAGCCACACTCTTTTTCATGGCCTCTGCATGAAAGACCGGAGCTGAACACATCCGATCAGTACAGACAAAGGCTACGGGTCGTTCGTCATAGGGAAAAACAATGTCACCCCATTTCGGCGGTCCTTCCTTAGGGTCAAACCCTTTTACGATTTTCCCAGGGCAAAACATTCGCTGGCCTTCCAACAATAAGACTTTGGTCCTGGCATCGTCAAAATTTCCCACCACCGCAATATGAATAGGAATCCGAAACCATTGATCGATAGCCAATCCTGACAATGCGAGGGGGAGCGGTTGCCGAGACAGGACCATTGTCTGCAACGTGCTCTCGGCGATGGAACGATATATTTGCTTCTCCGTCAAATGAAAAAGATCGAGGTACCATAGGACGGCTTGAAGATTCTCCTTCACCGGTTTGGTTGGGAAGTTCAGAAGACCAAATTTACCTGGCATCTGTGGATGGTCAAAAAATCCCCCATTCGCGGAATCTTGCAATAACCGCTGGCTCACTTCGGCAAGGACTTCAGCATGTTGCAAAAATTGAGACTGCCCTGTCACTCTAAAAGCCTCAAGTAACGCTTGGCCAAAGAGTATGTGATCCGATAATAAACCGTAAAGGCTGGGCCCGTCTCCCGTCTCGCCATGAGCGAGTCCCTTATCCACGTCAAAACGCTTCTCAAACAACCGGCTCAACATCTGAAGAGCCAAGTCCCCTATCTCGACTTTTTCCAACACCAAGGAGGCATGCAAATAGGCCCATGCCATCAACGCATTACTTCCTGTAAAGATTCGTTGGTCCACATACGGGATGCCGATGGCCAATCGCTTGCTCTCATTGAGTGAATAATACTCGGCCCCAGATATGAAAGATTCCCCTTCAGTTCCCCGGACGTCAGCGTCTTGGCTTTCATACAACAACCCCGTTTGCGAATCAGTTAAAAACCGCGAGACATACTCCATGAGCGCCAAGGCTATACGTTTAAACTGAAGATCTCCGGTGAGTTGGAAGGCTTCAACATAATTGCGAAGATTCAGAGCCTGAATTGACAACATCTTTTCAAAATGCGGTTGGCTCCAATCCGCTTGTTCAGCATAGCGGTAAAACCCGCCCCAAACGGGATCAAGTAAGGCCACTTGTTTTTTTAACGTATCCAATCCTATCTTGAGTAATCCTGGATCATCCTCAAAGAAGCCCTGGGCCAAAACCATCTGGATGGCTTCGGGTTCAAAGAATTTTGGGGCATCCCGAAACCCTCCATTGACGGGGTCAAATTGGACTCTCATCATCTCCACACTTTGCTTGACCATAGCGGCCTGAAGCACCTTCTCTCTGGAAGGACCGACTTCCACCTTCTCTTGTACCCGCTCCCATAACTGAGAGGCTTGCTTGAGCAACACAGCCTTGTCGGTTAGATAGATAGATTGCACCTCAAGAAGCATGGCTTCCATTTCCTCAGCACCCAAGGCATTCGCTTGAAAAAGAATTTCTCCGGTCGGCAAGAGGACATTGGTCGTCGGCCACCCTCCCGCTCGGTAACGAGCATCTAAATCGGGACGCTGATCAGTATCGACCCGAACAGGAATAAATTTTGCGTTGAGCAACTGGACGATACGAGGGTTAACGTATGTCGTCTGATCCATCACATGGCAAGCATGACACCATACGGCGGTGAGATCCAAAATAATTAATTTATCTTCGGCTTGCGCACGTTCGAATGCTTCCTTTCCCCATTCATGCCATTGAAGAATTGGGTGGTCGACAGCCTCATCATGAGGCCGTGTTTCAGCATGTAGGGGACTGACGAGAAGCAACACGCTGAGACCAGCCACCATCCACAATCTGCAACCTCCCCGGATACGGCATGAGTCATTCATAACCACAAAAAACGGGGCAAATGCGAACTTGGTGATCATTCGCCAGTATTGGTCGAGAGGGGAGCAGTTCCGAATAAACTGCACAATGTGGGGAAACATGTTAACACCCTTTATCTGGTCATACCTGTCCATCTTCAGGAAGACCTCTCTTAGGGCAGCAAACAATCCTGTTAAAGACCGATCTCCTTATCCAAAATCCTCACAATGGCGGCAGCGGCGGTCACCCGCACCGCTTCATCAGTATCCCGAAGGGTGCGCTTCAAAATCGGCAAGAGAGTGCGATCGCCAATACGACCCAGTGCGCGGGATGCCCCAATCCTGGGACGAGGCAACGGATCATTGAGAGCCAATATGAGGACATTTAGAACGTCCTGACCTTTTCCATTTCCAAGCGCCTTGACCGCACCAGACCGGATGGCCGGATTTTGGTCATTGAGAAGATGCTGAACGGTATCCTTGACCACTGAATACGACGCTCCTGACCGTAGCAATGACGCCACGGCCGCCGCTTGCACACCGGAATTCGAATCGGCCAACGCCCTGGTTAACGGTGTTAACACTTGATGTTGCTCGTAATACCCCATGCTAAAAGCCGCCACACTCCGCACCGCAGGAATACGATCAAACAAAACTGCCTTCAGTGTCGGCAAGGATTCAGGAGCCTTCAATTTCCCCAAGGATGCAATGGCCGCGGCACGGATAGAGGGCTGAGAATCGGAAATAGTCTTTTCCAATATCGGTATGGCACGACGATCCCCTAATTCACCAAAAGCACGGATAGCCGCTCCCCGTTCATAACCTTCCTCGCTTGTCGCACCTTGCTCCAAACGAGCCCAGTATTCCTTGTGACCCAACTCATATAGGGCTCTTGCTGCGGCAATTTGGACAAGATGCTGCTCATCATTCAACGATGGTTTAATTAGGGGCACCAGACTCCCGTCGCCAGATTGTCCAAGCCCAATCAGAACGGTTGCCCGCACCAAACCGGCCTCGTCTTTTAATGCCTCACGAAACACCTTGGAACGTTGCCCGGCTTTTCTTTGCCCCAAGGCTTCTGCCACCAATGTTCTAATCATGCCGTTTTCATCAGTTAAGCCTTTTTCCAAATATTCCACGGCATTATCAGATTCGATTTCCTTTAACGCCGTATAGGCAGCCCCTCGCATTTGTTCCCGCATATCGGAACGGAGAGGCAATATACTGGCAATGGCGACCTGCCGTAACAACGGTTCATCTTCCCGCTTTGTCCCGGCAACTGCTTTGTCATAGGTCTCAATGGCTTCGGGAGTCTTTCCCAAACTAGCTAAGGCAAGGATGTACAGACGAGAAGCCTGGGAGAGGGGGGAGTTCTCTTTGTGTAAGGGCTTAACAAGGTCAACGACCTGTTGAAATTGACCCTGCTCGTAGGCTTTTTGTGCCTGAACAAGGGGTGAATCATGTGCCTCTTCCGCCCAAGCCGAACCTGAGAGAACCCACAAAACTCCGAGAACGAACACAGCATTTTTACGATTCATCCTTTATTGTTTACCCCCATCTCGTAGCCACATCATTTCTACCCTCTCGGAACCGGGGCCTCCTGAGCCTCAATTATTCGATAGCCCAAAGGCGCTTCAAAGTAATAATCTGGTTGCGAAGAAAGCACCACATGATGATATTCCACAAACCAATCTCGATCCTGGCTTAAGAGTTTCAAAAGAATCTCTCGTTGAGGATCCACCCATTCGAAATATCGTTCAAGTTGGCCCGACCGATCCTTGACCTCCACGTCATAGAGCAGGGCAGGTTGATCGGCTACCACGGATTCCCCAATAACCGTTCGACTCGTCTCTCCTTCCAACCGGACAGAAAATGGTAACAAATAATCCAAAGTTAAGGGAACGCTTACGATTATTCGCCGTTGCGAAAACACATACCAGGTTTTTTGTTCATCCAACCGAATAATGAGGACGCCAGCATAGCCTAACTCTGTTCGTATGCCCCCTGCCGGTTCAATGCGATAGCGATCCTTTTTCACAAACAACTGGGCTTTGGCGATACGTCCACCTGTTTTCCACATCAGTCGTGCTGAAAAATCGGTGGGACTGTGGCTGGCGAAATGGGGAGAGCCGGCAAAGACCCAACCTGACGGAAACCAAGACGCCATCCCGAAAATGGCACAAACTACCAGGCCCACCAATTTCTTATCACAAGTTCGAGAGACAAGGAGGGAAAAATCTATCCATTTCATGGCCTTTGGTGTTCGACCAGCGGCTCTATCAGAACAGGGTGGCCCAGGGCGGCGGCGGTAAATCGAGGCGGGGTTTGAATGGTATGCGCCGTCCAACGACCCACGGGAGATTCCAAGGAAAAATCCTTCCGCACGGTTTGGTTTGGTTTCACCGTAAATTCTTGAACCTGCTCATGCTTCACACTTGGATGCCAGGCGCGGATGCGATACCTTCCAGGCGGTAGTGACGAAATGACATACTCTCCCATTTCATTGGTAAAGGTGAAATAGGGATTATCCACCGCAATCGCCCAGCTTTCCATATATGCGTGAAACCCGCACTGCATCACAAAAGTTTTACGTCCCTTACTCAGTTGAAATTGATGAACCAAAGATTGCCCCGGCAGATGCTCATGCGTCGCATGGATATTCTCTCGTTGATGCCGAGGATTAAAGGGCAGAGGAGAATTAAATAACACCCGTGTCCCTTGGCTCAACGACGTCTCATAGGCTTGAATATCATGCATGACCGGATCCATATTCACCACTTCAATCCCATGCTCATCACGAACCACCGTCGTAAATGGGAGAAATTGACAGTCCCGAGCTTCCACCTTCGGAATAGAAAGGGAAAAAGGTTTTCCGGCATTAACGCCTTCAACCACCATCACGACCCCTTGAAGTTGATTGTGATCATTCACCACAAAATCCTTAAGTAGCCGCCAGCCCTGACCATCAGAAATGCGGCCACAATATTCCGGATCAGGGAATGTAACCAGGTTATACGCTTTAGGAGAAGGCGGAATGCCCTTGAGAGTCACAGTGCCGACAATGGTGGCCCCGTCCGTTACGTCAATCACTTCATAAGCGAAAGCGGTCGAACTGGTGAACCAGAACAGGCCTATGACGACAATTTCTACCACTCGAATTTTTTTCATGATCACCCCATTCCCTCAGGGAACTTGCCGTCGTAACGACGGTATAATCTCAACGCCCTCTCCAAGTATCTCAAGGCCAAAATGCGGATTCTCCTGCATTTCATGCACGCTTCGCCGCCCTTGGGGAGACTCATATTGAAAGTCCAATGTCAGCGTTTTTCCCGATTCCACACGAACCGTTTTTTCTAAATAGGTTTTCATACCAGGATGCCAGACAGCCACCTCATATTCTCCTGCTGGAATATCGCGAATTTCGTAGGCTCCATCCTCTTTGGAAATGGAATAATAGGGATTTTCCACCACTAATCCCCATGAAAACATATAGGGATGAAATCCACATTGCATGACAAACACATCTCGTCCCTTTCGCAAATGAATTTTTTCAATCATCGGTTTTCCGGGCAGATGGGTATGGACGTTTTTCCCAAACATACCAACCACATTATGAAAGGGGTTCATGGGCAATGGACGATTAAACAAGACCCTGGCCCCTCGTTCTCTGGCTGTTTCATATCCCTGGATATCATGTTCTACCGGATCCATATTAATCACAGTTATTTCATCCTGGTCGCGTAACACATTGATAAATGGCAAGAAATCGCAGTCAATGGCTTCAACCTCTACCTTTGGCAAAGAAAATGGTTTGCCTTTGTCTACCCCTTTCACCATCACCACAGCATCCTTTAACGACCCCTGGGACCCAATAATAAAATCCTCAACAATCCGCCACCCTGTTCCGGTAGAAATTCTTCCACAATATACGGCATCCGGGATCGTGACGAGATTAAACGCCATCGGTCTTGGGCGTTCACCAAGAATGCGGACATGCCCTTGAATTGCCCCTCCATTGTTGACCGGGCTCTCCTGATAGGCCAACCCCATGGATGACACCATCATCAGGAACATCACCATCACCATGACCCTCAATCTCATTCCAACGCCCTCCTTCTCATCACTGCCGACCAATAAATAGCAATGTGTTATAGCTGCCTGGTTCCCCGAAACACTATGAGCGGGAAGCACCCCGAGTCACATCCTACGACAAACGCATGCATTTTTAAATCCATCCGGACCGCCCATAGTGTGTGGAGGGCTCTCTTTGTGTAAGCCACTCCCGTCACATCACCCTACCACATTCGAATCACTGAAAATTCTGATCTAGGCCATTAGATACCTTAAACCCTCTGAAGGTAGTTCTGTTCACTCCGTTCAGGAGAAAAGAGTTCGAAAAGAATAAATATACTTTGTGAGAAGGATTGGAGACCAGTTCAGTAACGAGAAAACATCCACTTCTCACCTTCAAGGAGTGGGGAGCGAATGGGTGAGGTCATTTTTCAATCCAGCAGCACACCGAAAGCCAAGCCAGTTGGCCTGTGTCTCAGGAGCTTTTCCATTCCGCTGAGCTGTCCGCACGGTCGGAGTACTGTCCATCCAGCCACCTCCACGAAATACCCGATGTTCACCGGTTGACGGGCCTGGGGGATTCCGGTCCGGGGCCGTCTGATAATAGGCCGGATCGTACCAATCGTTCACCCATTCTGCGACATTCCCTGCCATTTGGAAAACATTATAAGGACTGATCCCGATTTCATACTTATCAACGGAAATAATTGGTGGATAAAGAAGCAACCGCTCGGGTCGATCACGGACCGGACCGGATATACCCGATCTCCCAAAATTGGCTCGTGTAAGCCCTGCCGGCGTATTTCCCCATGGATAAATTCGTGCATCCGTTCCCCTGGCCGCTTTTTCCCACTCTGCTTCCGTAGGGAGCCGCTTGCCCGCCCACCGGCAATAGGCCTCGGCTTCATACCAGGAGACATGCATTACGGGATGATTGGCCATACTCTCCTGAAAGTTTCCCCCGTCGAATTTCCAGTCAGGCAATGGGGGACGGCCCGTGTCCACGACAAAACGCAAATACTCCAAAGCGGTTACTTCATAGGCATCAATCTCAAAAGCATCCAGATACACCTGGCGTTGGGGCATCTCAGGCCGGTAGGCCTTCCTATCAATTTTCTTATTACTTCCCATGGTAAACCATCCGGCTGGAATCACCACTCTCTTTTCTTTGGTAGGCCATTGCGCCCGCTGCAACGCCAACCTCTTGCCCTCCTCCGTCCACTCCGGTCGTATGTCGGACACGTCCAGTGCCCATGCCATCATCCCGGACATCACCGTAAACCCGGCCACCAACAAGCCCATTGCAACAAGGCAATTTCTGCTTTGTCTTTTACGCATAGACCCCTCCAAATTAATCCGACGACTAAGACGCCACTGATGGAAAAATTGGAGAATTCACCATCCCCAAGACGAGCTTTGATCACTTCGTGTCGTTCGGAGAAGAAGGCATTCCTGGGAACCCCAATATTTTTATGTCAGCATGGTCATTTACTGGACCAAATCGTAGCTTCACCTTTCAGTGAGGTCAAGGCGTCTGGGGCAACGACCATAATCGGCATTCCCCCAATGCCTGAAACGGTTTAATCCATAGTAAATAGGATTCTAAAAAGTATGCTCGAAATGGATTATCCGATTATCCCACAAATGAGAAAAGCTTCCGATAAGAATATTATAACAATTGCTCTGATGGCATTTTCAAATTTCCTTAAAATGGAATTTTGATTTGCTTGACTTCATTGAGAATCGAAGAAATCTATTTTAATAACCCTAAAGAAATAAAAAAATGGGGGATTCTTGCGAATCCCCCATTCGTAAAACCTTAATGATAAAAGTGGTTATTTGGCTGCCACAGGCAACACCCTGCCACTCTCTACCACGTCGATCGAAGCTTGCTTGACCTCACTGGTACCTCTTTCCAGGGGGAGGATCCGTTGGTCATTTTTAGGTAGCACCCTTAAATAGCCCCACTGACCCGATTGGGAGTAAGGCAGACGCTGATTATTCCAGACATAATCTGCGGCAAGCATATCACGCCCTCCAGCGGACGGAATAAATACATCGATCGTTTCCGATCCAGCAAATTCGACCACACTGATTTCGTCGGCTCCCGGCATGAAGGGTTCGATTGGCCACTCATGCTTTTCCACGCTAAACATCCCGTTTTGTTCGCTGCTGGCACCGAACACATGAATCCTCACTGGATCCCCTGCATGTGCCTGGATAAGCGGAGTAACCGGATCTTGTGGATTATCCACCTCACAGGGCTGGAACATGCGTCCAAGTGTACAGCCAGCCTCTTCTCTATGGAGATAGGGTTCAGAACGATAATTGACCCCGGTAAGTCCGGCTACATTCTGGACATATGGCATAAAGCTGGTACCAATGATGTTGTCTTCATCCTGAAAGAGTAAAGCTACATCACGGTAACTTCGGCGGGTTTCTTGACCAGGAATGGTCTGATCAACAATCACATCCGCTTCCCAGCTATTTTTCAAGGAAATGTCGGCACCGGTCTTTGGATCACGGTATTGGGACCCTTTCGGCCCGATGATGACCGCACCGAACAAACCGTTTCGCGGGTTTAACATCACATTTCCCCAATCCCATACCAAGGATGAAATCTCCCCGTTAAAAGGATCAGCATAATAGGTATACGTCTTCGATTCTCCTGGGGCAATTGTTTGATCCCCTGAGTTATTCCCGACATTGGCCCCCAATGAATCTTGCGGATTAAAGGCCAATGAAATTGCGGAGAAGGAAGCCCGGCTCTCCTTCATTTTATTTTTGAGATTCACTTTGATGCAATCTCCCACGTTTGCTCGAATAGTCAATGGCATCGGATGATAATCCCCTGCCACTTTAGTGACCTCATCCTCAAGGACGTAGATCTTGCCCTCAGGATTTCTCAGCTCGATGGTCCTCTCAAAGTCGATCTCAATGGATTCCGGAGCACTAGGATTAAAACTCATCCCCGGAAAGTCCATGGCGACCACATTAAATGATTTCACCGGAGCCTCTTCAGGACAAACAGGAAGGGGCTTTGGAATCTCATTGCGACCTGAATACCCAGTTGGGAGCGGCTTCAGGTCGGCCGTCTCCTTATCCAAGACTCGTAGGATTCCCCAACCTCCCTCGGAGAATTTGGAAGACCGTCCATTAAAATGAATGTAGTCTCCAGGTTGGAGACGAGGACCGCCAGCCTTTGGAACGACTAAATCATATCGCTCGGCAATACCAATATGCATGGAATTTTTTCTATTGGCATCCCCGGCATATCGCTCGCTCAAAAACGTGTGCCCTGATAAGGTCCAGGTCATCGTTTCATTCATGAGGGTATGCAAAAGACGGAACACCACCGTATCTCCCAAGTACGCTCGTAATAATGGCGTATCCGGATCACCGTGTTCAGTACTACTGAATATTTTGGAAGCATCGGGATTCACTGCTAAACGCTGGGCAATGGGTTCGGCCCTGAAATTGAGGCCGCTTCCCGTCGTATGCGTCCCTCCGTTGAGAAAGGGCATTGGGGTCATAAGAATCTTGTCCGGCATCATAAATGACACCGTTTTCCCAGCTTCCAAGGCTACCTCGACAGGCTGTCCTGGCGGGTTACCAGCGGTCACAATGTTGACCGTGTGAGGAACCGTATCATGAACTTGGATCACCATTTCCCGGAAACTATTATTTACACCATAGCCGACCGGTTCAACCGTATGGATATCCGCGATGGGACCGCTCCTGACTAATTTTCCGGTCTTAGGGTCATGATAGGTTGATCCCACCGGTTCGACGACTAATGTACCAAATCCGCCATGTGGCCATGTGGTGGCCCCGAATGCATGGTCATGCCAAAACACCGTTCCCACGTCAGCATCCGCCCAGAGTCGTGACCGCACAAATTCCACAGTCACGATATCGCCTACGGGATGATCATGCTGCAAGGGTCGAACAAAGGAAATAGTATCTCCCTTAATTGATTTGATGCGACGGATCTCGTTGCCTTTGACATTATCGGCACCGACCAGCAATTCCGTATTGACATGATATTGCGCTGCATTTTTGACCTTTATGCTGGAATCGCCTTTTTTGGCCTTCGCCGTAAAGACTGTATTCATCGGCACGGGCAACCCTTTTTTGGTCTTTTTCTCCAGCATGGTAAACGGACGGACAGACTGTTCGTATGAAAAACCGGTAATCACTCCATCCGATGCCTGGTTATCAAATTGGAGGAAATGAGGATGAATGTTAATTTTAGAGGATTGGAAATTGGTAAAATCGTCATCCAACCATTCGCTGGTCAGCGTATAGTCCACACAATCATAAACATTGGCACGAAACACCAACGGCAATTTTTTGTCGTTATTTTTTCGCGTTTCCTCTTCCTCTTCATGAAGGACATAAATCAATCCGTACGGATCAATGACAGGAGCT
>JBGSSO010000053.1:0-10634 GCA_041737015.1 Nitrospirales bacterium
TCTTGATTTGAGGAAATTCATTGGTGTCTTGCTGGGCTTTCCATATCAGGCAGTGTACCCAAAACATACAAAGCTTGAGTTTCTTACGTTATGGGATAACGGCTCCTTTTGACTAATGTCACCTACCTGGATTGGGTTCGGTTTCTCTCTCTGATAGGTGTTTGTTCGGGAGTAGGTTCAAAGCTTTTTACACGCAAGACTTTATTTGATTGGGAAATCTCGATCCGTATCCGTGAAGCATGGGGGCACAAATTGTTCCATTGTTCAAAATTTCACTCCGAAAAAAGTACTCAACATGAAAATTAGCTCAGTCCTGTGTATTGCAGTCTGCTTACTCACGGTATCCTGCACTTATAAAAAAGAGGCAGAGAGCGTCGATACCCATAAGGTGATTTATCCCATCTTAGAAGACGTCACCTATAGCAACAAATATGTCGCCCAAATTCAGTCGGTGGGGTATGTAGAGATCAGAAGCAAAATAAGAGGGTATATTGGAAAAATTTATGTGGACGAAGGACAGCCGGTCAAGAAAGGCCAGTTGCTGTTTGCTCTCAGCTCTAGCGTATTTGAAAAAGAATTACAAAAAGCCAATGCCGCTTATAAAAGTGCGGTAGCAGATTTGAAAGTCGCTGAAGTTGAATTAGCCAACGTGACTACCCTGGTAGAAAAAAATATTGTGTCTAAATCTGAGCTTCATGTCATTCAAGCAAAAGTTGATGCCTTAAGAGCCGACGTGGAAGAGGCTGTGGCCAACAAAGAGCAGGTAGCGTTAAATCTTTTATTTTCAAATATTAGGGCACCCTATGACGGCTTTATCAACCGTATTCCGAATAAGGTTGGTAGTTTGATAGAGGAAGGAGATATGTTGACCTCCCTTTCTGACAACCGGGAGATATTCGCCTATTTTCACCTATCAGAAATTGATTACCTCAACTATCTTGCTACCGGAGAACAAGGGACAAGCGTTGTGGGTTTGGAGCTTGCTAACAATGCTCTGTATGGTCACGAAGGAAGAATAGAAATGATTGAAAGTGAATTCGACAGCTCAACAGGTAATATAGCCTTAAGGGCAAGGTTTTCCAATCCTGACGGCCTGTTAAAGCAAGGGGCAAATGGTAAGGTCATAGTCAATGAAACTCTTAAAAGTGCATTGGTGATTCCACAAAAATCAACCTTTGAAATTCAAGATCAATTGTATGTGTACGTCGTCAATAAGGATAATGTGCTGGAGCAAAGGAATATCGTTTCAAAAATGCGGTTGGCAAAATATTATGTTGTGGAGTCGGGTTTGTCCAAAGATGAACAGATACTCTTCGAGGGTGTGGAGAATGTCATGAATGGAGATCAAGTGCATCCTGTTCACGTTGAAATTGCCAAGGCGATGTTATGAAGCCGTAACGACTCGAAAAGAACTACATACAGATGATTGCTACATTTATTCATCGTCCGGTGCTTTCCATCGTTATCTCTCTTTTCATCACCTTGCTGGGCTTGCTGTCCTTTACCCAGCTTCCTGTCACTCAGTTTCCTGAGATTACTCCTCCAGAGGTCAATGTGACGTCAAAATTTATTGGGGCGAATGCCGAGACTGTGGTCAAGGCGGTTGTGACCCCGCTTGAACGAGCCATTAACGGTGTCGCCGGAATGGCCTATATGTCGTCGGTTTCCGGGAATGATGGCACGAGCATTATCCAGATTATATTTAACGCCGGGACCGATCCGGAAATAGCCGCTGTGAATGTTCAGAACAGAGTGGCCTCCGCCTTGGATGAGTTGCCTCCAGAGGCTATAAAATCCGGAGTAATCGTCGAGAAGGTACAAAACAGTATGTTGTTGTATATCAACATACTCAGTCTGGATCCAACGATTGACGAAAAATTTCTCTACAATTTTACCGACATCAATGTCCTGAAGGAGCTGAAAAGAATAGATGGCGTAGGCTTTGCTGAAATTATGGGATCAAGAGAATATGCGATGCGTGTGTGGCTGAATCCCAATAAATTAGTCATGTATAACATTTCAGCTCTTGAGGTTATCGAAAAATTACAAGCCCAGAATGTAGAGGCCGCGCCGGGAAAAATTGGGGAAAGCTCAGGTAGGGATAAGAACGCCCAGGCCCTTCAGTACGTGTTGAAATATACCGGCAAGCACAATACCAAGGAAGCCTATGAACAACTTGTATTGAGCAGTACCGATGCTGGGGAAATTTTACGTCTAAAAGACGTCGCAGATATTGAATTCGATTCAGAGGATTATGGCGTTCTTTCCAAAGAAAACGGGCAGGCCTCTGCAGCTATTCTGTTAAAGCAGCGTCCTGGCAGCAATGCCAAGGAGGTGATCAATACGATTAAAGCGAAGATGGAGGAAATTAAATCAACCTCTTTTCCTCCAGGGATGGATTACAGTCTCAGTTATGATGTTTCTGAGTTTTTAGATGCATCTATGTATCAAGTCATGATAACCCTGCTTGAAGCCTTTCTCCTGGTATCCCTGGTGGTGTTTGTCTTTTTGCAGAATGTACGCCTCACCATCATTCCCATTCTGGCGGTACCTGTCTCGCTCGTCGGTACATTTTTTTTCATGCACATGATGGGTTTTTCTCTTAATCTCATCACGCTGTTTGCGTTGGTTCTTGCCATCGGTATTGTTGTCGATAATGCGATCGTGGTGATTGAAGCCGTTCATGCCAAGATGGAGGGGGCAGGAATGGGAGCCCGACAAGCCACGGAAGAAGCCATGGATGAAATTAGCGGGGCCATTATTGCCATTACCCTGGTTATGTCAGCCGTGTTTTTGCCTGTCGCGTTTATGGATGGACCAACAGGAATTTTTTACCAACAGTTTTCTCTGACCATGGCCTGTTCTATTGTTCTTTCAGGGATTACCGCTCTTACGCTGACCCCCGCGCTTTGTGCGATATTTCTTGAAAATAGCCATAATACCGAACACCCTCAACAATCGAGACTTCAGAAAGTATTCGATGGATTCAATTTCTGGTATGACAATCTTTCTGGTAACTATAAAAAACTTATCGGCGCGATTGCCAACAGAAGGGTTGTCACATTTGGAATATTACTTGGTTTCTCAGTTGGCGCCGGTTTGATCGGGGCGTTTGTCCCCTCTGGTTTTATTCCTAATGAAGATCAGGGAACGATATATGCCAATGTCACCGCCCCAACAGGCGCGACTCTCGAACGCACGGAAAGAGTTGTGGATGAAGTGCAGCGTATTGCCTCAGATCTAGAGGACGTCACTTCAGTCTCAAGCCTTGCCGGATTCAGTATACTGTCCGAAGGCACGGGTGCCGTTTATGGAATGAACCTGATTAGTTTAAAAAACTGGAAGGAACGAATCGCCTCTGACAAGGCAATAATCAACGTTCTTGAGGAAAAAACCAAACATATTAAAGATGCCAGCATTGAATTTTTTACCCCCCCCCCTGTGCCGGGTTATGGAAATTCCAGCGGTTTTGAAATGCGGTTGTTAGACAAAACCGGTGCGGGTACCCTTGCGCAATTGCAGAAAGCGGCTGATGACTTTGTCGATGACCTCAACCAACGGCCGGAAATCGCTAATGCCTTTAGCACATTCAATGCACGTTTTCCTCAATTTATGCTACACATTGATGGGGAGAAAGCCGCTCAAAAGGGAGTTACTGCGGAAAATGCGATGAATACCCTTCAAGCACTGATAGGCAGTGTGTATGCGACGAACTTCATCCGTTTCGGCCAGATGTATAAAGTGATGGTGCAGGCGCTTCCGCAATATCGCGCCCAACCTGAGGATCTGATGAAATTATATATCAAAAATGACAAAGGGGAAATGGTTCACTTTTCTTCCTTTCTTCGCGTTGAAAAAATTTATGGGCCTGAACAGGTCACCCGCTACAACATGTACCCTTCTGCCATGATTAATGGACAGCCTGCAAATGGGTACAGCAGCGGGCAGACTATTGCGGCCATCAAAGAGGTGGCTTCCAGTAAATTGCCGAAAGGTTTTGGATACGATTGGGCAGGGTCATCCCGAGATGAGGCCCACATGGGTAATCAGGCCATGTATATTTTTCTAATTTGCCTGTTGTTTGTTTACTTACTTCTCGCGGCACAATATGAAAGTTTTCTGTTGCCCATGTCGGTTATTTTTTCACTGCCCATTGGTATTTTCGGTGCTTTATTTTTTCTGTTAATTATGGGTTTGGAGAACAATATCTACGCTCAAATCGCTATGATCATGTTAATCGGCATCCTCGGTAAAAATGCCATTCTGATAATCGAATTCGCCACATTACAACAAAAGCTTGGAAAGACACCGATTGAAGCTGCGATAAATGGAGCTGTACTTCGTTTGCGCCCCATATTGATGACATCTTTTGCATTTATTGCCGGACTCCTTCCTTTAATGTTTGCCTCGGGTGCAGGGGAGATTGGAAACAATACCATCGGTTCGGCAGCGGCGGGAGGAATGTTTTTGGGGACAGTTTTCGGAGTGATTCTCATCCCTGGTCTATATGTGATTTTTGCCTCTATGGGAGATAGGCACAATAATGAAGAGGGATTAAAAGCAGGTGAGCCGGCCCGTTTGACTTTCAAGTCTCGTTGTAAACTTTCCCACAGTGTGCCGAAATTGCAATAGCCTCTTACTCGCCAGGGTGCCGGATCGAATTTCCATTAATTTTTTAGCTCTTCCCGCATATCCCATGAAAAGTAAAATGTTTTTCAGCCTTGTCATTTCGTTCCTGGGTGTCATTTTCAGTGGTTGCACAGGTCTTAATACCCATTTGGCCATTTCCGAAAATGACATGCCTGAAAGTTTCAAAAATACCGAAAATACCACTAATATTGCTGATATCCAGTGGAGAGATTACTTTGTCGATCCGCTTCTGCACACGTTAATTGATACCGCCATACGCAATAACATTGATTTGCAAATTGCATTACAGCGGATTGAAATTTCGCGTTCAAGTGTCAGAGCGGCAACCGGCGCTCTGATGCCGACGATGGGTTTGGGGGTTGGAACCGCAATTCGCAGATTCGGGCGTTACACCATGGACGGGGCGGGCAACTCTACGACCGACATCACCTCTGGGCAAACCGTTCCGACCAAT
Source organism: Nitrospirales bacterium (assembly GCA_041737015.1). GTDB lineage: Bacteria > Nitrospirota > Nitrospiria > Nitrospirales > UBA8639 > Nitrospira_E. The sequence continues at coordinate 5,105 of JBGSSO010000053.1, forward strand.
TTGCCCGATTTCTTCTTGGGCTTACAGTCATCGTGGGAAGTCGACATTTGGGGCAAGTTGCAAAACCAGCGCAGTGCAGCAATTTCAAAATTTCTGGCCAGTATCGAAGGAACCAGCTTTGTCGTTTCAAATCTTGTAGCCGATGTGGCCATTTATTATAACGAATTGCGGGCCTTGGATAATGAATTGGATATCATCAGGCAAACCCTCCATACACAGTACGAATCGTTGGAGGTGATTGTCGTGCAGAAGGAAGTTGGAAGGGCAACAGAATTAGCCGTGGAACTCTTTAAGGCTCAAGTGCTCAATACCCGTATCTTGGAAAAAGAGGTTCTGCAGCAAATTACCGTGACGGAAAATCACATTAACTTTCTGTTAGGGCGCTATCCTCAATCTATTGAACGGACGAAAGGCCAATATTTTTCAGGAATTCCAACTAAAATCTCAGCAGGTGTTCCTTCACAATTATTGGCAAACCGACCCGATGTACGTGAAGCAGAATTTCAGGTTGAAGCTAGTAAGTTCGATTTGAAAGTGGCCAAGGCCGCTTTTTTCCCAAGTTTTAATGTTACGGCAAGTTTTGGTTTTCAGGCATTCAATCCTGATTATTTATTTATTGCGCCTGCCTCAATCGCCTATACCGCTGTAGGGACATTAGTGGCACCGCTCATAAATAGGAATGCGTTAGAAGCACAGTTCAACAATGCCGAAGCCCATCAGTTGACCGCCATGCATCATTATCAGAAAACCATTTTGAACGCCTATGTTGAAGTGTCCAATGAACTCTCTAATATTAATAACTTGCAAAATATCAATGCTCTGAAAAAGCAACAAAACGAAATACTACAACAGTCTGTTGAAACATCACATTTACTCTATAGGTATGGCAGGGCAAGTTACCTAGAGGTGCTCATTGCACAAAGAAACGCTTTGCAATCCAATCTCGAATTAATCAATTTTGCCAAGCAACTACGATTAGCGGTAGTAAAAATTTACAAAGCATTAGGCGGCGGATGGAAATAAGAGTCGTATCTTCTGGAATCCGCCTTGGATTGAGTGGGGCGGTGAACAAGGGGCCGGGGTTTGGAATCGATGTGGCAGGCTAAATCCTAGACTGGAATGAACCTTGTTTTATAAGGAAGGTGAGTTTTGTTTGCATGTGGTAGGTTAAGCTTTAATAGCCACAATTAGGCAAAATGGTTGAAGACCTCTACAGATATATGCTGGGCAGGTATTCTAGTTTTTCTTAATGTACCTAGAGCTTGATTTGAACTCGGTTTGAATCTACTCTCGTAAGTTCCTCCTGTATCATGATTCCCGGGCTTCGGTTCATGTTGAAAAATATTTATGGGACGGCCATTTTTTAATAGTCTTCGACCCGGAAAATCAGGAATGAGAGTGAAAGCACTTATATTGGGAGCTTTGTATGGGGTCATGGTCTTCACGGGATCGGCCTTGGGCAACATTTTGGAGGTCAAGGAAGCCGTTGAAAAGGCTTTTTGCCAAAAGTTGGCCGCGGATTATGCGAACGATCCCAACTCCCTCACTGTGCAAAGCATCGCGCAACTGCAAATCTGTCTTGCTCAAACCCTGAAAGAGACCGCCTCGCCGGCAAGATCACGAAATTTTGATATTCAATCTCGGCGTTCATCAACAAGTATTGGCGACACCTCACTCCCGACACCACCAACCCCTCCAACACCCCCAAAGTCCCTGAAGATTCGGTGAGGATGGGTTTCTCGTCTTTCTCTTGAACCACCTTCCAATAAGCAAGATACATAAAGAAGGCTAAGGGAAATGGTAAAGCCCCCCATTTTGCTTTTGGTGCCTCCATCGGGTAGGTCCATTGGTTCAGTCCTCATTTCGGACTTGGTGGGCAACTGGGTAGGTGAGTGACAAATTGGAAAGGGGCTTCGGCCGGACCCTTGAACCATTCGCACATCTCTCCACCGGTTTTTGGTTTTGAATAGAGTCGTTTTCTAGAGTTGCTGTCTTTGTAACAGCATCTTCGGCAATCTTTTCGAACTTGATCAGGTACCGGTTGCGGTTTTCTCTCCTCGACTTCCATATCCGATCAAAAGCGATTTGATCATTTCATAAAAGCGACTCACGGCAACCAAGATCGTATCGTCGCAGAACTCATAATCCGGTTGATGGAGGCCCGCAGCATGCTCACCGATGCCGAGACCAAAATGGAGGATGGGGCAAATATCGGCAAAATGACCAAAGTCCTCTGACCAGCGGAACGGTTTGGGAATTTCAATGGCCACAATTCCCGTATCCAAACACATGCGCTCCAATGCATCAACCAAGGCATCATCGTTGACTGTCGCTGGAAAATCCTGCACCCACTCGACTTCTGCAAAGAGCAGTTCTGCCGCGGCACAATCGCGAACACACTGCTCAGCTTCCTTTCGCAAGGCTTGAAGGCGCGCCGAAGATGCTGCTCGCAGCGTGGCGCACACGGTCGCTTCTCCCGGTGTGAGCCCAAATGACATGAGCCCTAGCTGCGCATGGGTCAGCGTGAGCATACAATAGGGATTGTCCGTGACTCTGCTCAATTGGGGAAGCTCAGACAGTAGGTGTCGCACTGCATTCGCAGGGGAACGAGCTTGTTCCGGCTCGGCCGCGTGGGATGCTTGACCTAGTAGACGAACTTTCATCCCGACAGAGGCACTGGCAAACGTTCCACGTCGATACACGATGTGCCCTCTGGGAAAGCCCGGTAGATTATGCAATGTCATGGCGCAGTCCGGTCGGATCTTCTCAAAGTTTGGATCATCGATAATCGCCCGTGCGCCTGCCCCTGTTTCCTCTGCAGGCTGAAACAATAGCATCACTCGTCCACAGCTGGGTGGCGTGCGATGAAACAGCGGTGCCAGGCCGGCCACGATGGCCATATGTCCGTCATGCCCGCATCGGTGGGCGATGTTCGCTCCTGGAACGAGCCATTGGTTTTTGTCTGCTTCTTCCACAGGCAGTCCATCCAGTTCACACCGAATCATCACCGTTGGCCCAGGATGTTGACCTTCATAGACCGCTGCGATCCCATAACCACCCAGATGGGTCAACAGTTTGTCGGGTGCATAAGAATGCAGAAAATTTGCGATGAGAGTTGACGTCATGACCTCCGACCCGGCCACTTCCGGGCAAGCCGCAAGGGAACCACGAAGGGTGACTAAAATACCTTCAAGTATGTGGTCATGACGAATGTTCTGCATCTTTTTATTCTATGGTGGCAATGTGTCTCTGTCCACTGGCGCAGATCAGTGGCCTTCGGAGCTGTGGCGAAAGGCGGGTTTGTCGAGCCCATGTGGTTTCATCCGAATACCATCGGGACAGGGTATGAAATGAGGCACAGATTGCGTCGAATCGATCATCCTCATGATCCCCGATTTACTTTGCAAGGTCGAAATGAGCACGGAAATAGTCGATGGCTTTTTCAAGACCTTGTTCCAAGGTAATCCGGGGTTCCCACTTGAGGAGAGTGGTGGCCTTCTCGATATTGGGTCGGCGTACTTTAGGATCATCGATTGGAAGGGGGTGTTGCGTAATCGTGCTTGATGAGTTGGTGAGTTTGATCACTGTTTTGGCAATGTCCATGACGGTGAGTTCGTGTGGATTGCCGATGTTAACGGGGTCATGTATGGATCCAAGGTTGGCGTGAGTTTTCCCAAACCGGACCGAATCTTGCACATCTTGATTTTTTCGAAATTCGTCTGGCGGGGCCTGGAGAAGCGACAGGATTCCCGCGACCAGATCATCGACGTAACAAAAGCTGCGGGTCTGCGACCCATCGCCATATACCGTTAACGGATGCCCTTGTAAGGCTTGCACGATAAAGTTAGAAACCACCCGCCCATCTTTTGGGCGCATCCGTGGGCCATAGGTGTTGAAGATTCTGACGATTCTTGTATCGAGGCCATGAAAGCGATGGTAGGCGGTGGTTAAGGCTTCGGCAAATCGTTTTGCTTCGTCGTAGACGCCTCTGGGACTAATGGGGTTGACGTTGCCCCAATAGGATTCCGGCTGTGGGTTGACCAGTGGATCCCCGTAGACTTCAGAGGTGCTGGCCAGGAGAAATCTCGCCTGTTTCGCCTTGGCTAAGCCCAAGGCTTTGTGTGTGCCTAACGCGCCGACTTTCATGGTGGCGATGGGAAATTCCAGATAGTCCTGTGGGCTCGCCGGTGATGCAAAATGCATGACGGCATCGACTGGTCCGTCGACATGAAGGTAATCGCAGACATTATAGTGAATAAACGAGAACTTCGGATGCCCCATGAGTGCACCGATATTCTCTGTACGTCCGGTAAGGAGATTGTCCAGGCAAATGACTGTATGTCCTTGATGGATAAGCGTTTCACATAAATGACTTCCTAAAAAACCGGCTCCTCCCGTTAAAAATATCCGCATGCCGTTTCTCCTTCTATTCGTATAAATTCCGTGGTAATTTCGAATGTATGGTAGATCTTGTCCAAAGTCGTAAAGGTATTAGATAATACGGATAATGTCTATGCCATTTTCAAATCATTCTCCTTATTCTTTTCCACTGACTCGTCGGGCCCTTTTCAAGCTTGGGGGACTGGCTACCCTAGGCCTCGGACTTCCTGGATGCGATATGGGGTCGATGTTTGCGGTTCCCCCACGGGAGACCACATATTTTACGTCCAACGATAAATTTTATACCGTGAATTTCATGGATGCTTCCTACAATTTTACGCGCGACTTGGATGTGGAGCAATGGAAAATGGTGGTCAAAGGCGCAGTGGAACGCCCTGTGGTGATGAAATGGCGTGATCTACTCAACCGGGAATCCTTTGATCAGGCTGTGACCCTGATGTGCATTGATACCCTTCCAGGCGGGAGTAGTTTGGGGACCGCCATGTGGCGAGGGATTTCCCTTAAAAAACTCTTGCAAGACATTGGAGCTGATGAAGACACTGCCCGGGATGTGATTTTTCGAGCGGCTGACGGGTATTCCGACAGCATCCCTTTTGCCAGGGCCATGGAAGATGATGTCATGTTGGCCTATCTGATGAATGGGGAAAAACTTCCTAAGGATCACGGTTTTCCGGTTCGCCTGATTGTTCCAGGTCTCTACGGGATTAAAAATGTGAAGTGGATTACAGAAATCGAAGTCTATAACGGGAACTACCTGGGCTACTGGCAACAAAAAGGGTGGACGGATGATGGGACCATTCATATTTTTTCCCGCATAGATAGCCCGGGTCATTATCAGTCGTTACAAGGCCCTCAACAGCGGTTGCGCGGGATTGCCTATGGGGGACCGGAGAGCATCAGTGAGGTTCAACTGAGTTTTGATCAGGAGAAAACCTGGGTGTCTGCCGAAATCGAACCACCGCTGTCTCCTTTAACCTGGGTGATCTGGAATTATGTTTGGAATCCGCCAAAACCTGGTAAGCACATGGTGTTTGTCCGGGCTATCGATACTCAGGGAAAGATCCAAACCTCGGAAATCACGAGACCACAACCGGCTGGGGCGACGGGTTTGCATTCCATTGTTCTGGAT
>JBGSSO010000063.1:0-9127 GCA_041737015.1 Nitrospirales bacterium
AAGGGGATGCACCACCGCATTCATGGCCAAGGTAGGGGAAAAAGCAGCCATTGGAAAGTGGGGCTTAGAGTGCGAAACAGCTGCTCGGATTATCCAGGTGTTTTGGCATTATCACATGAGGCACGATGTTCACGAATCAGAGCGGCCATTCGATCTTTCTTGCCAAGTTTTTCTTTTTGTAAATGTTTTTTAAGAATTTCTTCTTGAGGAGTCAACACATGGTGCTTCAATAATTGCTGGAGCTCCAGATCCAACCGGTGATGGGATTCCTCCAACTCCTGATACTCCACATTGGATGCCCGCAAATTTTCGGCGATTTGTTCGTCCGTCACCATCGGTGGCCTCCTTTGTTAGTAGTGAATGTTGAACTGGTGAGCGTCTCCTATTTGCATTCGACTGGGATTTCCCGTAGATCTTTTTTGTCAGATATGGGTTTGGAAATAGGCTCCAGAATCATAAGGATAGCATCCTCGCTTGGATTCGTATAGTAGGAACTTCTTCTGCCATATTCCTTAAATTTAAAGAACTCATAGAGATGTTTTGCCACCTGATTGGAGTTCCGAACCTCCAGCATCCCCCGACAACATCCCTGAGCACTCCCGATGCATAATGCTTGTAGAATTAACTGCTTAGCCAATCCCTGTCCACGGAAATGGGTGTGAACCGCCAGATTTAAAAACCGGATTTCTTCAAAGATCACCCACACGCAGATATAGGCCAGCAAAGGAATTTCCGGTTGCTCCCTTGGACCTGGAATAACAAGAATTTGGCTAAAGGAATTCCCGAGCAATTCGGCTTCAAAGCTTTTTCTCGACCAAGGGACAGCAAAGCAGGACTCTTCCAGACTCACCAATGCGTCCAAATCAGCCAATGTGGCCAATCGAATGCCCTCATTGTGTGATAGATCAGTACCCACGACAGGGTCATTTGTGTCCATGCTTCCACTCCTCTATTGATGTCACACGAACAGGCACCCAAAAAGTCTCACCCGATGGGATTCAAAATTGTAGCTTTCGATATTTCTGCATACGATGGCTGAATGTAATGTGGGGTGCAACCTAGAGGAAGGAAAGCCCCTCGTTCCAGCAAGACCCGTCCTGCCATTCCAATCCCTTTGGCTGATGGCCATTGCTCGTCGGGAGGAGCTTCGACAAGGGAGAACCCTTTTGCAAGGAGAGTCTCCCGGTTCTGCATCCACCCATCTCCGAGCACAATGGTCGGCTCGGTCAGGCCACCACAGACGTCAATGAGGTCCCCGATTTGGGACTCTTTCACGCACACCATCTGTTGATTCTCCCAACGGAACAGTGCCCAATACACGATCCCCTGCCGAATACCGATAGTGCTAAGCAGAGGGAGATCGGTAACAGGATGATTCCAGGCAAGCCCTTCCAGTGTGGAAACCCCAACCAAAGGAATCTGTAAAGCCAGCCGAAAGGCCGTCATTGTTGCCAGTCCCACTCGTAATCCGGTGAAAGTCCCCGGACCTATGGACACCACCAAACCTTCAAGATTTGATAGCTGCAAAGAGACCGAGGATAACAACCGATCGATAGCGGGGATGAGTTGTGGCGTCAGAGGCTGCCCTGACTCACAGTCCAGACTGGCTAACAGCTGATGGTCGCGAAAGACGGCCACACTCTGATGAGAGGTGGCGGACTCTAGAGCTAAAAACAACATAGAGATTATTGATTCCCGACTTGCTGATTAGTGGTGGCATGACCCATAAGGACAACTACGAGGCCGCATTGACGATAAATTCCTTGAAATGCAGGGTAATGGATCCTCCGCTAGGTCGATAGTCTTTGGCCCGAACTAGAAACGGCAATCGAACCGGTGAGCTCTCTTCGGTAGTGGTAACTTGCACCTCTCGATAATCTTCACATTCCACGGATACGACGATATCATCAAACGAGCGTCGATATTCAATCGATAGCAGGTCCATGGTCTGGGCATCCACCCAGGTCCTGACGGTAAAATCGTCTTGAGATGTCGTGGACGAGGATGGGATTTCAGGCAGATCGATGCGATAACGTTCGTTATTTTTCCACACGCGGGCCTCTTTACTTGACACCCCGGAAATTTTTCCTAACACGGCATCCAAGGCACGAATACTCAGCATCACAGTCTGATCCCATGCTGTACGCTCCTGGGTTTCATCCACTTTTCCGGTGACCACCTTGCCTTCTGCGGGAAAAGACAGTTCATATTCGTTCCCCTTGAGATGAAAATCCATCACGGGCACACCCATTCGAATAAAGCCTTTCAAGTCCAAGACATCGGGGCGCACATACGAAACTGTGCCAAGAATATTTTGGGAAAGAGGAACCCCGGAACCGGAGATGGATCCCTGAAATAATCCTCGTAGGGTGAGAATGGTCAACTCCTTTTGTCGCAAGGTTTGAAGGACCTGCTGCTCTTGCACGTCTTCGAGCGGTCGTAATGATCCTTGGAACATTCCGGCGCATCCAACGAGAAGCACCAGCGGCAACAGGAACCATCGACTGATGACAGCATTCATTGTAAAAAATCCGCTTGACCACGCCATTTATGAGGCATGACTCACAACCGTTTCCCAAATATCGCCAATATCACGAACCCCCACGACTTCCATACCAGCCACAGGTTTCCATTGATTCAGATTTGGCTCAGGCACCACGCAACGTTGAAATCCCAATTTCATCGCCTCACGAATACGCAGGTCGGCATGCTGCACCGGCCGGACTTCCCCGCCTAACCCGACCTCTCCCATTACGACCAATCTTGGGTCCAATGCCAATTCTCGAAAGCTCGAAAGCACAGCACATACGATGCCCACGTCCACAGTTGGCTCATCGATCCGAAGCCCCCCCACCACATTCACGTACACATCGTACCCGGCAAAATGCAACCCGAGTCGCTTTTCTAGGACGGCCAACAACAACGACACCCGATTCACTTCTACACCTTTGGCCATACGTTTCGGCATAGGGTAGGTGGTCTCCGCCACCAAAGCCTGCAATTCAACCAATAAGGGCCGAGACCCTTCCACGCTCGACACGACAACAGATCCAGCACCATGTCCGATTCGTCCCGTCAAAAAGAGTTCGGAGGGGTTCCCCACCTCGGTCAGCCCCTCATCCTTCATTTCAAAGACGCCGATTTCATTGGTCGGCCCAAAACGGTTTTTCACCGCTCGAAGAATTCGATAGCTCTGTCCTTTATCTCCTTCAAAATACAACACCGTATCGACAATATGCTCCAGAAGCCTTGGCCCGGCAATCACGCCTTCCTTCGTCACATGCCCGATAATAAAAATAGGGACATGCGTCCGCTTGGCATACCACATCAGGCGACAGCCAACTTCCTGGACCTGGCTGACACTACCTGGTGCTGATGTGAGTTCCTGGGTAAAAACCGTTTGAATGGAATCCACGACAATGACACCGGGATTCATCTGCTCAGCCACTTTGAAAATTTCTTCCAGGGAGGTCGCAGCAGCCACATACAGATTGGGGGATTGAATGCCTATACGATCCGCCCGCATCTTAATTTGCTGAGGGGATTCTTCTCCCGATACGTACAACCCGACCTTTTTGGCCGTTCCCAAAGAGGCCAGGGTTTGGAGCAGAAGTGTCGTTTTACCAATTCCAGGATCGCCTCCAATCAAGATAACCGATCCTGGAACCACTCCCCCACCAAGCACTCGATTCAATTCTTCAATACCCGCCTGAAGACGAAACTCCTGAGTCTGCACGATAGAGCTGATGGGAACAGCCTCTGGTGTTCCCCCGGCGACACTTCGCTGTTGAAGGGTTGAAAGATCTCGATCAACCTCCTCACGTAAGGAATTCCATTGCGCACATTCCGGACACCGGCCGCTCCAGCGGACACCTTGATGCCCACATTCCTGACACACAAAAATGGTTTTGGGTCGTGCTGCCTTCACAAAGACATCTTCCCTACTATCTCTAGCATGAACAGAAAATTATATGGTATTCCGAAATACCCACCTACATCGTCGGATCATTTGTTGGCCGGCTATTTGCTTACTGGCTCTATTAAAGATGCCGTCGGACACGTGACCAATCATTGAGGACAATGGCTCGGCGTGGAAACCGACCCTGTGTCTGTGGTGGCGGTAAAATCACGGTTTGCAACCGATTTTGAACGAGAACTTCCGCAAAATCTGCCGTGCGCCCAATACCACCACTCACTTTTTCCCAACCCTCTGTTTTCAGATTGTGGATGAGTTCGGTTAATGCCGTTGGCGTCTTCGGAAGGATTCTAATCATTCCTGGAGGGAATTGATGCTCGCGCACCCAATCCTGAATATCTTCAAGATGCCCTCGCCCGGTCAAGTCCAGATACACAAGATTGTAATAAAATTCAGCTAGCTTGCCCAATTCTGCCGCTGCTGCCGGGTGAGCATCTCCTAATATCAGGCCGGGGTCCTCATAGAGTTCAGGCGGAGGCGGATCCGTGACCAACTCCCCTTCCACTAATACCGCCAGGTCAATCAGCAATATGGGACGGCGGCGTTCCCAGGATAAGAGGACCCCTTTCCCTTCGATGGCCTCGGCTTTCGATGGCGTAACCCACTTCACAATGATTGGTAAATTCCCCCGCATACTGGGAGCAAAATCGAGCCGAGCCCACCCCTGCGCGTCGGTATTCGCCTGGCCCACCGTCCGGCCATGCACAATAAATTCCAAGGGCTGATCCGGCAAACCAATCTCCCCTTCTTCCTCAGGATTGGTTAAGCGTGCCTGTAATTGAATGGGCTTCCCGGGAGATGTTAGCAAATCGGTCACCGACAAATTTGCCGCCTGAGCCAGTGAGGCATTCAACCCTATCACGGCCATCAAAAGGCTAATACCCCAACTTAACATCCGTAACCTCGCCTGGGGACGATCGCCTTGCTTCATTCTACGTTCTCTCCATGTGCCTGGCAGATGTTAAAACAGTCCTCTCCCGCGCTTACCAAATGCAAAAGCATCGAAGCCTGCCAGAATGGCAAATTGCATGTACATGAGCCATCCTGTTGGCCAGAAAAACTTTGAAATAATCATTAAAAGAATCCCACAGACCAAGAAAATATTCCCGCGTTTGACACCTAAGTATAGATGACCGATCCCCGGTAAAATGGAGAGGGTGGCGGCTCCAAGAGCATGCATGGTCTTTTCACGATCATTCACGAGAGTGGCCCTGACAAACCATACCATTGGCCCTCGAGAGAGTTCCAGGGATAAGAATCTGCGCGATGAAAGGGTTGACGGCACACTCGCAGAAAAGTAAAAAACCTGGAGGGGTGCAAAGAGGAGGTCTTCAGCTTAGATTCCGCTTACGTAATTCTTCCTGGTAGGTTTTTTGATAAAGGACATCCCATTCTTGGGAACCTTCTGGAATCGGCCGTGCATAGGATTGCAATCGACTCCGCACTTTTTGAACCAGTTCCTCTTCAGCTTTCATGTGCTCGGCCAGCACGCGCTTCACTTCACGAAGGGCGTGAGCAGGATCGCCAATCATCTTCACCTCTGACATTCCTGTGACATTGGTCAGAATCACATGCGCAAGATGTGTCTGTTTTTCGTCGCTGAGGATGGGAGTATTCATTATCAATTCAGTCGTACGGGCTTCAGAGTACATTTTGCTATGTGCCCTATAAAATGACCCCACGTTCTTTAATGAGCTTTTGCTTCACCATCGTAAACATTTTCTGATAATCCGCTCGACCTTCTGCAAACTCTCGTTCAAATTGTTTTAACATCTCCCGGACATCTGCGTTCAACCGATCCTCCACCTGTAACTCGGATAAAATGGCTGACTCCAATTTCTGAACAACCACTTCAGGTTTTCCTTGAATTTGCAACAATCCACTCGATTGTAATCGTTCAATGATTGACACGGCCATATGATGCACGCGAATTTTATTGAGTCGCATCAGGTGTCTTCAGGAAGCCGTTCCACTTTCATGAGGGACGCCCCTGTGGCCTCCATCAATACTTTCGGATCACCTATCACTTTTCCAATGACGTTCACCCGATCAGCAGGAACCGGATCATCGCCGAGGCTCATGGGAGTGCGTCCAAAAAAGACCGCCAACATTCCCCCCATGCCCCAAAAAGCCACATCCCCAACTTTCACCTGAGTGGTGGCAACTTCTCGATAGTCTTTGACCCCCGGCATGTTGCAATAAAACTCCTCTCCCCACTGATTCACGGGAACCTCAACAGGAAGAGCATCGACCACAGCCTGTGCGGTTCGATTCGGTTTTAGTTGTGCAATGACCTGTATCCCACCGATGGTCATTTTGATTTTCTGTGGACGGAATTCCATATATGCTCGCTTAGGCTTCCCATGAAACACAATCTAAAGATTGCTTCGAATGTAGCTTGTCCTCCTGGTGAAATCAAGGTTAGAATTAGGCTCTCTTCACGTTTAGGCTCATGTTACAATCCACCTTTCTTTTTTTACCTGGCATTGGAGAATCCACTGAACGCCTCTGGTGGGAGGATGGCATTGGCACATGGGACGCTTTCCTCGAGAAATCTATCGCTCCCCGCATTTCCTCGTTTCGGAAAGCACAATACGATGAAGACATTCTGGAAGCGCGACAACACTGGAAGGCACAGAATTCCCGTTTCTTCACCCACATCCTGAAAGCGCGCGACCACTGGCGTCTGTATCCCAATTTTCGATCTCAGGCAGCGTTTCTGGATATTGAGACAAACGGAATTCCGTTACCCGATGGCGAGATTACGGTGGTGGGTATTTACGGAAAAGGTCGCATGACAACGTTCATTCAGGGAGAAAACTTATCCGGTGAACGCTTGCAAGCGGAATTTGCCTCATACGATCTCCTCGTGACCTTCTTTGGCTCAGGCTTTGACTTGCCATTTCTGAAAGCCAAATATCCAGACTTGACCCTTGATCATCCCCATATCGATTTGTGTTTTGCGGCCAGACGTCTCGGATTAAGAGGCGGGCTGAAGGCGATTGAGACGGAAGTAGGATGTTATCGACCGACTTCGCTGGAAGGACTTACGGGGTGGGATGCGGTCCGTCTGTGGGAAGAATGGCAACTCGGGCAAGGGGCCTCTAGAGAGGTGCTTATCCAATATAATGAGGCAGATTGCAAAAACCTGGAGCCTTTGGCCGACCTTATTTACAACCGTCTGGTTCAACGTCATGGACTCCCTGAATACATTGCTTCCCTATGACATCAGCGCAACGATCTGACAAATGGACCGGCATCGGGCTGACGGATCTTGGTCTGGTTAGAAAACTGAATCAGGATGCCTTTTCGCTCGATAATACCCTACAATTGTGGGTGTTGGCAGATGGGATGGGCGGACATGCCGGGGGGGAGGTAGCCAGCCAAATTGCGGTCAAAGCCATTCCCGATGTCGTTCGAACCCAACTCTCGACTGAAACCTCTCCATACATTCCACCTGACAAATTAGAATCGCTGCTGGGTCAGGCTCTTGAATCCGCCAATCAAAGTATTCGAAAAGCAGCGGCAGAAGACGAATGCCTGAAAGGAATGGGGACAACCATTATCGTGGTCGCCATCACGCATTCTCCTACGGGATACCAGGCAAGCGTGGCCCATGCAGGCGACAGCCGCGCCTATCTCTTCAGGCAGGGCACACTTTCGCTCTGGACAAAAGATCATACCCTCATGGAGGAACGGTTGGCCCTAAATCTCATCACAGCGGAACAGGTTCGCACTCACCCCCTTCGTCATGTATTAACTAAAGCCCTGGGAATCGATCCTGAGGCAGGACCGACCATTCGGACCTACCCGCTTGAGCCAACAGATCTCATTCTGCTGTGTTCAGACGGACTCACAAAAATGCTGACTGATCAGGAGATTCAAACGATAATCGGCCAAGAAGCTCCGCAGACCGAAGCGATAGGCCGAACACTTGTGGCTACTGCCAACCGATTAGGTGGAGAAGACAATACAACTGTCGTGTTAATTGGGTTGCACTGAGAAGGGAGGTGGAACAAGCCCTTAACGCTGGGGTTTTCGAAACATGGCTGACCATCCAAAATATCCCACCGCATCTTTCATATTCGAAAACCACCGTTGGGCCAGACCCATTGAGGGGTTGGTGACATATTGAAGCGTGAGCACAATCCGCTCTTCTCCAGCCCCCAGCGGCGTAACCGCATGATGCAATTTATCGCCATTAAAAAATATATATGTGCCGGGGTCAGTCAGGAGGGATAATTCTTCAACTTCTCGCCCCTGTTCCTTGGTATGTAAACGACAGACCAGTCGGCTGTTCGATTGATCCTGTAACCCTAATAAAACCGTAAATCGATCGCCTTTGTAATACGAGGTATCATAATGATACCCGATATGATCTCCCACCTCGGTGTAAAAATACAGCGCACAGGAATGGGGATCCTCTTCCGGACAGAGCATTAACGGAACCCCGGCAATCTGGCTCAAGAGGTTAATCCATCCCTGATGGTGATAGAACGCAAGAATGGCGGGAGCCGATTGCTGCAGAAGATAAAAGCTGACGCTCCCCCCCTTTTTATGCCCTGGTATAAAGTTTCGATTTATTTGGGGCCGCACGCGCTCTACTTCCCGCATAAATTCCTGAACAACCTGAGTGGGGATCAAATGTTCTAAGGCCAGGAACTCACCCTGTTCCCAATAATGACGCGTGACCTCCTCAACCTCGATGACCTGAAGTGTCTCAGTCAACAGTTGATCAATGTCAGATACCGCTGGATTGAGCATAGTCACTCTCCTTCATCCCTTCAGACTCCAAAACTTCAGACTATCCCTTTTTTTAATGCCGTCATTGCCCATAGTTTATCATGACTTCCACCACATTCTCACGAGACTATCAAACATTACATCCGGTTGACCCCACCCTGACCGACGTTTTATTGTGCCTCTTCATATCTACGAATTCTCATGTCGTCTCACGAGTTTCTCCTCCGATCAACCACCCTGTTTGGCTTGAATTCATGAACCGACTCCCCTATCGCGAATTGATTCAAGGCCAGGATTATTGGATTCAGGATCAGGCCCTACCCAACGCATTAGAGATTGCCCAACGATGTATTGCCATGACGACCTGGACCCTGGGATCCCCCTGGCGGCCAGAACCCTGGCCCGGCA
>JBGSSO010000064.1:0-21067 GCA_041737015.1 Nitrospirales bacterium
GAAATCCAGCACCATATCACCGGTTTCCCAGCCGACTGTGGCCAACCCCGAAAGTGGGCAGCCCAATATGATGACGATTCCGATTATCCACGCCGGTACAACTGATTTCATAAGAGACCTTTAATCAGACCTGTTTGATATTGATAGGACTAAATGTAGTTTCCCTTCACTCACCTAAGTCATTGTCGTCAGAAAATTATCGTCTAGGTTTCGATGCCGGTCCTCAGCGAGTTTCTTTAAAAAAACCACTGCCTTTCAGGTGTTCATCGTCGGTACCCCATTGAACGGGTTTGTCTAATTTTTTGAGCAGTGGGATATGTTTTGAGCAGTGGATAAAGGCTTCCTCCACTTCGACCAGCGTCCAGCATTCTGGATGACGTCCTCCACTCACAGTCGCGTCCTCCAGGATGGCGTCCGTGACGTTGGGAAGACGAATGATATCGTCATTGGTGAGGACTTTCGCTTTGCCGTTGACATGCAGACCGATCGTACTTTGCAAAAAATCGATGAACATCAGGCCGATTTTGGGATTTTCAAGAATGTTGCCGACACTCGCCATGACCCCATTCCCTCGATATTCGGGATAGGCCAACATCTTGGCATTGAGCACTCTGACGAACCCGGCAGTCCCCGCCCGATACGAGCAATCACATTCGCCCTTGGCATTGGCGGTCGAAAGAAAAACCATCTCTTGTCTGGTAATAAACGACTGCATTTTGTCGTTTAATTCGTTCGCCATCTGATTCCGATAAAAAGCCGTAGCCCGTCGGGCTGTTCCAAGCATGCGTTGGGCTCGACCCTCCCCGTCGGAATGCACATACGGTGTCAATTCTTCCTGCTCTTTATTCATCTCACGCCTTTGTTTATTGGCAAATGCCAAGCCAGTGCCTGCCTTGCCTTCGTAATTTATTGAGAATCTCTAGAGGGAGATGCACTCGACATCTTAGACGCATAGGCTTGTCTAAGGAAAGAACCCCATGCCCCATCACACCTCAGAACATGAAGGAAGTGGGGACACCTTCAATGATTTTATGGAAAAGGTAAAGATGCTGAGGAGAAGCGAGCGGGAAAAACTCAATAACTCACAGTATCAGCGTTTAGGCATCCCCAAACGCATAGCCAAATGTCGTGATGAGGGGCAAAAGCTATGGCAAAAAGAGCGAATCGACACTAAAAGCCGATGCCCACCCCGACCCCGCCACCGACCCGGCCTCCCGTGCTACCACCACCAAAGATGCTGTACCAGGGACCGGAGTTGCCTTTTTGAGCCAGTGAGGGTTCTTTCCACACATACAGGTGCTTGATCACCACCGTGGGAAACTGATAGTTCATCTCATCAAGCTTTGCGGCCACCGTTCCCGTCACTTCCCCGACGATAGTGACCTGCGTATTCGGGGGAAACATGGCGGGATCAAGAAAGGCTGTCTCCATGGCAATAAACCGGCCTTCTGAGTCGGTGCGAGTAACGATGGGCCGTTGGGAATCATCCAAGGGTAATTGCAACACCTCAAGCCGGGTACCTTCCTCAAGGCGCTTGGCCGACAGGACCTCCCCTCCAAGCACGAGCGTCTTCCCTTGGTAGGACCCAGGATGTTGAATCACTTGCGAAAACGTGAGCGTGGGATCAATCTGACTCTGAAGGGTTTCCGGAATCTCCATGGGTGAGGACGCGCATCCCCCCATTAACACTAGACCTATCACCACACATACTAGAAGATCTTTCAGTTTCATAAATTTATTCTACTGTGGCCAACAAACGAATCAGAGTTTCATAGCTGAACACAAAAACACCATTCTAGATTGATCAGATTATGAGAACCAAAAGGCTGCCTCCTTTTGACCTTCTTGAGGTTGACCCAGCCGAGAAGGTGTTTGAGGGTCCTCCTTCTTAACTTAGAACCCCCTTACCGGCTTGGTCGCCCTCAAATAGCCCTGGATAAGGTCTCTGCGAGAGACAACACCTGCCAGTTTGCCGTCGGCATCGACAACCGGCGTCCGAATGAAATGTCTTTCTTGCAGCAAGTTAATGACCTCCATAGCCGGCGTCTTTGGGGATACGGTGACAGGATCTTTGATCATAATCTCCCCTGCCGTAACCTTAGCCAGCTCCTTACCCTCTGCAATGACCTTCAGCAGGTCAAACTCGCTCACAATACCCACCAATTTTCCGTCTGTAGCCAAAATCGGGACGCTTCCAAACCCGCCTTCACTCATCGCTCCAGCCAACTTATCGACGGTATCTTCAACGCGGTAGTACGTCACCACATCTTGCATAAATTGCTCCGCTTCGAGGGTTTTGAAATCCCTGGCCCCCACCATGTAGTCAACTCGTCGCATAATTCGTCTTCCTTTTATTAAGATTTCGGTGTTATGAGAATGGCTGCTGTTTCATTCACTATATTCTTTCAGCATTAGGAAAAGAGCTATGTGTTCGGCCCATCAGAACACCGGTCATTGGCTTACACCTTAGTCCTTATGGGAAACCAGCTATAAAAAAGATCGAAATACCGGACTCACCATCCCAATAAACCATAGCTGTTTATGAGGGTTTTTCCAAGGATCAATGTCAGAAAAGCGGGTGGCTGATTGCAGATGGCAGAAGGTAATCTGTGGGCAACAATGCGTGGTGCCCTGCGATTTCCACAAAGCCTAAGGCTTTGGGCTCCTTGTCACATGTGTTAATCATCTGTGATTTCACCAATTTTCCTGCTTGGGTGGGCATTGCCGGTCGCCCCTTTAACGAATCACCTAACGCTACACAACCTTGATCACAAGATTGTTCAGATGGTCCATTCCTATGCAGTCGATAATACAGTGCCCTCGGTATTGGGTCCTTCCATTTTCTCCAGCAATGAACGTCACACTGGATTTTTGATTAAAAACCCAAATCTTATCGCTCTCAACAGTCCAGCTATCATCGGCAGTGATGGCTATTTGATGCGCATCGCCAATCGCAAGACTTTTCACCCCTTCATCAAACACGAAGACTATTTTTACGGTTGAGCCTTTCGCTACCTTCAAGGGGTTTTTGGGTCCAAGCAACTTATTCTTCGCGTCGAAGAACCCCTTCTCGTTCACTTTCACAATCAGTTCTAGATCAGGTATAGATTCCGCAAATACCTTGGGTAAAGAGCCTTGAACGATACCAAAAGACAACGCCAAAACCGTTGCCAATACGACAAAACCGAATTTTCTTTCTCGCACTAGTCTGTCCTCCTTGATGTTATGTGATTCGATATTTCAACCTTTTAACTCTACTACGCAAACCCAATCCTGGTCAGGGGCAAACAGTGGCCTTCAAAAGTGGTGGACCACTTTTAAGAGTTATAGAACTCTGGACGTTGAAGAAGTTAAGGGAACGTGAGGCTATTGATCAACCTGACTTTGTACCGTTTCCGGTATCCCTATAGGGAGCGGATGTGCATCATCCCCACTGCTAGACCAGTACCATCCACCGTCACAAGACCTTTCAATTTCATATGGGACAAAAGCCGACGGATTTCGAAATTCTACATCCACCCATTGAAAATGTTGCCGACAAAATTCAGATGCAGCAGTTAATAGAAATTCACTATTCCATATTCTAGCATATCCGAGGGATGAATCATCATCTCGTCTGTCCACACAATATCACCATTCCAGATTGACTTGACTGACTCCTCTTAGGATCTGACTGTCTCGAGAGTCACTCGCCCATATCAGGGTTGGATGTGGGCAAAGATGGAATACGTCTTTTTCTGACCTGAGTAAAGTTAAACGATAGAATTTCATTACCGCCATCCTGGGAAAAACCCTTATGTCGCTCACCTCTCTGAGGCATTTTGCCTCACATCCTTTACCCGTGAGTTCAACCATCCCCCATCCCCATCAAACCCGATGGTGCATCCATTTCCCCAACCACCTGAAAAATATAAAGAAAAGGCCATCAACAACCGAAAGAAATGAAGATGCTCTGAACTCATTTAACTGAAAAACCAAAAACCTGCATGAATTTTCTTTCTGGTACTGATGGTCCAGTGATGGGCGTAAGTACCGAATCAAAATGACTTTGGAAAATTGAGCGGCCGAGCGAGATATTTGATGCGATATTCCTGGCGAATACCCTTTGACCTGATCGTATTAACGGCTGGGCTTCTCTTTTGGTCAGTTGTTCCAGTCGAAGCAGAACCCCGAATCAGCATCCTCATGACTCAGCAAAGCAGTTCCTACCAGGACGTGCGGAAGGGTTTTCAGCAGTATTTAGACAAACAGGGAATTGCCGTGGAATATGATATCCGAAACTTTGAAGGCCCTACCCAGGAAACAGATGGGGTCCTGCAAGCGATTAAGGCGACAAATCCTTCGGTGGTCTTGACCCTCGGGTCCCCTGCGACAGAAGCCGTCATTCGTGAGATGAAGAACATTCCGATCATTGCCGGAATGATCCTGAATGAAGCAGAGCTCACAAAGGGAGAGAACGCTACAGGAATTGTGTTGGAATTTCCTCTGCAAACACATGTTTCTTGGATCAAAAAGCTATTGCCTCATAAGAAAACCATCGGGGTGTTGTTTAACTCCCAGGAAAACACGGGCACCATTGAGCAGGCTCGTCAAGTTATTGAAGCCTCTGGCCTGACCCTATATGCCAAAAAGGTGGAGACACCACGTGACCTGCCCGAAGCCCTGGACAGTCTGTCTGGCAACGCCGACGTCCTGTGGGGTCTCACGGATTCTGTCGTGTTATCTCCGGAAACCGCCAAAGGTATTTTATTGTTTTCCTTTCGAAATCGAATGCCATTTGTCGGCCTTTCCACGTCTTGGGTCAAAGCGGGAGCGGTGTACGCGTTGGATCGCGATTACGTTGATATTGGCGTTCAATGTGGAGAACTAGCAGAACAGGTTCTCAAGGGGGTGAACATTCATACTCTGAAACCCCGATCGCCTCGAAAAGTGTTGTATGCCCTCAACCTCAATTCCATCAACCATATGAAATTAAACATTTCAGATGGAGTGATAAGGGGTGCTCATCCCGTGTTTGAGTAATCGACCAGGAGATATGATGAAAAATCTACGGATTAACCTCGTCACCAAATTCAATACCCTGATTCTCTCCTTGATTATCATTATGGCCTTAGGGATCGGCCTCATTGTGGCTCTCGTCCAGCAGGATCATCAAATGAAAGCCTTACATCATCATGGAATGGCTGTCGCCGCAATGATTGCGCAGGCTGGAGAGTATGCGATGTATACCGAAAATCAGGAGGCTCTGCACCAGGTTCTCGCCCAACTGGACACCAATCCGGACATCGCCTATGTGGCCTTGCGCAATGCTCAGACCAACATTCTTCTGTCCAAATCGATCCATGCATCTATCAAAATACCCATGATCGATCTTCAGGAAAGAACCCCATCCCCAGCTATCCGCTCCTATAATGCGGTCAATCAAGGTGACGGCCAAACCTATTGGGAATTTCTGGCCCCCGTCGTCACCCAACCCCGAACTGATGATTTATTTTCCGCAACCGGAGCAGTCCCACCTCAGGAAAAAGTCATTGGCTTTGTGCAATTTGGATTCAGTCTCAAAAGATTAGAGGCGCAACGAGCCACCTTTCTCCAGTCACTCGCCTGGTACGCCTTATCGTTCGTCCTCCTGGCCAGTCTCATTACGATTCTTTTGGTTCGGAAAATTACCGCACCTGTCAAAAAACTTGCCAAAGTCGCAAGGGATATCACCCAAGGCAATCTCGACCAGCACCTTGAACTCATGATCGACACGAAGGATGAAATTCATGATTTGGCCGTGTCTTTCACTCAAATGTTTGATTGGTTGCGCCAGTATCGGCGCGAAGTGGAATCGTATCAACAATCTTTGGAAGAAAAGGTTACCCAACGGACCCAGGAACTCAGTCAGGCCAAAGACGAGGCGCTTCATTTGGCCGAGAACGCCAAAGCGGCTAGCCAGGCAAAGAGTGAGTTTCTCGCCACCATGAGCCACGAAATCCGTACCCCGATGAATGGGATTATTGGCATGACTGATTTATTACTTGAGACCGAGTTGGCGAAGGACCAGCGATACTATGCCACCACTGTCCGGAATTCGGGCGAATCCCTTCTCACAATCCTGAACGATATTTTGGATTTTTCGAAAATTGAAGCCGGGAAACTGGACTTTGAAACGATTCCTTTTGATCTTCGTCAGGCAGTGGAAGAGACGTTGGAACTGGTCGGCGAACGAGCCGGGAAAAAAGGGCTGGAATTGGTTGGATGGGTCTTCCCCGATGTCCACGCTACCGTCCTGGGGGATCCCGGACGATTTCGTCAGGTTTTACTCAACCTTCTGAGTAATGCCATCAAATTCACTGAACATGGTGAGATTGGAGTGCAGATCCTGCGCTTGGAAGACGGAGAGCACGATATCGACATTCGAGTTCAGGTTTCAGATACCGGCGTGGGAATCTCCCCGGAAGCTCAGAAGAAAATATTTGAATCCTTTAGTCAGGCCGATAGCTCTACCACTAGAAAATACGGAGGAACAGGGCTGGGACTGGCTATTTGTAAACGCATTGTGGAGTTATCCGGCGGTACCATCGGAGTTGAGAGCCAATCAGGACAAGGAAGTGTCTTCTGGTTTACCCTTCGTCTCCAAAAATATTGGCAAGACCTACCCTCTCACTCTGACACCGATCAAACAATTCTGGAAGGGCTTCGCGTATGTTGCGTGGATGACAATGATACTAACCGACACCTCTTAACCCAGTACGCGGAGGATTGGGGAATGCGAGCGACGTCTGCTTCTTCCGGAATGGAAGCCTTGGCGGTGCTTCGAGCGGGTGTGGCCCGAGAGAAACCCTTTGATCTGGCCATCCTCGATATGCATATGCCCAATATGGACGGTCTAGAGTTAGTCAGAGCCATCAAGGCCGACCCGAGAATTCAGAATGTTCGCTGCCTCCTCTTAACCTCACTCGGAAGGCGCGGTGATGCCAAAGAAGCGCAACGTGCGGGATTTCAGGCCTATCTGACCAAACCGGTCAGAAAGACACAACTCAAACAAAGCTTAGTGGCTGTGATGGCCCCCGAACAACTAACAGAAATGGCGAATCAAGAATTTTTGGTTACCCTGCATTCTCTCAAGGAAAAATCCACGAATCAGCAGCCGAAGACCATCCTTGTGGCAGATGATCATACGGTAAATCAGGAATTGGCTTCACTCTTATTACACAAACTTGGGCATGAGGTGGAGGTGGTACCAAATGGTAAGGCAGCATTAGAAACTCTTCAGAAGAGGCCTTTTGCCCTCATCCTGATGGATTGTCAGATGCCGGATATGGATGGATATGCGACCACCAAAGCGATTCGCGCCTGGGAAGGAGAACAGCACCATACCCCGATAATTGCGGTGACCGCCAACGCCATGTCCGGGGATCGAGAAAAATGTCTTGCCGCCGGCATGGATGATTACTTAACCAAACCCATTAAACCGGATAAACTCCGGGACATGCTACATCGCTGGTTACCACAAGAGGAAAGAACAGCCCTCCCCCTTCATCCTGTTGACGACGGTGTACTCCTGCGAAAACCCCTCACGAATTCCGATCCTCTCCAAACCGTTTCTGGCGCAACTCAACCGTTGGATACTGAGAGGTTGGCCGAATGGCGTACGTTGGGGGGGAATGAATTTGTGTGCAAAATCCTGAAAAATTTTATTCGCGAAGCCTTGGAATCCGTCTCGCAGGTTCAAGAGGCTGTGACGACGGAAAATTGGGAAGACTTAACTCTAGCGGCCCATGGTCTCAAGGGAATCTGTCGAAACGTCGGAGTGCAAAAATTGGCCGAGTTGGCGTTGGCATTGGAACAACATGATCGTCAGGACTCGTTTGAGACCGTTCGTCTCAAATTATCTGCCCTCCAGCAAGAGTTAGTTCGCGTTCAATATGCCTTGGAGCATGAAGTGGTCCGACACTCGACATAAATTCCTGATTGGAAAATGCACCCTCAAATAGACAGGGACAGGACAGGAGGTACGGGCAAAGGGGTTATCAAAAAGACTACCTGGAAATGTTCTGGATTTTCTTCGGGCTCCCTGTAGACGAGCCATGGGTCAACGGGTCCTGCGTGGAAGGAAAGAAGGGTAAGGCAGGTATTTCAGGTAAGAGTGCCAACCTTGACAAAACACAATTTGGTTGGGAAAAGCATCCCAAGAAGAAACCCGGTATTGGTATCAAACGATCAGTGAGAAATTGCAGGACTCACTAGTACTGTGGTGGTTGCGGGCCTGGCCGAATCCCAACTAAATCGGGATCTTCCCCATCAAGCACCCGAGGAGGTTCTTCGTTTTCCGACTTGCGTTGCTCACGACGGGCTTCCTTATCCTGTTGCTTCATTCTTTTGACCATCTCACGATTTCGTTTAGCCTGGGTTACTTTTGTCGGTCGTCCCATTTATCTTCCTCCTTTCGACTAGGGTATTTCGCCTCCGGCTCCATCATTTGAAGATGTAAAGCTCTCCCCTGCCTCTACCTCTTTGTCAGACCATCATACCGGCTTTTTGAGTCGCCGATCCTGAGAGATCTCCATGTGCCTGATCTCGTCCCACTAAGGGGCTGACCTGCTTTACGTGGACTCCCTGCGTGCCTTGGACAATGGTTTTGCAGGTGTCGAAGAACGGGAAACTTTTTGAGGCACCACATCAAGGCGAGTCGCGCTATCCTGATCAAACCCAGGACTCGACATCATCAGAACTTGTCGACGAACCTCATCGATCGGCATGGGGATTTTTTCTTTAGAAGGATCCGCGAGGCCAAGGAGATCCCAACGAATTTTCGGTTCAGGTTTAAAGGTTTTTCTATTTCTGACCTTACCACCCCACTTCATTGTCAGCTTCATAAGAAGCCTCCTTCTGTCTAAACAACCATGCCAATCATGACAAAGAACACGAACCGACCTCTCGAACCGTACGGAAAGCGAGGAGGAATGAGGGCCATACCCCCTCACAAAATAATCGTACCGATCAATCCCCCTAGGAATGAAAAAGCAGGAAAGGCAGGAGAACCACCATCGCTTGCACCGTGCAATCAGGGTAGCACTCCACTGGGAGGGAGTCAAATACAGGAAGAGATTGTAGTCGCCAAATTGAGGTCTACCCTTCCGACATCATCACGTCTTCCAGAGTCCTTGCCTCTCAACTACCAGAATCACTCCCGGCATTCTAACAAGGGGAACAACTCTCATCTCAATGCAGGGAGGTCAGCCATGCATCTAAAGGGCAACCTCTTCACCCTTGGGTTTCCATGTCCGTGCAAGATCTGTTGCCTCATTGATCTGAGCAGGGGTCATCTCCTGCGAGAGTAGGTCTAAGGCTTGGATCGACGGATCCAGGCCTTGCTGGGCAGCCAGATACGCCCACATATAGGCTTGCACCAGGTCCTGTTGGACCCCTTCTCCCTTGTAGTACATGAGACCAACATGATTTTGCGCACCACCACTGCCCTGCTCGGCAGCCCGCAAAAACCATCGAAAGGCTTCTTGATAATCCTGAGGTACTCCCAAGCCCTGGCGGTACATCGCCCCAAGATTGTTCTGAGCCCTGGCATTCCCGAAATCGCCTGCCCGACGATACCACTGTCGAGCCTGCTCAAAATCCTGGGGCACTCCTTGGCCATACCGGTACATATAGCCCAACATGTTCTGCGCCTCGGCATTTCCCTCTTCCGCTAACGGTCGCCATTCAGTCAGAGCTGTGGCAAAATCCTCCCGGAGGTAGGCCTCCTCTCCTTCCTCATAACCGGCCCAGGGTTCTCCCACCCAACAGAGCAGGAAAATCATGGTTAGTCTCAGGATGATGGCCAGCAGGCTCATAATGTCATTACTGCCTTTGCCTCACGGCAGGGTATACTCACTATCGGGTATATACCAACCCTCACAAACACTCACGTCTCCATTGTACTCTATGCCTGTTGCTTGGCTTCAAGTTCCGCCCACCGGGTATAGAGGCGCTCCACTTCCTGTTCGGCGGATTTGAGATTTTCATACGCTTCTTGAAGCTTGTGATGATTCGCAGCAATTTTGGGATTCTCTGTTTCCGTGCGGCACAATTCGAGGACAGCCTCGGCATCAAAGACCCGTTTTTCTATCGTGTCATACTCCTGCTGGTCACGAAACGACAGTTTTTTAACTTTTGGCCGTTCAGCCGTGGCACGGGTATTCTTTGATTGAGTGCCAGCCTGATCTTTGCCTGATTGTTGCCGGCGAAGCCAGGACTCCCATTGTCCATAATCCGCAAATTGCCCGTACCCTCCCTGCCCATCTAATCCCACAAAATCCGTACATACTTCCTCCATCATGTAACGATCATGGGTGACCAGGATCAATGCTCCGGGAAATTCCTTTAAACTCTCTTCCAAGACTTCTCGCGTCGGGATATCCAAATCGTTTGTCGGCTCATCCACAATCAACACGTCGGCGGATTGCAGCATTAACCGGGCAATGACGGCCCGTGCTTGTTCGCCACCAGAAAGCAACTCAATAGGGAGATCCAATTGTTCAGGCTGAAACTGAAACCGTTTGGCCCATCCAGCCAGATGCACGGTCTGCCCCCGGTACATCACGGTATGCCCCGAATCCGACAACGTCCGCCGGAGGGTCATCTTCGGATCGAGTTGATCGCGATTTTGATCAAAATACACGACCTGCAATTTATCCGCATACGTCACGCTTCCCTGATCAGGGTCCAATTCCTTGGCGAGTAATTTCAAGAGGGTGGACTTCCCCGAGCCATTATGACCTAAGACTCCGGTGGCGGTTCCCGGTGAGATGACCCAATCCATTTCTTGAATAATCGTTCGCGGGCCAAACGCCTTCCGAAGCTGATGGACGACCATCAATTGTTTTGTACGCCGGCCCGAACCGACAAAATCGATGGAGGTTTCCTCCTGCCGCAAGCGCACTTGGGTCTCAGCCAATTCCGCCTGCAACGCATGGGCAGAATCTATGCGAGACTTCGCTTTAGTGGATCGAGCCTTGGGACCTCGACGGAGCCACTCTTCTTCCCTGCGAACTTTTCCGGCCAAAGCCTGAGCCTGTTGAGTTTGGCTATTCAGAAATTCTTCCCGCTTAACCAAAAACTCCTCATAGCCCCCTGAAACAAGAAAAATCCCATCGGGATATCTCGAATTTATTTCCGCCACCTTATTCGTGGCATGGCCAAGAAACCATCGATCATGGCTTACCATGACCCACGGCCATGGAGCCTGGGACATCACCTGCTCCAACCAACGCATCCCTTCCAGATCCAGATGGTTCGTCGGCTCATCCACCAGCATGACATCCGGGGCCTGAACGAACCCACAGGCAATGGCAAGTCGTTTTTTCCATCCGCCTGAAAGAGGACCCACGAGCTGATCTCCCTGAGGAAACCCCATGCGTCCCAATGTCTCCTGCACCCGAGCCACGCAATCATGCGCGTGCAGGCCGGATGCCAAGGCCGCTCGTTCAATTTCCTCTGCGACCGTAGCCTCCGAATTGAAATCAGCCTGTTGGGGAATATAGGCAATGCGAAGATGCTGCCGTCGAGTGACTCTTCCCTCATCCGGCTGTTCAAGCCCGGCAAAGATTCGAAGGAGGGTACTTTTCCCCGATCCATTCGGCCCGATAATCCCGATACGGTCTTTTTCTGAAACGCCTAAGGTCAGTTCCTGGAAGAGACGCTTGGTCCCATAGGCTTTGGTGAGCTTCTGTCCATAAATCAGCGCTGACATACGTATCACACTCCTTTAAATTCCGACCTTCATTAACGAGGAAATAAATACTGACCTTCTCCCACCTGGAGAACAACTCCATTCCTGCCAGACCGGACTCACGCAGGAAAGGACCTGCCTCAACATCCATGCCTCCAGAGGCAGAAACCGAGCCGCGGGATCTGTCTGCTAGAGGATGACCTCATACACTCTTCTGTTCAAATTGCATGAACCCGAAGGGTCGTTAAGATAGGTGCCCACCTTGAACACCGTTATTCCAACCACAGACCACCATCACTGCCTCTGTCCATTCCCACCATTCCCACACTTTACCTCTCTGGCTATGACCGCCCAAATGGACCTCTCAGTCGTTGTAGAATTTTGGCCCAAAGCGTCTGATACGTTTCACGCCCCTGTAAGAGTTCACAATAGCGCCGAAGCACCCGTTGATAGGCGTCGGGAAACGTCCGGCCAGCCCACCAATGGCAAGATCGAGGTAATCCATAAATAATGGCTCCTAATCGAGAAGCCACTCGAAATTCCAGTCCGAATTCAGCTTCCGCATTCTTTTCATATTCCTCCAACCGATGACTTGGATCCCGGAGAGTGGAAGCCACACTGGCTGCCGCCAATTGTCCGGATCGGACGGCATAATAAATACCTTCTCCCAGTAACGGATCAACCAGATGACCGGCATCGCCAACCAAGACGGCCCGATGTCGCACCAAGCGTCCGGTCCACCGATGTCCAGAGCGATTCGCCTGATGATGGGCAATCGGGAGGGGGTGTCCTAGTGGGGAAGGAATCGAAAGTCCGGCTAAAGCGGATTCATGACTGATAAAATCCTCAAAACTGCGTTTAGGACGATTTCCGCCACGAACAAATTCGCCCACACCCAGCGATAGGCCCTTTTCCTTCGGAAAGACCCAGCCGTACCCTTTTTTCGCCGCGCGTAAACTGATCAGTACCGTTTGTGTGCCCTGAAACGCATGAGGTGTGTTTCCATGATATTCACTTTCCAAGGCAGGAACATTTCCGACATCCCGCCCTGGGAAACATTGTTGAGCCACCACACTCATCGCTCCATCGGCTCCGATGACCACCCGGCCACGATAGCGGCCTTTCCCAGTGACTACTTCAACCCCGTCCGCCAATTCCTGAATGGCCATAACTGACTCACCTTCACGGATCTCCGTTCCAACCTGGCGGGCTTTGTCGACCAACCATTGATCAAATGTCGGGCGCATCACCATATAGGCCAGGGGTTGCGGAGATTCAACAATAAATGAGTCCGTCCCTCCGTAAGCAAATTGCACACGATTGACCGTCCCATCGATAACCGTTTTGAAATCGGGAGGGAGAATCCGTTCAATCCGAGCGGAGAGCCCCCCGCCACAAATTTTGTACCGAGGATGAACCTGCTTATCAAAAGCCAACACGGACATTCCCAATTGGCTCAGCTCATAGGCAGTCGAAGCCCCAGCTGGCCCCATGCCGACAACGATCACATCGTACTCACAGGAATGAAGAGGAAGAGCCACAGGTCTGAGGTGAATCGTCGTGAAAAATGAACTTGAGAGACAAACCTGAACAGGTTACAGAGCAGGAAGCTATCCGGTGACGAAGAATCTGTCCTCTTTCAGAAAATTTCTTCTACTGTACTGGAATTCTCCCTCCGTTGACTACCCTTTATCACCCGCATTGGAAGACCCGGACGTATCCAGTGGAGCACTGGTGGTCTCCTGCCTGAAGCATGGTTTACCCCTTCCCCTCAAGAGCGGAAAGGAGGATCAGACGGGGATAGTCAGGTCACACATGGGAGAATTCCAGAAGACTCCCCACCGGCAAAGACAATTGAAAGGAAGAAGAAAGAGAGCGGGGGGAAAGTTAGATTTCCGAAAACGTAGAAAATTGCTCATCTGTTGTATACATGGGGATTATCTTCCCCATATTCATTTCGCATAAAAGGGTCTTCACCTGATCCTGAGGATTCACGATAATCATCCGCCCCTTGAGTTTCAGGAAAGTCCTTGCGAGGACCGTCAAAGCCCCTAATCCCACACTATCCAAAAAGGTCACTCCTTGAAAATCAAGGATAAGCCCTTTTGAATTCGGGTCTGTATATTTTTCTGCGGTCTCCTTGAAGGCATTTTTAGAAAAAATATCTAACTTTCCTGAAAGACTCACGACCGGCAAGCCATTCATTGTTCGTTCTTTAATAATCATGGCTGAGCATTGATCCTTCTTTCTCCATGACCCGATCCTTCATGGGCGGTTCACCCGTGTTTTAGTGCGTTGGTGGGTCTATCGGCTCATCCGTAGGGAATCTTGAGGATTATCGCTTGATTCAGGGCCTTTTGGTGACGTTACTCAATTCCCTGAGCCTCTTTTCCCATGATGAGAAATAGATTCTCAAAAAACGGTGCAACGGTCAGCAGGAACAAGAAGAATAGAGTTGAGCAATATCTGCCAGGGAAGACGAACCATACTCCCACATGAATGAAGGCCCGGCATATGACCCATGGGAACCCACAAAGGCAGGCAAGCCCGTGACCAAGGACAAGCTAGTGTTAATGCAAATACCTAGAAAACCTTTTATTCTCAGTCTGAATACCCTCTTAGGAGCGACCCAACGTAACCGAGAGCAGTTCCTCAGAATCTCCACGCTGAACCCTGAGCTCGACAACTTGACCGGGTTCGGTTCGCTCAATCAGATAATTTTTCAATTGTGCCGGTGTGGTAATCAGCACATCATTAATGGCCATCAACACATCGCCTTTTTGAAATCCCGCATGACGTGAGGGACCGGTCGCTTTGGCCACGACCAGCGCCCAACGACTTCCCATCCTCAACGTTTGGAGCTGAATCCCCAGCACCGAAAAACCCGGAACCCTGTCAGCTAAGACGGCGGTCACCACTCGTTGAACCAACGGGCCTGGGAGAACAAAAGCCAATCGGGCGCACCGCCGATCTTCATACTTCGTCTCCGTTTGAATGATGGCATGCATGAGGCCCACTAGTTGTCCATGTTGATTCAATAGCCCGCCGCCAGAATTGCCACTGCACACGGACATATCCACCTGCATTAATCGACTGTTCACCGTCGGCAAAAAAGTATTGGGATTTCCAGTCGTGCCAAAGTTAATAGCCGGCCCCCAACCCAGTGGATACCCGACCGTAAAGACCTGATCGCCATATGTCACATCTTCATCGGCAAACGTGACATGCGCTTTGGGCCAATCCGATTCGGGACCCTGGAGTTGATACACGGCGACATCCAGGTAAGCATTCGCTCCCTGGCGGGCTGCCGGCAACTCAAAAAGATCGTCCGTCACCACATGAATGGTGTCCGGGATAATGATTTTCCCTCCCTCGGTACGCTCTACCGCATGTCGTGCCGTCACAATCACTCCCCTGCCAATATGAATTCCCGATCCACGAATACTGACCGGGAGCCCATAGTCATTGTCCGGAATCTCAAGTTGATCGGCCTGAAGTATCCCGACTGTCGCCAACTTGGCCTGTTCAATGGCATGGGAAACCGGCGTTGCTAAAGCCTCTCCCAACCCCGCGAAAAAGCTAAGCCCTACAAAAAAAACGAGTCCAATGAGAATCGACCGGTCATCACTCATCCGTACCCCCCGCATTTCAGAATAGCCCACATAGCGCGTAACAACGATCATCCTTCGGACCGACTCACTCTCCCGCGAATACTCAAAAAGAACACCGGCACTTTAAGATTCATCTATGCACACCTCAGCCACGAGATTAACGCGTTCTTCTCTGCCGGATGCAAGCGACTATTTTGTGTAGGCTACTTGCCCGCCATACCTGCGGTTCACAATGGTTGACCCCATTCCTTCAACCCACAGAACAAGGCTTTCATATTCTGATAGGAATAATGGGCATTTCTTCCACTCGGGTTTGGCAACACACAGACAGGAGCACCACCAAAAGAATGAGATTGCAGGCCAACCTGAATAGAGCTTTCAATCGACCGTTGAACAGCATTGGTTGCCTCCTTGGCCGAGAGAAGCAGGCGAGCCATACTGACTCCTAATAAGGCCACGAGTCGAGGTTGATACGTCGTGACTTTTGTCAGTAATGCCTGATGCCCTTCCAGAAAATCCCGTTTTTCCAAATCCTGAACACCGGCGGTCGGCCGGGCAATCAGATTGGTAAGCCCATATCCGAATTCGGGCAATTGCCAATCATCCCGATAGGTCATGGGAAAAGGAATCAGTCTAGCGTCAAACAGCAATTTCCAAAACCGGTTGGTTGGCCCGGCAAAATGATGTCCAACCTCAGCGGAGCGCAGACCCGGGTTAATTCCAACAAAGAGAATCGCTAACCCGGGGACCAGATAATCGGGAAGACCTGAAGTCGGATGACTTGTGGACATGCGTCCTCGATCCTTAGTTCCATCCACGCGCGTCTTCATACCTTGATTATACCGAGCCCGGGATTTTGCGGTGGTGCCTCTAACACGGCTGCGACAATGGATGGGAGGATAGGAGAACGTTGTGGAGAATAAAACGGAAATGCTTGAAGAAGGATTTCATTCCAACCGGCTACCTGACAAAAACCGAATCGTGATTTACTTGGAAGCCAGTTTGGTCTGAATCTCAGAAAATGTTTTTTCAGCCTCAGGGAGAAGATCATCACGGTTCGCCGCCCTGGCAAGCTCAAGCGCCTTCTTCGCTAAATCAAAAGCCTCTTGATCCTCTCCCCGCTCGGCACACGAACGCGCGACGACCATGCGAGCATTAATGGATTGAGGATCCGCCTGAATCACCTGCCGCAACATCGCTTCACCTTTTTCTGGGTCCCCTCCAAACAACCCCGGGACTTCGATGAGAATCGTCCCTTTAGAAGAGAGGGCATCGATATGGTGGGGATTGAGCAAAAGGGTCTTGTCCAGGGCTTTCATCATCCGTCCATATTCAAACACCGAGAAAAGAACTTCTCCGTTGGCGCGCATACGCTCACCAATACTACAGAACAGGGCAAAATACGCGTCAGCTGAACGCTCGTCGAGCTCCACAGCCTTTTCAGCCAATTCCCGCCCACGCTCAAAATGCGCAACCCGAACCGCTTCGTCCTTCGCCCGCCGGCCTTTCTGACACTCATCCATCGCCTGCTTTGTCAGAACCTGAGAAGATTCTTCAGCCCAGACTCCAGGGATCACCAACCAGGAAAGCAGCACAGCGGCAAATAAAATATAAAGTATTCGATGAGTAACGGTCATCTTGTCCACTTCCTTTGTGCGCTACTCTGGTGAATTCCAGCAAATGAGAGGGAATACAGACCACAAAGTCAATATTTTATACCAAGTGAAACGCTCATGCCAACGCCTAGGAGCAGAATTTTTACCTTGCTTTTCCCCAGGGGAGAGACCGTCACTATTTGGGTGGGAGCAACGAGGAAGAGACCATGTCCACAGCTCATGGAGTGAATTGGCGATTGTCAGAACTGTACCAAAATGGAGTTCCGCGTCGATTGAAGCCACCTCGCGGCCCCAATACCCGCTGCATGGCCACTGGCAAAACAAGCAGTCAGAAGATAGCCACCGGTGGGCGCTTCCCAATCCAGCATCTCTCCCGCACAAAATACTCCCGGCAAGGTGCGAATCATCAGTCGCCGGTCCAGGGCTTCGAACGCCACTCCTCCCGCCGTGCTGATCGCTTCCTCCAACGGACGGGGCGCGACGAGGCGTAGGGGCAGCGATTTGATGGCCGCCCCGAGCAGCACGGGGTCAGCAAAGTCTTGTTTCGACACACATTCCCTCAAAAGGCCTGCCTTCACCCCTGAAATACCAACTCTGCGCTGTAGGTGGCTAGCCATCGAGCGTGAACCACGCGGTCGTGATAAATCTGCAATGAGCCGGGACACATCCCGGTCGGGCGCCAGATCCAATCGAAGAAGTGCCGTGCCCGTTTTCACAATTTCGTCGCGTACCCATCCCGAAATCGCATAGATCACGCCTCCCTCAATGCCGGTCTCCGTCACAACGAATTCACCCTGTTGCCGGAACTCAACGCCCTCGTGAGTGGTTCCCGCAACAACAACCGGCTTCACGGGATGGCCGGCATAGCGGCCACGAAGGTGCGGGCTCCAAGCAACATCAAAGCCACAATTCGCAGGCTTCAGCGGTTCAATGGGAACACCACGCCCGGCGAGCAACGGCACCCATGCCCCATCGGAGCCGAACCTGGACCAACTGCCACCACCCAACGCCAACACCACCGCATCAGCAGAAACGAGACGATCTCCTTGCGGCGTGGCAAACCGGAGGGATCCGGTCTCGTTCCAACCACCCCAGCGATGCCGCACGTGAATCGCCAGACCGTGCCGGCGCAACCGGCGCAGCCACGCGCGCAACAGAGGTGCAGACTTCAGGTCTGTGGGAAACACGCGGCCGGATGTTCCGATAAACGTCTCAACACCCAGTTCACGAGCCCACTCGCGCAAGGCCTCGGGCCCAAACCCGGCGAGCAGCGGTTGGATTTGTGCCTGCCGGGTGCCATATCGCGCAAGAAATTTCTCTAAGGGTTCAGAATGCGTCAGGTTGAGCCCGCCCTTCCCCGCTAACAGAAATTTTCGACCGACGGAGGCCATGGCATCATACAAATCCACGCATGCCCCACCCGCAATCGCAGCCTCAGCAGCCATCAGCCCGGCCGGCCCCCCGCCGATCACCGCAATTTTCATGTTTCCTTGCTTCAACGTCATGGTAAACCGGCATCAAGCGGCGGTAAAAAAGTCATTATCACGATACAATTGAAGGTGACCGTCTCTGAGCATTCATTTCGCGTTCTACCCTGATCCATAGTCTCCTCAGAGAGCATTCACCACACCAATTCCCTTCACAAATAATGTGAATTGCCCGAAGAGAATGTTTTTATTTAAGATAACCCAAGCCCATACATCACGATCACATCTCCCCCTCGTAGATTTCACAAGACAGGAGACCGGAATTCATGGAGCAGGAAGAAATTCGACAATTGTGGGCCGACGGTGAGGATTGGGTCATCAAGCGCCAACACAATCAATACTTCCATCGTCCAGACGGAAAATACGGAGACTGGAAACCCGGACTCCCTCCCGGGGTTGTGAAGCCGGACGTCGACACCCTCTTCGATGATTAAACGATAAGCTCTCCCTCATCTCAGAAGGGAGATTCCCACATCTAAAAAGATTTCATTTCATCTGACAAACCATTGCCAGAGAGAGTCTCCCCACGACACCCATGCGAATTTCTGGACGAATCATCGGTCTGCTCAAGGAATACATGCATGACTTAGTCGAACAAGCCAAACAGAAGGCAGCAGCCCACGCCAGCTTCGGATTTGCTTCCCAACCCTATCGGGCAGACGAGGCGATCTCAGATCTCCTGGCTATTTTGGATGACCGGATTGAATCAGAAGGCGTCCAGGTTGGCCTTCCTATCGAATTTCTTCATCAGATGTGGACCCTGTGCAACACAGCGACCACTCACATTTCGGAAACCGTCTGGTTGCGAAAAAATCTGGATCATGGGACCGGGTCGAAAGCAGAAGTCCGACAACACACCTACCAAGCCCTCATTGCATTCCTGGAGTCTCAGCCAGAAGAGGACGAGTCGGGAGAAGCAACCGCCAACTGAATGGCAATCCAGCCATCCCGCCTCCTGACATGGCGTCGATGCCATCCCTGTCCTTCCAACAGCAGGACAATCTCAGATTCATCTTCCTCCAGCAGCCCGGATAACACCAGCTGCGTATGTGGACCCCGCATCCTGGAAAATTGATCGATTACTTGAAGTATCGTTTTGCGATCCAGGTTGGCCAGAATGACATCAAATGATTGAGCCGGCAGCGTGGCCAATTGGCAAGAAGAAAGCGTAAATTCCTCTTGAATGTTATTGACGGCTGCGTATTCCCTGGCACAGTCGAGCGCCGTGGTATCCACATCAATTCCCAGCGCACTGGTCGCTCCAAGGCGCAATGCCGCCATCGCGAGAATGCCACTCCCCGTCCCCACATCCAGTACCCGCATGCCTGGAACCCACATGACCCCTTCCAACCATTCGAGAATCAATTGGGTCGTGGCATGATGACCGGTCCCAAACGCCTGTTTGGGATCGATGATCAATTCTACTCCATCCTGGGGCATGTCCATGGTGGCCCAACTCGGGCGGATCCCAATTCGACGGCCGATACGAATAGGCTGAACGGACGCCGCCCAGGTAGCATTCCAATCCTGAGCTTTCACTGGATGAAACCGCAGTGACCCTTCCGGGAGAGTCATCCCCAATACGCTGATCGCCGACCGAACCTGCTGAAGAATCTCTGCTTCATTCTTACTCCAATACAGCACGGTGGATCCCTCCGCCTCCCATGCTCCTAGAAATTCCTGGCAATCGAGAATCCCCGCTAACTCAGCGGCATCCACGGAGATAGGAATGGTCATTTCAAAGACAGCCGCATCCATAAGAGCTATTCCATCGTTAAAAAGTTTCTCAATTTCAAGATACTCCTACCACCTATTTCTCACCGGAAAGTAACAGTAGGCCCTGTTCAAATAGGCGCAAGCCATGAGGAGAGCAAGGTGTCCGTTGAGAGCTCTGTGCCATGAGTACACGCCTGACTATATGGTTCAACACGCGAATCAGCAGATCCCACGATATTGACGGGATCACCTAGAGCGGCTAAGGTCCGCAGGCCCTATGGAACGTACCTCAACCGATAGACGAGAACAGGCAATGCTCCGCCTCATTAACCGCACCGAACGGATGCAGGCAAAAGGCGCCATCGCCAGCCAGCAGTTCAGCCGATGGAGAATGGGAACATTCCTTGCGGGAGCCGCCATCACGATCGGCGCGTATCAACAGGCCTGGTTTCATACCGGCAATGGACTGCTTCTCGTCTTCCTCCTTGGGTTTCTCACTATATCCTGGTTTCACCAACGATTGAAATCCCGGTTGCATCGATTACACCTCTGGTTGGAAATCAAAAAAGACAGCCTCGCTCGCCTACAACTTGATTGGCCACACATATCGGCCAACGAACACCGGGCCCCTGAGCGACATCCGTTCGCCATAGACCTCGACCTCACGGGTCCGCATTCCTTACTGGCCCTCATCGACACCACCTTTTCCTCCATAGGTCAACACCGCGTCGCCACCTGGCTCTTTCAGTCCAATCATCCCGAACCGGACGGGGTCCCATGGACAACCAGGCAGATGTTGGTCAAAGAACTCACCCCGCTCTCCCGTTTGAGAGATCGCTGTTTATTGGCCACCCGGCTCATTAGCCCCGTTCGACTGAATGGAACCCGCATTATCTCCCTGCTCGAAGCGCCCATCTCCATCAG
>JBGSSO010000081.1:0-6814 GCA_041737015.1 Nitrospirales bacterium
ACCGTTTATTAAAGAAAGCCCAAGTAACTTTGATGTTAAAGAAATTAGTCTTCTATTTAATATTAATCCTCACACCTTTCTTACTCTTAGAGCTTCTGTTTCGATTTTTACCCGTGTCACATCCACCTTATGTACTGCCGGTTTCTTCATCTGATCCAGTAGCACATTTTCAACAGAATATTGATTTCACGTATTCAATTGGTTGGGACTTTTCCCTAAAATCAAAAAAGCATTCGAATAATTATGGATACCTCAACGAACAGAATTATTTTCCTGCTGGAAGTATTCCCCTATTAATGGTCATTGGTGACAGTTATGTAGAGGCCCTTCAAGTTGACTCCGGAAAGTCTTCTGCAGAAATCCTCAATTCAAGAGTGGGCACTAGAGGACATGTATATAGTATGGGTCTGTCAGGGGCCGCTTTGTCCCAATACCTTATATTTGCAGATTACTCAAGAACTAGATTTCATCCTCGGGCGATGACCTTCATGATCATTAGCAATGATTTCGATGAAAGTTTTCTAAAATACCAAAGAAAAGCAGATGCTCCAAGATTCCATTATTTCAAGGAGTTAGATGGCAAATTAGAGTTGCATCGAGTTGATTATAGAATGTCCAATCTAATAAATATGCTGCGAGAATCCTCCATTATTCGTTACTTCATGTTTAATCTGAGGGGGTGGCATGCACTTAAAAGGCTTTTAAGGGAACGATCCATAAATTCACAGGAATTTGTAGGCAATGTCCCGCGTAAAGTCGATGAGCAACGCATCATTGATTCTAAGCGTGCTATTGATGAATTTCTGTTTTTACTTCCATCCAAATCAGGACTTGATCCTAACTCGGTTTTATTTGTACTTGACGGAATGCGTCCGGCCCTTTATTCCGAAGAAGACTTAAGAAAAGCTGAAGATAGTTATTTCGCTCAAATGCGGATCTACTTTCAGGGACAAGCAACTTCACGTGGGTATGAGGTAATTGACATGCAGCCGGTATTTATAAAGAATCATAAGCTAAGCCATTCAAGATTTGAGTTCGTAAATGATGGGCATTGGAATGAGCAAGGACACATGCTCGTTGCAGATGAAATGCAAAAATCAGGGGTCTTCGCTCGTATTTTTAACTAGCAGCACTATATCGTCCATTAAAAATTAGAAGGTGCAGTGGATGAACCCAGATTCTGTTTAAATCGTTTCTATGACCACATAATTTTGTTGTATTTACAGGGCCAAATCCACATCTTTCAAGAAAGTATCATTTGATTTTTAAACTAATACTAGCCAGGACAGGAATCCCCTGTTCAAAAGAGGCCTGCTCCGGTCTTGTATAACCACCCAGGAAAAATTCTGATACAAACGCCCAAGCGGTTCCGCCCAGCAATCCCAAAACCATACCAAAAGACAAGATGAGAGATTTCTTGGGTTTGATTGATCCGATGGGAACAGAGGCAGCCTGGATCACACTGACGTTAGCCATCTGTCTGTTGTCCATTTCTGTGGAGACATGAGCCATTTCAACTTTTCTTACATACATTCTCAGATTCTCTTGATCTTTGTCGGCCTCACGTTGAAGGGTATCTAACTGTTTCTCTAATCCATTCAGCTGGGAAATTTGACTGTCCAGGTCCTTGATTTGTCCCAAGATAACTTCTTGCTTGGTTTTGAGAGAACTTACTTCAGATTCTGTATTGAGAAGCCCGAGCTGGAGGTCCTGATACACAGGGTTTCTTCCTGAGGTGACTTGATCTTTCAACTGAGCTTCTTGGTCTTGGATAGAAGCCTGAATAAGAGCGATTTCCTCACGAGTATCAGTCACCATTCGGCTGCTCTCCTGGTATTTTGCTAAGAGTTGTTGCTCTTTTCGCTTGAGAGCCAAAAACTCATTTCGTGTTTCAGCGATCCTTTGATGGAGCTGTTCGTTTACAGTTGTGATAGGAATATATTCAGAAATATCCTTCAATTGTCTCCTGAGCGAATGAATTTTCGAGCTTAATCCCTTGACTTGATCTTCATCAGATTTGAGTCGGCTGTCTAGGTTTTGTCGTTGTTCTAGGAGCAGCTTTCTCTGGTCCAACAGTGAAGAAATTCTATGCTCTCTCTTAAATTCTTGTAAAAGGTTCTCTGACTGTTCCAATTTTTTACGAAAAGTTTGAACTTGTTCTTCGAGGAAAGAGGTTTGAGGATTACTGAAAATGGCAAGATGTTTTTCCCTCCAGAGTTCAGTGAGTAAGTTTACCGCTTTCGCGGCAATCTCAGGTTGGTTATGTAGGAAGCTTACTTTAATCACATTCGACGCTCCGGATTGGGAAACCGTCAAATTCCCTTGAAATGGACCCACAGCTGCCTCCAAAGGAGAAATAGTTAAGGAGTCGTTTTTTAAAATATTCGGATATATGGTATTTACTCCAAGTACTTCCAACACTTTAAGGCTAAGATCTCGGCTCGTCAGTATTTCAATTTCTGGATCAATAAGTGCCTGAAGATCAAAACCCATTTTCGGGGCTTGGTCCCCTACTTCCGCACCGTACATGTGCTCCCTTCCTATTTTCACCATAAGACTTGACTCTGCCTGATAAATCGGAGTCATGCTCATCGGAACAATATAGGAAAGAACTGTACAAAATACGAAGATCGCGAGGATTTCCCACTGATGCTTGAAAAGGATCGTGAGGATATCCCGTAGACTAAAAACCCCACTTTCATGGTTGAGGTGGGATGGTTGGGAGGGAAGATTGTTCATGTTCACTATGATAGACGCCAGATTATTCTTAGATTATCTGGGAGGAAAAACACGTCCAATGCCCATTAACTAAATGATGGGGTCATATTCGCGTATAGACCCACTTTGGAATGTAGTAACGCTGTTTATTGAAGACCATGCCAAGGAGATTTCCACCACTATGCGTAATCCGGTCTCGGAGATTTGAGATGACTTGCGAGCGGGTTTTTTCTGCTTCCACCACCATCACCACCCCATCAGCGGCTGCACACAACTCCAGACCCTCATCAGAGATATCAATCGGTGCGGTATCAATGAGAATCATGTCAAACTGTTTTCGTATGTGGTTCCACAGATCCCGCTTGCTGGTGGTGACCTCATATTGCACAGTTTCTGAACTGTCACCAGTCAGCAAGGCGAGGAATAAGCGGGAATGAAGGACAGGCGTGATGGCCTGATCTAAATCTCCCCCATTTCTCATAATATATTGCAGAGATGTTTTCGGAGGAATCCCAAAGAATTGATGTTGCGTTATTTGTTGAGAATCTCCATCGACCAGTAAAACAGACTTCCCCTGTTTTTCAACTAAAACTCTGCCAAGCTCCTGAACAATGGTCGAGACCCCTTCCTGGTTCCTGCTACTGATAAATTGAATAATGTTGTGTTGGGGGTCAGGAAGAAGCCCGGCAAGGCGTTGTTCCAGTTGCACCATCTCTCGTCTCATTTTTAGAGGAGGTAAATTGGAAATGACGACCGGTTGCGAACGGGAGCGTTCTATCGGAAGAATCTTGATGACTTCAAGTTGATTTTCGTAGGCATGTTGCAGGGCCTCATATACTTTGCTCATTAGGCGATCCTCATACAGAAATATTCACGGTTCCGGTACGTTATCGAAATCACTTCATCATCTATTCAGATGAATTGGCTTGAGATGCTTGGTTTGTCGGGGGTTTCAATTCCTTTGGAATTTTAGGGAAGGCAATGTCCTGCCCTGGAAAAATTTTCTTGGGATTCAGGATTTTGGGGTTGTACTCGAGCACACGTTGAACATAGCTCGGATGAGACGATCCATATACGACCTTGACCAATTGTTCTAACGTATCGCCCTCTTGTACGGTGGCCACCGCATAGGGGGGCGCGCGTTTGGCCTCAACTTTGAATTCATTCGGTTGGGTTTTCGTGGAAGAGCGAGCAAAGATTTTTTTCGAAGAAGGTAATTCCTTATCGTCAACCGACACCAAAGGTTCGTCAGCCTCAGCCACTATTTTTTTGCTCTCGACGCTTTGTAACGGCGGAAACAGAATCTTTTGCCCGGGATACATTCTTCGTACGCTCGCAATATGGCGATTATGTTCAAGAACGAATTGAACTGTCGATGGACTAGCCGACCCATACACATCATGCAATAACTTTGCCATTGTGTCACCCTTTTTCACGATCCTGGTGACGGGTGAAGGTGACGCACCCACCTCTGGTTGCATACTTGGAATTCTCTGCGAGGGCACAAGTCTTTGAGCGACGGGGACCGAAGGAGGGCTATCTTGGCTAGGTGGACTGATGGGTTCTTCAGCGATTACTGTGGGTTGTCCTGCACGCTCACTGAGTTTTTCAGGACTCAGTTGAACAAGATTGGTCTCACTGACATTCTCAGATGGTGGTTCTGCCTCATCCTGAACCACTGGCGTTCCTTCTACCATACTATTTGTTGCTTCAGCCGTTGCAATATCTTCTTCCTGGATTAAGACCTCAGGGAATTCTTGTTGGGCGGACTGGATAAATTGTGTTTCTGATTCATCCTGACCAAACCTCGCTCCCTCTACCATACTATTTGCTTCAGCCGTTGCAAGACCTTCTTCCTGGCTGAAGGGATTGAAGAGTTCTGGTTGGGGAAGCAGCAGGGTATCGGGTGATACCGTTTCTGGAGCTGCGGGTCCCTCCAATTCTTCTGAAGCTATAGGTGCCTCATTCTGGAAGTTATCCCGTGGAATCCCGGCAAGCAGGAGGTCTTCTTGATTGTCAGGATCCATATTGGTTTTGACATGGGGTTGAGTCGTGGTTGATTCGGCATTCGAGCCGACCCGGTTCCGTAATTTCTCAAAAACTTCACCTACTGATTCCGTGAGGAACGTCTGCGCTCTTTCGGTCAGGGTCGGACCAGTTTGAGTAGGGGATGGGATATATTCCTCTACACTGACGGGGTCTTGATCATGTGCGAGGTCTTGTTTCGGATTCTCCTGATCTTTAACCAGTTGTCCAATCTTATCAATTGAAGATATATCCGAAAATTTTGATTCAGTCAGGGGCAGGAGCGCAACAAGTGCAAGGACAAGGATGAGAGCCACGCCAATCAAGGGTACTAATTTCCAGAGTGAGTGGGCGGGTCGGCCGGTCAGATCGCCGATCACTTCTTTGGCAATTTTGGCTGTGACTAAGGCTTTGTTGTACCCAAAGGCGGTGACCAGGGCATTATCACAGAGAATATTCAGACGCCGGGGAATCCCTTTGGCTTCCTGAACAATTAGCGCTAAGGCCGAGTTTGTGAATATCTTTTTCCCTTCCCCTCCGGCCTTGTCCAAACGATGCCGGATATATTCAAAACTTTCCGGCTTGGAGAGGGGCTGAATAATGGCTCGCACGGCGATACGTTGCCGTAACTGTCGTAATTCATACCGATCCAGAAGGCCATCTAATTCCGGTTGGCCCAACAGCACAATTTGAATGAGTTTGTCTTTTGGGGTTTCCAAATTTGACAACATCCGCAGATGCTCTAAGGTGTCCACGGGCATATTTTGTGCTTCGTCGAGCAAGAGCACCACGGTCCGGCCTTCTCGATATTTTTCGATCAGGACGAAATGCAGTTGTTCCAACACTTCGGCATCGTCCCCCTCAATCGGGTCGTGTCCCAGTTCACGCACCAGGGTCTTAAGTAAGCTTGTAAATGACAGGTTGGGATTGAGGAGATACACCGTTTCCTGATTGGCCTGCTGATTTTGATTCAGGAACGATCGGAGGATCGTGGTTTTTCCAAGGCCAACTTGCCCCGTGACGGCAATAAATCCTTTTTTTTCTTTTATTCCATAGATCAGCGAACCCAACGCCTGTTTGTGGCTCGGACTGAGATACAAAAAATCAGGATCTGGGGTGGTATTAAATGGTTTGATGCGTAACCCGAAAAAATTAAAATACATTGCGTATTCCTATGATGCTCTTATGAGCATCTCTAGCTAAAAATGGAGAAACGAATTTTTTATAGTTTCCGTTTTAGATATCCAAA
Source organism: Nitrospirales bacterium (assembly GCA_041737015.1). GTDB lineage: Bacteria > Nitrospirota > Nitrospiria > Nitrospirales > UBA8639 > Nitrospira_E. Next base: position 5,993 of record JBGSSO010000081.1, read on the forward strand.
ATATAGGGCCACGTCGTGAATGGCTGGAGAGTCGTTTTAATGATCGCAGTCCCCAATCAACACGATGGCCACAAGGGTTTCCACAATGAGTTAAGACACTGCACTTGGGGGAAAGGACGAAGATCCGAGCTTCGCAAACTTCTTCGCATGTACCGCACTTAAGGACGAAAGAAAATTGAGAGGTCTAATGGTAAAAAGGTATCAAGATACGCCATTCCGGGTAAATAAGGTATGATGATGAGGATGAAAAAACCTTAAGAATATGTACTGTATGAATAAGTAACAATTATAACCAAAAATATCAATATATAGCTAGTGATTTCCTATAATGAGACAACAATCATTTAAATGATCAAGGCACCTCCTATCCAGGGAAGGGTCGGTGCCCTGAAAAACTTCAGGGGGCCAGACCATGGTGGTCGCTACTGTAAAAATCTGGGAACCAAGGCTGCATGGTTTCCAGTATCTCCATCGCCGGAGTTGGTATGGGGGTGTTCATTTCCCACCCTTCAGCTTCTTGAATGGTAATCCATTGGTGGCGTTCAGTTAAAAACGAATCCAGACCCTGGGTGCCTCTACAAAATTTATTATCGTAGCTTTGTTCCTCCTGGGGGATTTTTAGGATGACAATCAAGGGTTTTTGATAGTTTGACTTTCACAGGAAAACTGACATATTGCATCCACAGTTCTATGGGGAGGTCTTTTTTGATCCTGGTCTAGGATAAGGTTTTGGTGTGCCTAAGGGCCAAAACTGGAGAGTAAGGACCTTCAAGACGTTGCTGGACTTCCGTAAAGAAACTGAAATCTGGTCATGATGCCTGT
>JBGSSO010000137.1:0-2476 GCA_041737015.1 Nitrospirales bacterium
TGCCCGCATCACTCCCGCGCAAAAAATTGCCATCGTCAAAGCTTTGCAAACCAGGGGAGAGTTTGTGGCGATGACCGGCGACGGAGTAAATGACGCTCCCGCGTTAAACCAGGCCAACATCGGCATTGCGATGGGGAAAACCGGAACAGACGTGGCCCGGGAAGCCTCCGACATGATTTTATTGGATGATAACTTTGCGACCATCGTCACCGCCGTCCGGGACGGACGCCGGATCTATGACAACATCCGGAAGTTTGTGAAATATACGATGACGAGCAATTCCGGAGAAATCTGGACAATTTTCCTGGCACCGTTATTCGGCCTGCCGATTCCCCTGCTCCCGATTCAGATTCTGTGGATCAACCTCGTCACCGACGGCTTACCAGGCCTCGCCCTCGCCATGGAACCCGAAGAACGCAACATCATGCAGCGCCCTCCCCGCCCGCCAAACGAAAGCATCTTTGCCGGTGGCCTCTGGCAACACATCTTGTGGGTCGGTCTGCTCATGGGCGGCGTCTCGCTCATCACCGAAATGTGGGCCTATGAGGCTGATCAGGGACAATGGCAGACCATGGTGTTTACCGTCCTCACCTTGTCCCAAATGGGCCATGTGCTGGCCATTCGTTCGGAGCAGGAGTCGTTTCTGCAGCGAGGTCCGCTGAGCAATCAATGGTTACTAGGGGCCGTCCTCCTCACGTTCGCCCTTCAAATGGCGACCGTCTACATACCTTTTCTCAATCCCATCTTTCATACGATGCCCTTAACCCTGAACCAATTAGGCCTCTGCCTCATTCTTTCAACAATCGTGTTTTTTGCCGTTGAACTCGAAAAATGGATCAAGCGTCACGGTTGGTTTATCCGACAATAACCAGTCGGGACTTATTGGACTGCAGTGCCACCATCAAAAAATGGTGGATAAGGGGGATTTTTATAAGAACCATGCCCTGAAAAATACGGAAGTCTGGAAATTACGAAGCACCAGGAGCTGAGGGTGGTTCTAGAAAATTAAGCATGCCGTATTTTCCTGCTCGTTTGGCCTGCAACCTGCCGAAGAATACCAGCACCCTCGGTGCACTCAACATGTCTAGTCGAGAGCTTAGCCATTAGCCTAAGGATCAACCCTCAGCTTTAAGAATCAATTGAGAGCCGATACTTGATTGGCATTTTAGAATTGACCTGTGCATCGTCGATTTCCTGAATAATAAATGGATAGCGTCTATCAACTGTATGCATAACAAGATGAATCAATGTGGCCTCAGCTATCTGCATCAAAAATTCAGTGGTACTCTGCATCTCCTCCCTAAGGGGCTGCGGAGTCTGCCCTAAAATGTACCACCTCGGCACCGAGATCGCGCCATCAGGCATTACAGTAAAATTTTCAATTACCGTGCGTTTAGCCCCTGGATGCTCCTGGTAATTACGAAGCTCAATCAAATATCTCACACCAGAGGCATTAGTTAGGACGAATTTCGTAATAGGTAAGTCAGGCCCGACCACTGCTGTAAGCGTCCTACCTAGGGCATCGAAATTGTTATCTTTTGAGGGAATAGACAGAAAGAGAGACGGTAAGCTACAGATCGCCTGAATCGAGCGCTTTGTATGGATCAAAAAGTTGGTCGCTTCGGAATCAAGGTCAGGCACCTGAGGAAACGGATTGAGCGCCCGTCCCTGAGTGTCGCGCTGGATACCACAGGTTTCGATATTCTTGACGATTGTGTCCACCTGCGATGCTAAACGTTTAGCGACTTTCTCGCAAACGACTAGCGCCTCCTTGCAGGTGTGGAGCAGTTGTATGACGCCAGCCTTATTGAGATTCTATTTGAAAATGGCCGCCTCGAGAATATCCCGACTCTGCAGAAGAACCCGTGCTACGGCGGGACTCGCTGAACCCACGCTATCTGCGACAGCCGCAACGAACGGCGCGTTGGGATTTATTCGGTCAGGGTCAATGGACTCTGGAGTCCTCACACGAAATGTGACGTCTTCCTTGTAGACTTCAAGGAAATCCTCGCATGAGCACATTGCGGTGATACCGCCTGTGCCACCCTGTAGGTCAAAACTTCCCGCGAAATCACGAGGTAATCTGCCCTTCATAAACTTATAAGTTCTGGCATCAATCTGAGAACAATCCGCATATGATGCGGAGTTTCGTTTTAAATAGGCATCAGACTCGGTGTGAATACCAGTCATTCTGCGACAAACACTTTATTGACGATTCTATAATTAACACTCTCTCAGAAGCCTGAGACATTATGATGATTCACCTACTTCCTTCTCCTGTGCGCAAACAAACGCAGTGCTGAAAAAGCCAGGAGAATTCACCCAAAATCGACGAACTATGTCAAGGCAAAAAATTCTGTCAAGATCCCACAGAAATGACTGGTTGGGAGAGATATCTGCCAGAAGCACACGGATATAGTGGCAATAGAAAAAGATGGTTTTCCTCTAACGACCGGCGGGAATGACAGAGTGGGGT
>JBGSSO010000168.1:0-17319 GCA_041737015.1 Nitrospirales bacterium
GGACCGGTTGCTGGAAGAAGCCAAGGCAACCGCCAAGGAGATTATGCCCATGGCCAAAGAAGCCGCGAGTGAGGCGAAGCGGGCAGCCGGTGAGGCGATGAAAGAACAGGTCGGCCTGAGATAAAGAGCGACAGCCGCATCAATGGTTGCATGAGCCGGTTGGCCCAATTTTCAGTACAGATATATGAATGACTGATTGAGCTATTCAGTTCGGGTCCCTTCACATCAATGAAATGTATGATCCGGGCAAAATTTCACCAGAAGGAGAATGTAATATGTCCCGTGACACAGCTGAACAGAAGTCCGGCACCAGAGGCCGGAATGCTAATCAGCCCAGTCAAATCCCCAATACGGGGTGGTGGGACATCCTCCTGCGCGTGAAGGATCAGATCTCACAGGATAACGTGTCGATTGTCGCCGCGGGAGTGGCCTTTTATGCGGTCCTCGCGCTTTTTCCGGCTCTGGCCGCCATTGTGTCGCTGTATGGATTGTTTACCGAGGTCTCTGATGTCCAGCAACAGATTACCTCGCTCAGTTCTTTTCTCCCGCAAGACGCTCAAACCTTGATCGAAGAGCAGCTGACCAGCATTTCCACCAGCGGCCAATCCGCTTTAAGTTTTGGAGCGATTGGGGGATTACTCTTTGCCATTTGGAGCGCCTCTAAGGGCATGGCTGCAATGATCACGTCCTTAAACATTGCCTACAATGAAGAAGAAGAACGGAGTTTCATCAAAGTTACCGCGCTGGCGTTAGGCTTGACGATGGGAGGTCTTATCTTTGTCATCCTGACGCTCTTTCTCATTACCCTGCTGCCGGCGGTTTTGGGAATGGTGGGATTCGGCCAGAAAATGCAAACGGTCCTTTCTCTCAGTCGTTGGCCGCTCTTGGCCGTGATCGTCATGGGAGGATTGGCCATCCTGTACCGGTATGCGCCCTGCCGGAATTACCCGAGATGGCAATGGGTGTCTTGGGGGGCCGGAATCGCCACGCTGATGTGGATAATAGGGTCGTCGGCTTTTGCCATTTATGCGAATGATTACAGTAGTTACAACCAGACGTACGGCTCACTTGGCGCGGCAGTCATTCTGCTGATGTGGTTCTGGCTGACTGCATTCATCGTCATGGTCGGAGCCGAAATTAATTCTGAAATGGAACGACAGACGCGGGTGGACACAACGACCGGTGAACCTGAACCGATGGGACAACGCGAAGCCTACTCGGCAGACACACTGGGTCAGACAGCTGAAACAGAACCTCATTCAACGCGTTCATAGGAATGTCTTCGTCAATGAGGTTTTTTGACAGTTGTGTGTCTCCTCATTTCATATTAACTTGACGAGTCACTTTTACTGCATGTTTCTCACACACAAGGAGGTAGTGTTATGAATGCTGTTTTGAAATTTGCCGCACCGACTTTTGCATTTACCCTGGGTTTCGTCGGCACTCTTCAGGCTACCGGCGATCAGATGTCACAACAATCACAAGGAACCAGCCAGCAACAGAACCAGATGGCGACAGTGAAAGGCACCGTGGATAAAATTGATGGCGACGTGTTCACTATCAAAAATGATAAGGGTGATACGATCCGTCTTCATCTCGACGAGAAGGCTTTTCAAGGAAAACGACCCAAAGAAGGTGACAAAATACAAGCCAAGATCCCTCAAGGGGAAGAGACGTATGATGTGGTTTCCGTGAAAAAGGAGGGAGGTTCTTCTGCAGCTTCCACACAACAAGGTGAAAAATCTATGCAGGCACAATCTTCTTCACAATCATCATCGTCACAGGGCGAAAAATTCACACGAACCATCAAAGGAGAAATTTCCAAAGTTGATGGAAATGTATACTACGTCCGGGATACTTCCGGTAAAGAAATCCGTCTTCGCCTGGACCAATCCGCCGAACAATCAGGCGAATTGAAGAAGGGCGATACCGTTGAAGCGTTGGTGACACAGAAAAAAGAATTTCACGTCATTTCGGCTGAACCCTTACAATAATTTGATCGGCGCGTCTTCCGGACGTGGACTTCCGCTAAAGAGTCCTCGTCCGGGTAAACGCGTTAAGGATTTTTCTGGACCACCAGTTAGCAGGTATCCTAAGGAAGATTCGCCGTCTGCCACTGGTGTCAGACTGAAGTATGATTCAGTAAATATGGGGATCTGCTTACTGACCTAGGAAGAAACTTCTCCATAGCAAGTTAAATGACAGGTTCCGAAGATTCATTGCGATACACGAGATATCTGTAATCGCCGGAGAATCGAATCCCCGTTTGACGACCATAATTCACAATATTAACAGTGCAGGTTTACGGGCCGAATTACGATTGATCCTGGAATTTAACGGATAGCACCCCTGCTCCTCCTTCACTTGACTCTTCTATGGGTCTTCGCCGGGAATCATGGACATGACCATCCCTTTTCGACAAATCTCAATTTCCCATAAATGTATTTGTACCTGTCATTTTTTTAGGAAAACACTTATTTTTTATCACGCATTCTCGGCTGCAAGCTTACACAAAAATGAAATTTGACATTTTTTTCGGCCCTGTCCAAAACAAGGAGGTTCTCATGCCAAGAGGAGACAAATCCAAATATACCGACAAACAAAAGCGTCAGGCGGAAAAAATTGAAGAGGGATACGAAAAGCGCGGCGTCTCGGAGGACGAAGCCGAACGGCGGGCATGGGCGACGGTGAATAAGATGACCGGTGGCGGAAAAAAGAAGGGTGGGTCCGGACGCGGAAAAGCCACCAATACAGCTCCAGCGAAGAAAGGCGGAAAGTTAGGCGGCAAAGCTTCAGCTTCACGATCATCAGCCGCGAAATCCGCTTCCGCCAAAAAAGCGGCACAAACACGCGCCAGCAAGAAAAAGTAACGCGTGGGAATGTCGCGGAACGAGCGTTTCTGGGAATCGCGGGACGTTTACCGGACCGGTCCGCTACGCATTCAGCACGGCCCGGGAAATGGATTGACGCAGTTGAAAGAATTCTTCCCAGGGATCACGTTTGAGGGCATCCAGTCGATCCGGAAGCGTCTTGAGTGTATAAGCCTGGGGACCTGACAGGGAGGGTAATTCCTTCCAGCTGATCGGAGTCGAAACAGGCGCTCCGGACAAAGCACGGACGCCGAATGTCGCAATGGACGTTGAGCCGAATCCGTTTCTGAGGTAATCGATAAAAATTTTCCCCTTCCGCTTGGCCTTACTCATATTGGCCACAAACGCGGAAGGCTGCCGCTCTGCCGTTTCTGTCGCCAGCCTGCGGGTATACTGTTTCAGCTCATCCCAGGTGGCCCGGCGGACAAGGGGTGCCACCACGTGCAAACCCTTCCCCCCGGACGTTTTGACAAAACTGACGATCCCATCCTCATCCAGTCTCCGGCGCAAAAGTTCCGCCCCCTCAATCAACTGTTCCCACTTGACCCCTGGGCCGGGATCCAGATCGAACACCAACCGGTCAGGCCGGTCCACTCGATCCTCCAGGCATCCCCAGGGATGCATCTCCAGCACGCCCATCTGCACAAGCGCAATCAGTCCCCGGACATCATCGATCACTAAATAGGAATTATCCTCTTTGCTGCCCTTTTCTTCTATGAGAATTTTTCTGATGCTTTCTGACAAAGAGCCGGATGCATGCTTTTGATAAAAACATTTTTTCTGATGTCCTTGCGGGCAGCGCACCAGCGTGAGCGGCCGTCCCGCCACATGCGGCAACACCCAAGCCGCGATACCCTGGTAGAATTCTGCCAGATCCCCTTTGGTAATGCCCTGTTGGGGATAAAGAATCTTATCCGGATGCGTGAGGGCCATTTCCACCCGCGGAGGGGAATGGCCCCGCCTGGAATTTTTACGACTGCGTGAGGATGTGGAAGGTTCGGGAACGATCTCTTTCAAGGGTGTCGAACTTTCTTTTCTGATGTCTCTGACTGATTTGTCCTCGCGAAGACCGAGAAAAGAAGGATGGCGCAGAACGCCTTCCCGTGTCCATTCCAAAAATTCGACTTCCGCCACCAATTCCGGGCGTACCCAATGCGCTGTGTTGAGCCCGCGGTCATTAGGCAACCGGACAAAGGGGGGGCTCGCTTGATGACGTTTCGACAAGAGGGCATGAATCCGTGCAAGGCGTTGTTGCGTAAATCCCGTTCCCACCCGTCCGGCGTACTGTAATTGCCCTTCCTGATCGTAGTATCCCAGCAGCAGGGCTCCCAAAAATGTTCTGGAGCCCGAAGGATTGGTATACCCCCCGATCACCAATTCCTGCCGGTGATGGCATTTGACCTTGACCCACTGCTTCGAACGGGTTTGACGATACGGGCTCATCGCATGCTTGGAAATAATTCCCTCGAGAGCCTTTCGACAGGCATGCTCGAACGACCGCTCTCCCTGACCCTCGATATGGTCGCTGTATCGCAGATGGAACGCGGCCGCCTCGGGCAGGCTCTTAATCAATTCCCATAGCAGTTCCTTGCGGTTGAGAAGGGGCGTTCGACAGAGGTTATACCCTTCGCAATACGGAAGATCAAACACGTAATACACAAGAGGATCGGAAGCTTCCCCTTTCACCACAGTTTGCAGAGCCTGAAAATCGGAAATGCCGTCAGGACGAAGGACCACCAATTCCCCGTCTAGAATCGCCTGGCGCACCGGCAGTTGGGCCAAGGCATCCGCGATACCAGGGAATTTCTTGGTCCAGTCCTTTCCGTTTCGGGTAAACAGGTGAATCCGGGCGTCTTTCACCACGCTGACAAGACGGTATCCATCAAATTTTATTTCATGAAGCCAATCTTTTCCCGTCGGAGCTGTTTTGACCAGTGTGGCCAATTGAGGACGAAAGGTGGCCGGTTGCGACGCGGACACTGCGGAGGGAAGCTCGGATGGGTCAAAGCCGCGGGCTTGCCCAGTAGTGTTCTTGCGTGAAATGGTGCGGGAGGAACGGCTTTTGGCGGTTTTGTTGCCTGACTTCCTTGGGGAGAGTTGTGTATTTCTGCTTTTGCCATCAGTCCCCACGGCGATGTCCTCCAATGTTCGCTTGGTGGCCACGCTCCGGGGAGCCGTGTCAATGATATCGGGCTGTGTCCCTTGGAGGGCTGCCGAATCCTTTTCTTTGATCAGTAACCAGTTTTTTTCTTCTTTGGCTTTTGCCCCTCCCATCCGAATCAGGCTCCATCCCCCTTTTAGCTTTTGGCCTTTTAGAAAAAATTTCAATCGTCCCCGGTCGTAGGATTGTTGAGGATTTCCTTGGGGGACCCATTGCCCGCGATCCCATATCATGACCGTCCCTCCGCCATATTCTTCTTTGGGGATGATTCCTTCGAAGGATCCATATTCGACCGGGTGATCCTCAACATGAACGGCCAGACGCTTGAAGGAAGGATTTAAACTGGGACCCTTCGGAACCGCCCAACTTTTTAACACATTGTCCAGCTCAAGCCTGAAATCGTAATGCAACCGGCTTGCCGCATGCTTATGGACAACAAACGAAGACCCCATTTTCCGGGGGGTCGTCCCACGAGGTTCCGGGGTTTTTCCAAATTGACGTTTACCCTGATATTCCTTTAATCCCATGTTTGTGACTCCCTGCGAGCAGTCTTGAGGGTCTTAACCATGAAAAAACTGAAACAAAGACCCTTCTGTTCAGTCAGGCCGGCAATTGAGGATACTTGGTACTTTAACTGGCCTTACGGGATTTTCGAGGGGAGGCGGATTTGCGTTTTTTGGCTCGACCGGAGGGTTGGGCCTTTTGAACGCTTTTCTTTAATAAGGACATGATATCAACGACTTTTCCTGAACCTGTTTTCTCTTTTTTTGCGACAGGGGGGACGGATGTTCGTGATTGGGCCCTTTTCGATTTCTTTTCGATCCAATTCAACAAGGCATCACGGTAATCATCATGGTAGCGCTGAGGTTCCCACTTGGTGCTCATGGATTCCACTAACTGTTGGGCCAAAGTCAATTCCTTTTCCGAAATTTTGTAGGATTTCACATTCGCTTCAGGCACATCCAATTCTTTCACATTGCGGATTTCTTGATGAAATCGCAGAAGCTCCAGCACCAGAACATGTCCTTGAGGAATAAGAGCGGCTAAATACTGGCGTGTTCGGATAACGACTTTGGCAATCCCGACTTTGCCACTCCGACGAAGCACTTCCCGTAGCAGCACATAGACTTTTTCACCCTTTTTATCCGGAACCAGATAATAGGGCTTATCAAAATATTCGTAGCCGATATCCTTTCCATTGACAAAATTTTCAATTTCAACAGATTTATTCACTTCAATGGCAACTTTTTCAAAATCGTCATCATGCAAAAGAACATACCGACCCTCTTCATATTCAAACCCTTTCACAATGTCCTGCCATGGAACCTCTTCACCCGTCTCCTCGTTGACACGTTCATACCGGACTCTGGCATGATTCCGGCTATCCAACAACCGGAAGTGCAAGTCAAATTGTTTTTCCGCTGAATGAACGACCACAGGAATTGTGACAAGACCAAAGGTAATGTGCCCTTTCCAAATTGGCCTGGTCATATCACTGAAACTTTTCTCATCCCGTTATCAATTATAAAAATATAAAAAACCGTTCACCCTAATGAACATAGGGTTTTCTGGATACTTCCTCACGTAACATCACTTGGATTATGCTTTCCAGTTGATCGATAAAAGGGCCAATAGGATCAGTTGGAGTTCTCCTCATGACTTGATCGACCTTCTGATGATGCATGTTGACCATTAATGGGCGATTGGAGGGTCCACTGATCACGATTATTTTTCCGCCAAAACCTGTGGCACGCAGATCTTTCAAGAGGGTTGCCCCATTGGGATCGGCAATGGACATGTCCAAGACAATGACTTCCGGGGCATGTTTTTCAACCAGTGAAGCCACATCCTGTCTATGCTTCGGGAAAGAAAAGGCATAATCCTTTTCCTGAAAGTGGAGAACCATTGCGGATCGAAAGACCTCGTCAGGGGTAAGGACCATGATCATGATTACAACCACATCTTCCCTGGCTTACGTTTCGATGTTTCTGTTGTAGAAAATTTTCTGCAGCCAAATTTAATCGTGTCGCAACCGCAAACCCTCCCTCAACCTCATGTTGAGTCGTTTCTGATCAATGACCAATGACGGGAGGAATCCCCTTCACTCCTCCTGCTAGGCCGGAGGTCTTTTTCCCGTAATAAAACTCAAGGCAAAAATTATCAGAAATACGACAAATAACACCCAGGCAATGTTGGTCGCTGTACCGGCTACGCCAGTTAAGCCGACCACTCCTGCAATGAGAGCAATGACTAGAAATGTAATGGCCCAACTTAACATACGGAATTCTCCTTTGTTCCCTTCCGAAAAGGGCGGAAGGTTTTGTTCATCGGGAATGACTTGTATGCCCTCTGTTGATGGTGCATTCCCCGTTTCGAGCTCAAATCACGGTGAATTAAGGCTTTGCTCCATCTGTATGAAGCTGTTGATAACCTACCACCTTATTTTGGGCGTTAACTTCGATCTGAACCGTGTCACCTACTTTAAAATCGTCTTTCTTCTCGGAATTACTCAAATTCAGGTATCGGGGGGCTAACTCTCCAGCCTCACCCGCATCCACCCGTAACGTATTTTCGTTCACTTCCTCCACCACCCCTTGAATAATGCGATGACCTTCATCTAATTGACGATCTCCCTGTATTTGAGTTGTCGCCGAACGGTCATGTTTAATATGCCCTGTGAGATCGCTACCAAAAGCGAATCCTGGAACCCCCATCAGGACAGCCAATGTCATCATGAATTTTACATTCAGAAACCATTTCATAGATTGCTGGGGGGTATTCATGTTCGCCTCCTTCTTACGCTTTAAATTTCCCGCTGTATCCCGAAGAACAACGACCAACGGTCGTCCTTTGAGCATTTCGTGCTGCTAACCTCAGTGCCCACATCCGGAATGTCCGCACTGACATTTTCCGCCTTTGGAAGGTTGGGAAGATGAGCAATTTTCGGAACAAAACTCTTTTCCTGGAGGGGCTTCACAAGAACAGGAAGGGTGAGCACATTTTTTAGCATTGGCCGTGGTCATCATTTCTCCTTTCCGTCAGGGTAATAGGAAAAAATTTACTGAATTTCGATCCCATAATGACTCTCCCGCCGTAATACCGATTTCATGATTTAGTGTGGCCATTTCAAGACACTTCATACAATGGACAAAAATTCATTCAAATGAGGAAAAATGGAGAACTACAGTTCTCTTGCCTTAAAATAATAAATTTCTAATTGGCCGAATCCTGAATATTTTCTCCGGCCTGTTCCATCTTTTCTCCCGCTTTCTCCATTGATTCATCTACCCTTTCGCCTGCTCGTTCAGCAGGACCTTCTTGTTCACAACCCACGACAAAAAATAGAGATCCGGCAAAACATGCAAGCATCAAAATCCTTTTGACATAAAAATTCATGCATTTCCTTTCTTCATGATGCCATGAAAATATTGCGTATTTGAATATCAGGAAAATGGGTGTTCTTTATTCTGCAATACTTTCTCCGCGATGGTTCCAGCTTTCTGTGTCACATCTTCGGCCGTCGACCGAACTGTCGTTTTTACAGATTCCACCATTTTTTCCCGGGAAGGTCCCATCCATTGGTCTTCTTTTCGACTCACGGGTATGGCCGCTGCGACGGCTACGCCGAGCGCGACCATACCTGCCCCGACAGCGAGGGGATAATTATCCAAAAGCTGAGAAAATTCTCCTCGGGCAACCGTCCCTTTCTCTGTTAAGTATCCTTTTACATTTTCCATTTTTTGTTCGGTCTCTTTTTTCCATTCGTAAACCTGTTGCCTCGCCTGATCCTTCCACTCCGTCAGATGGCCCTCAACGGTATCCTTCGCATCGTGTAGTCTCTCTTTGACTTGTTCTTCCATAGGCGGATGGTCATCTCCCTGCTTACGCCAAGGAGAAGATTGAGTTCCATCGGATCTCAGGGTCCCGACAGAACTATCCGAGGAACTTTTAAATAACCAGTACAAACCCACTCCAACGACAGCGGTGGGCAAAGGAATGGTCATAATGGTATTTCGCATTGACTGCTCCATGTGTTAAAGGCCTTCAAGGTGTCCTGCTTTTCATTCATTCCCAGTCGTGGGGTTTACCATAAAAATCATACATTCTGACTTCATATTCTCTATTGATGGGCTGGTTGGGGTCATACTCAGGGCTTTTCTCAATGGTGTCTCGAGTCATGTCTACCTCAACAGTTTGTTTATTCCAATCGATAGAACTGACCCATTCGTGTGCCATGAGAACCTTTTTCCCCGGCAGCCAATTATGGGTATCCACAATTAAATATCGGATTTGCCATGAGGTATCGTCCACGATGAAATCGTCCACATGGCCGATCTCTCCGTCCTGGGCCCCGATATAATACCCCTGAACCTCATTCGCGGAACGCAAATGGGGGTTTCCATTCAATTTGCCGGATAAGGTCCTTCCATCTTTGACCACAGGTTCGATGGCTTCCCCGCCGGGAACACTCATCGGTGTGAAACCGGAAGGTTGGATGAAAACATCATCGTCCCAATATTCTCTCCATTTAAAAAACAAGCGTAATTCCTTTTCTTTTTGAAGGGAAAATGGCAGGTCGGTTTCTATACCCGGACTATCCTCGATTTCCGTTGAAGTCAGCGTCAGGGGAAAGACCTTATCCTCCCAATTAGACGGTTCAAGAGCCTCAGGGCTGATGAGCACATTTCTTCCGGGGAGCCAATTTCCTGTATCCGCCACGAGATACCGTATTTCCCACAACCGGTCGTCAAAATAAAAATCATCGACGCTTCCAAGGTCTTTATCGATGGCTCGCAATCCATAGCCTCGCATTTCTAATAACGTTTTCAACATACGTTTCCTTTTAATTTAATGTGTATCAAGGAAAGGGCCAGTCACCTGTTTTCGAAAAACCATAAGTGAAAATTTCCTATGAATGCATTAACCACTTTCTGGGGTTTCTAAGACAATGTACAAAATTTTCATCAGCCTCCTTGAAAAGTCAAACACCTGCATCAAAACGAGACTTTCCAGTCATTTAATGGTTTGGGTGACAGAGGAGAGAAAGTTTCCTGGCCGCTTTGCAAACGTTACAGAAAAACCATGCCGGGAAATTCGAAAGTCTTAATCGACGAATTATGAACCGGAGGGCGTAAATGGGCCACCTCAATGGTCCCAGGAGCAGGAGTGAAAGGCACAGTTAGGGAAGGATATGCAACATTTTATCCATCAAAAGGGAACTCCGGCTTTCTCCCATACTTAACGAGGCCATGACCTGGCGGCACCGATCCTCCACGGCCTCTAAATCATTTTTTTCCTGGATGGATTCCCGGCTCCCTCTTTGGACCATTTCGACATGACAAAGGATTGCCGCACGTTCCTCATTTCGTTCCACGGTTTCACCTATTCGTCCCAAACCTTCCAACAGACAGATGATCACCGCCACATTGCCTTTTCCGTGTTGTCGGATTTGATTAAAAGCCGCATTCATGACGCCTTCAAAAGTGACAGACGGAGCAATCACACGAAGAACTCCCTCCGGATCGTACCGGAAAGGAGAGGGAAACTTTCTTTGCCCAAGCTGGCATAAAATCGCGCTGAGGTGATCAATACATTGAATGCAAGTGAACGGATCATTAATTCCAGGCGAAAGTGCCCTCACCGCCACTTCGACAAGTTGAAGCACGGAAAACTCAATATCTTGTTCCTGGGTTCGGTTGGTTCCACAGATCATTTGCTTGTTAATATGTTGAGTTACGACATCTGCCATCGGCCCAAGGGCCAGTACCTTGGCTAATGATGCTCCCTTGGTGATAAAGTGCCCTGGCCGATAATGAAGAAATATCACTAAATTCTGCTCACGAGCGATTTCCATCAGTGCATCATTTTCAATTGCCTGAAGATACCCCCCAATTTCGGCCTGAATTTCCATTCCCTCTTTTTCTATCCTGGACATGATAGAGAGAATACGGGTTTTGTTCGCCTCATTCTCCTCCTCCATTCCTAAACGTTCTGGAAAAAGTCTGGCCAGGTCTTCTTCCAATTCCCCATATACCGCAGCGATCAAATTCGGGGCCTGAATGGAAACGGCAATATGATGCATGAAATAAATCAATACCCCTAGGCTGCACACGGCCAAAATCAGGCCCACCAAAGTTCCCCAATAGGGGGTATAGCCATTAGGATCCATGTGGATGGTTCGCAAGACGAGCAGACAATACAGGAAGGTCGCCACAAACGTTCCCAGCACTACTTGATTACCTCGATCTCGCAAAAAATTCCCTAACAGACGTGGACCGAATTGTCCCGAAGCCAGGGTCAGGGCCACAATTGTGATGGAAAACACGACACCGGCAATGGTAATCATGGAACCGGCAATGGTCGAAAGCAGAGTCATCGCTCCTTCCGGTCCCATATTGCTCAGCCACCGAAGAGAGTCAATTTTCTTGGGAGAAAAGAACACGTCGAGATATGGAACGGCCAACGAAAGGAAAATCGCGGCAATGGCCATGCACGTGGGTATGAGCCAGAGACTCGAGCGAAGTTTAGTCAGCCAATTTAATACCCAAGCCGGCATGAGTCACTTACCTTGTCGCGAGATCATTGAAATTCATCATCCCGCCTTAATCCGAGGAGACAGACAGAAAGTTGGCACTAACTATTGTAAACTTAACGACTTAAAAATTCTCCAATGGGATTGAGCGGCTCGATTTGATCGCAAATAATTTTAAGGGACGCGACAAAAGGGACAGCGAGTAGCGCTCCGACGGCTCCCCACAACCAGCCCCAGAACAAAACACTCACCAAAATTATCACAGGGTTTAATGTCAATTTTCGTCCCAATAAATGGGGTGTGATAAAATTTCCTTCAATAGCCGTCAGACATAAATACGTCCCGGACACCAAAGCCACGATGTTCATATGATCAAAAGTGATGGTCGCTGCCAACGTCACCGCTCCTAAACCAATAATACTACCCACATATGGGATGAAATTCAGAATACCCGCCATAGCTCCCCATAAATACGGGTTAGGCATGCCGAGCAGATACATGGCAAAACTGGTCACCAGCGCAAGACCGACATTCACACTAGTCACCGTGACAAGGTAACTGGAGATATTTCTTTCTATGCCACGAACAATTTCCACGGCTCGTCGTTTATCTGAAAATCGTGGAAGAACTCTCACGAGTTTTTCCAGAAATAAATCGCCGGAGGCAAGGAAAAAATACAGTAAAATCATGGTTGAGACCAGCCCCAGGATAAATTCCGTGGTCCAATCAATCAAGAGTCCTCCCAAACTGTCGGTTTTCACCTCAATTCTTTGCGCTTTCCGGGATTCCGAAAGACTCGCCATATTTTCCAGCGCTTGGGTCGCCTTCCCCATTTCCAGGACCGAGCTTTTGATGGTCCGAATTTTATGCTCTACCTGGTGTAAGGCTTCCGGGGCACGGTCTAGCCAGAGAGAAGCGGGAGTCGACAACTGAATAATTCCAAACGTCAGAGTACTGATTAACACGAGAAGGATCCCTCCAGCCGCTAGGGGCGCGGGAATATAAATTTTTTCAACTCCCCGCACAAGAGGAGCTAATAAGAGATTCAGAAATAAAGCCACGAACACAGGAAGCATAATGGCTTTGGCCACATACATCACCATGAGTGAGGCATACAGAAACAGTCCGGTGAGGGCAATGGACCGGATATTGATCGGTCCCTGAAACAATTGGGATAGATGGCCAGCTTCGAATGTGGATGAAAGAGGTGGAGAAGAATCCTCATGTTCGAATTCCGAGGGTTCCTTCTGTTGGATTTCAGGCATCGGAGGGAGCCAAGTTCGGCAAAAGAGGTGGAGGCACCGAACTTACATATGTGTCACAGAAGCCATCAAAAAACATCCTGATCCTTGCGTTCTTCAGGAATGGATAACTATTCATCGGCATGAGCCGATTTACTTAAAAAACTTTCCTCACCCTACCGGACCGGTTGGAGAATGGCCCTGGCTGGAGCACCATCTCCGTTTGGAATTTTCAAGGGTAAACAGATGAGCATATACTCGCCCGGTTTCACTCGAGAAAATCTGAGTCCCTCAATAATGACAATCCCGGCTTGAATAAGCACGGGTGCAATCTCATTTTTGTGTTTCCCTCCGATGAACAGCGCATCAATCCCGACGGTGCTCACCCGCCGTTCGGCAAGCCATGCCGCGGCAGTTCGGTCAAGAAAGATAGTATCTTCATGGGTATGTTCAGAGTGCCGGTCAGATGCCGAATTCCGTGTTTTCAGGAGAATCCGATCATGCGGATAGATCCGGTGTTTTTTGAGTTCTTCCGCTTTGACAGAATTCTTATCTTGGATCTCAATCACTTTGGCCAGACCGATTGTCGCTGAGAACTCTGATTGTTCATTATCGCGGAAAGAATTTCCACATTTCACCGGAGCACCAATGTGCGTTCCGGCATGAGAACTCATTGATATTTTGAAGATATGAAACTTGTCCCCATTTGTCCTGTCCTTCACCGGTTCCATCTGAAAAGGTGGGTCTTCGGGTCTTTGAACCATTCCCGGATACAGTGGCATTGAAATGTCGATCCAATTAGGTATCATGACCTTTCCACATTCCGACTTCTCAAGGGCTTCTCTTTTCACACCGGGAGGTAGGCCAGGCCAATTCGTACTACTACACCTTTTTCCGGAACCATGCACTGGATGGATTGTATAGATCAGATTATGGTTAATTCATGGCGGCGCTCAATAGATCTTTTTTTAAGGCTCATATAAGATTTGTCCACACTCTGCGGCTGAACACACGGTTTATACTGACAACAGTGAAGGACCTACGCGAAGGAAATGTGCACGGTTCATGCCTTTTCAATAAGTGATCTCTCGGTGAAATTCGCTCGACTAGGAGTCCATTCTCCATGCCGCTGAATTTGGCTATAATTTATGGATCGGTCAGAACCGACCGGCAGGGTATCAAGGCCGCTCGCTTTATGCTGAACACCTGTCATATCCGCGGCCATGCAGCAACACTCATCGATCCTCTTCTCTACTCTCTCCCGCTGTTGGATAAAATGTATAAGGAATTCAAGCCTGGTCAGGCACCTCAATCTCTCCAACAGGTGGCTGACCTGATTATTCCGGCTGACGGTTATATCATTGTGTCAGGCGAATACAACCATACCATTCCTCCTGCCCTCTCGAACGTATTAGACCATTTTCTTGAGGAATATTTTCGAAAACCCTCCGCCATCGTATGCTATTCAGCAGGTGCGTTCGGCGGAGTCCGTGCCGCCATGACCCTCAGAGCCATGTTGGCCGAACTGGGAATGTCCAGTATTCCATCTTTGTTCCCAATCCCCCATGTCCAGGATGCCTTTCAGGAAGATGGCACGCCCGCTGATCAAAATTTCCATCAAAAGGCTCGAGAGTTTTTTGAAGAACTGGAATGGTATGCGTATGCCCTCAAACAGGCCAGGGCCGACCCTTGCCCTCGAAGTGAGAGTTCAACACAATCGCTTACCTGAGTGGCGCCTGGTTTGATCGAACCTGGCATTTCCAGAACTTCTTGAGAGAAGAGAGGAAGAAACCACTCAGAATAAGACAGCCGCGCGAGCATGCCTAATGATTGATATCCTTCTGTCCCCCGCGCCGCCTCATGGCGATTTAATAGGGCTGTATTTTTATTTTTGCTGCAGCAGGAATGGCTCTTCCACTCATGATGGGAGCAGAGTTGCGTTCCATTGCCACTGGAAAATGGGACTATTTAAACTGGCCTAATGATGGAAGGAACACTCAGTAAAAACAGGCAGGAGAGTTCACACTATTTTCCCTAAGACTTATTTTGTCACCTGGCTTTCTGCATTATCCCATGAGCGGAGGATCTTCTCGATCTTCTCCGGTCAGAACTTCGGCTTCTGTTTCTTCCAGGCTTTCCATTTCACTGACCAATCCCAATAACACCTGTCGTCTTTGCTGCAAAGATTTTTGTAAAAGGTCACGGGAGGTCGGTTCTTGAGCAGACTCAGGTAGATTGACCAAGGCTTCGGCTTCTGCCATGGTGGCAAAATTATAGACCGCCATTTTGGTTTCTCTTCCGTCTACCCGATTCAATATCTCCTCGGTCTCACGATCAAACTGGTCCAACACTTTGGCATTTATCTGGGAGTTACTCAGGTTCTCCAACTTCTTCAATTGCTGTTTCAACTGATCTACCCGGGAAAAGGCGGAAAATGATGCATTAGTGTTTGGCATAACAAGGTACTCCCTTCGATTAGACCGATTTTCTAGAATGAATAAATTTTCGAACTCAAGCCCTGCCTTAAAAATTCCGGCTTTATGACCAGGACTCTCCCTGCCTGCTTGCCGAGGAATAACACAAATCCAAATTTAAATGCTCTTGGGCAATTCGGATAGCACCCATGACCCGATTGACGGCCAGAGGACGACCGGCTGTTTGAATAGCACCAAAACGGGACACCTCAGGGACGAATGGAGCAGAAGTTCCGCCTCCCAACACAATCGTTTGGCCTTTAAACCCGGCAGATTTAAGATCCCTTAAAATTTCAATCGTATCAATATAAGGACAATTACCATCCAGGATGATGATATCTGGAGGGGTTTGTCGTAAGTGCATCCACAAACTTTGAGTTGGGGAAATTCCCATCGCACCTTTTCCCATCTTTCGCAACCGACCTGTCATCATCTCTACAAATTTTTGATCCTCTGTCACAAGGAAAATCATCTGCGCCTCCTTTATCCATTCATATTGACAAAATCAGCCTACCGCTTATTAGCGGATTCCGATGGAATCCGCCACTATCAAAAACCCTTGAATGTGCCTATTTCGTGATGGATTCATAGTTAGCATACCTTTACCTAGGGGTCTTTAGAGGAGGGTAGACAAAGTGCTGATGAACCAACTTATTTTATCTATTTTAGTGAATTGAATAGGAATCTACATTGAACAGAGCACCCTGCTTCTTAAGTGAATGTTAGTAAAAAGGACCTATGAATCCGCCGCACGAGGGAGATCTATATGCCGGTATCCTTTTTAATGACTTTTTTTGCTTCCATCTTCATCCTTGAGCCCTGTTCCCAAGCTTTGGCTTTTTCCCCTAACCAGGGCTCCTACAAAGCGAGTGAGCTGGTTGGAATATCAGTCAAGAATCTGCAAGGCGAGGATATTGGGCAGATTGAGGAACTGGTCATTGGAAGCAATGGAGAAGTCGGGTATGCCGTTTTATCCTTTGGAGGGTTTTAGGTTTGGGAGATAAGCTCTTTGCTGTCCCCTGGTCCTCGCTTGCCCACCAACCGGATCGCGAGTATTTGACTCTGGATATTCAGCCGAAAAAATTAGAAAAGGCCCCAGGCTTTGATAAAAACGATTGGCCGGACATGAAGGATGAAAAGTGGAAATTCCTCATATGGGAATTCTACTCAACGACGGATCAAATCCCTCAGAATTTCAAGGCCCGGTAAGCCTGTGGGGGACCATAGGCCGAAGTGGACAAGAATGAAGGGACATCAGCCATAGGTCACTTAACATCCTCACATTTGTACAAGAATGAAGTCTGGAAGAATTAAGGGAGTCATTTTGGCGTTGTTAGCCGGAGGTTTTGCCATGGGGATCGGTGCACTGTATTCCATCGGAAGTGCCGACCTGCCTGTACAAGATCAGCAACCTTTACATTTCAGTCATCAACAACATGCGGGAACGTTGAATATCCATTGTCAATTTTGTCATCGGTATGCCACGCAATCTCCAGTGGCCGGTGTGCCCTCCATGGCCTTGTGCCAGACGTGTCATGAGTCCCTTGCCCAAACGACACCGGATATGAAAATGCTGCAGATCTATTGGAAAGAAAAACGGCCGATCCCTTGGATCAGACTGCAGCGTCTTCCGGATCATGTCTACTTCACGCATGAAATGCATCTGTTCGCGGGCCTATCCTGCACCTCATGCCATGGAAATGTTGCCCGCATGTCGAGCACCCCGAGAGCTCCAACCTATGAAATGGGCTGGTGTTTGACCTGCCATGAACAACGAGGAGCCTCTCATGATTGTTGGACCTGTCACAAGTAAAAGGACACGGCTATGGACCTATACCGCCGGACTTTATTTAAGATTCTTGGACTGACAGCAGCCGGGTCATCCCTGCCAGGATGTGAGCGAGAGGTGCATAACCTGGTGCCCTATCTGTTGCCGGACGAGGATATTGTTCCCGGAGTGGCGAATTGGTATGCCTCCACATGTCAGGAATGCGAAGCCGGTTGCGGGAACATAGTTCGTGTCATGGAAGGGCGCGCGAAA
>JBGSSO010000191.1:0-27386 GCA_041737015.1 Nitrospirales bacterium
AGGTCACGGGATTTCTTGCCAAGGCGTGCTTCTTAATATTTTCCGCCATTAGCAGAGTTTGAATGCTGCAGGAACTGTGGGCTTCGCTTAGGCGAAGCCCACGGGTTTTGCTCAAGAAAGCGCCTGGCCTATTTCTTCTTATCTTTTTTCTTTTGTTGATCGACTTTCTGTTTTTGAGCTTTGTCTTTGTCTTTTTTTCCGCCTTTGTCTCCCATGGTGTACCTCCTTTCTCTTTAAGATTGACCGTCGTTCTGTGAAGGGTTGGCCGAACTATTCCAACCCTGTGGCTGCCTCTTTTCCTAATCCTCAGGATCAGCGATTTAGCTTACCATGATCCAGGGATAATAGAACCGTTTAGACGCGTTCACAATTCATCGACTGGTTTGGCGGTTTTTAGACCATCCTATGGTTGAATGAATGAACACCCAATCGAGTCCGTCGAATAAGGAGATACCGGCGGTGTTGCGGAGATTGATGAATCAACCGCAGGTGATTTCATCTCTATTCTCCTGCCATGCCCTTTCTTTTTTTTTATGGTGGCGTACTCGGATTTTGA
Source organism: Nitrospirales bacterium (assembly GCA_041737015.1). Lineage (GTDB taxonomy): Bacteria > Nitrospirota > Nitrospiria > Nitrospirales > UBA8639 > Nitrospira_E. The sequence goes on from JBGSSO010000191.1 coordinate 557, forward strand.
GCGCAGCGGAAACCAAGTCCTACATCCGTGTGGGTTGGTGAAGCAGAAGAGCGCAATGCCGTTCTCAAATATTCGTCCTTTGCGTTCCATGCTCCACCTCGTATAACTTTTGGGGAACCCGAGACGGTCTCATCCGCATCACGGTCTGGATTCCGCAATTCATTCCAGCTATCTGCCGTCCACTCACTCACATTTCCGGCAAAGTCGTACCCTCCATAGGGACTTCTATCCTTTTCGAATGTCCCGACCGGAGAAAGTTTTGACACTTCAAAGTCACCAAATGTTGCGAAATTCGTGTATTGGCTCTTCGGTGGCTCATTGCCCCATGGATAAATGCGTCCGTCGGTTCCTCGTGCGCTTTTCTCCCATTCATCTTCGGTCGGTAATCTCTTTCTGGCCCAATGGCAGTAGGCTTTGGCCTCCGGCCATGTCACCGCGACGACAGGGCGATTGGCATCCTGAGGCATAGTGATATGATCCCAATATTCCGGCGCTGTCCGACCGGTGACTTGGAGAAATTTCCCATACCGTTCAATGGTGACTTCATACTTGTCGATGAAGAAATCTTCGACATAGACGGTATATCGACTCCCTTCGGTAATATCCCCGGTTCCTGAGCGTGATTCTACATTCGTTTCAAACTGCCCTGCAGGGATCCGAACCATCGGCGCACCGTCTGCGCCTGAAATTTCTCGTGATAACGAGTCGCTCCCCGATGGTTCCACGTGCCATCCTTTCAACGCGATCGACAAAGCCGGAGTGGGGACTGCATACCCCAGGCGTCCCTGAGCGTCTGTCACGACACCGATCACATTGCCATCAAGCAGTAGGGGTCCACCCGAATGACCTTCCTCCACTAACGCCTGAAACATCAGGTGTGGCCCTTTCCTCCCGCTGATACTTCCGGTTGAGACGGTCCAGGGGGCGAGATTAGGTGGAAATCCGATGAAGGTAATGGTTTCTCCCCCGGATGGTTGGGTGGTCTGATCGAGCGGAAGCGCTACGAGTCCATCAGGAATGGGATCTGGAACACGCAATGCGGCCAACCCATTCTCATTTGTGCCATCGATGCCTAACACCTGTGAGGCAAACGATTTATGAGGAAGAGGAAAGAACCACACCTGTGGCTTGCTATCTCCAAAAATCACATGTGCTGCAGTCACGATGTAGGCGGCGTCCTTGTCGAGCCTCACGATAAATCCCGTCCCGACACTTTGTTGCCCATTTACCAGTGCAGTAATTTTGACGACGCCCTTTTTGAACGCTTCAATCTCCGTGGCACAAACAAGACCGGGAAAGAGCAGGAAGATAGAGAGGGACATGATGCGGCCGATAAACGGTACCCGTATCCATGAATGTCCCTGCACCCCATTGGAGGATGTCAATGTTCGGTGGTTCTCGTCTGTTCTGATTGTTTGGACAACCGTTGGGTTCACCGAAAATTTTCTCTCCAATCGGGAGTGCTTCGGCTATCTGCTCTCTTTTCTTCTTTGGCCGAAACTGAGTTTACCATGATCCAGAAATAATAGAATCCTTGTGGTGTCCGTCTGTATTGTAATCCGTTCAGACTTGCTCACGCTCGATCTCCTGACCTGGGGATGTTGAGCCCATGTTCTGGTTGAATGAAGATCCAACAGAGTCCGTCGAGTAAGGTGATGCCGAGAGCGACCGACCAGCCGACTGTAAACCTCTACAATTGAATCGATGTTGAAAGATAGGGATTGGTTGAATAGCGAGGGTTAGACCGGATATTTGGCAGGTCGTGCGGGAAGGCCTTCCAGCATGCCTATAGCGCTAATGTCTTCATCAACGTCGGGCCAATGCACTCCGTGGCCATTTCCAATGATTTGAAAGTTTTTGCGCTGTTCGGGAGTCGCATTGGTTAATCGCCATGACCATACCAAGGGCACACTGATCATTCGTCCGTCGGTTAATTGCGCGGTGATGGTCTCATCCGAGACCGCTATCGTGGATATTCTGGGTTCATTCGTGACCACAATGTTCCTCCCAGGCTTCGATCATTTTGTCTCTCTGGTCGAGCAGGATTTTTCGGATTCGATTTAACTCCTGTGGCGCAAATCCATCATTCCCTGCCAAGGAAATTGGTTCTAACCAAAATTTGCAGATATGGCGCTCTCGTTGAACGTGAACATGTTTGGGTTCATTGCAGTCAAAACTATAAAAGAAAAATCGGTAAGGTCCTTCAATCCCTCGAACAGTTGGCACGATACTTTTCCAATTTTTCTTATTGAACTGTTGTTGACTGACAGTATACGAAAAAACGCAATGAGACTCCAGGTGGCGAGAGAGGTGCTAAGTGGTTATAGCATAGCACCTGACGTCTGGCTGGCATTAAGATCTTATTCCCATTCCCGGACGAATGCGAATCCAACACAGTCCACCGAGGAGGGCGATGCCGGCGGCGATTCCTAGTGAGACCGACCAGCCGAAGGTGTCAGCCAGCCAGGGCGTCAGTGTGGGAGAAAGGGTTCCGCCCAGGTTGGCGCCGGTGTTCATGAGGCCTGAGAGCGTGCCGGCGTAGGGTTTGGATAAGTCCGTGGTCGAAGACCAGAACGGGCCGACCGTGAAGTAGAGCCATCCGGCGCCGAGCGAGAGGAAGCCGATTGCGATATAGGGCGCTTCGATGTTGGCGCCGATGATGATGGAGAGCGCGGCCAGAATCATTCCTGTTCCTCCCACGCTCGCACGCCCACGATTGACTCCGTATTTTTCGGTGAGACGATCCGTGACCCAACCCCCTAACGGGCAGAAGATGGCCATCGCGATGAACGGCGCCGAGGCGAAGAAGGCACCTTGGAGGATGGCAAAGCCTCTCACGTTGACGAGGTAGAGATAGAACCAGGACATATAGACATAGGCGACATAGCCGAGACAGGTGTAGCTGAGTGTGAGCCACCAGACGGTGGGTGTGGTGAGGATGGCTTTCCAGGGAACGGTGGTCGTCGTTGACTTGTGAATGGGTGCTGGCTCGCTTTTCCTTCCTGTCCGTATTGGGTTGGTGGAGTTGGGGTTGTCCTTCTTCCCACCGGTCCCGTTGCCTTTTGCCTGTAAGGTTGGAGGCAGTCCTTCACGTGTGTTGAATTCGGTGAACACATCATGGACCATTCCCCAGGCCTTGCCGGATCGTCCTTCCAAGGGAGCAGGAGGGTCGGGTAGAGATTCCGACCCTTCGATCAGTTCCGCCTCGGCGTTGTTGACATGTGCATGTTGCCGGGGATGATCGGTTGCATACCAGTACCACAAAAGCGCGATGCCAATACCCAATCCGCCTGCGACATAGAAGGCGGTTTGCCAGCCATAATTGACCATGATCCAGGCGGTGATGGGAGGCGTGAGAGCCGAGCCCACCCCGATCCCTCCGATGGTGATGCCAATGCCTAAGCCCCGTTCATTCGGTGGATGCCAGTTCGCGACGGCTCGATTGAAATTTGGCAGCGCGGCGGCTTCGCCGATGCCGATGAGGAATCGCACGACCATGAGTGAGCCCATGATCCCGATCAAGTTGGCCAGTGAGAGCGTGGGCGCGACGGCCGTCAGAGCTGTGAAGATCGACCACCAGATGACGGCGAAGGTCAATACGCGACGTGGTCCCCATCGATCGCCCAACCATCCGCCGGGAATTTGAAAGAGGGCATAGCCAAAGACAAAGGCCGAAAAGATTTGACCCATTTGCAGATCGGTGAGACCGAGTGCGGGCATCATTTGGCGGGCGGCGACGGAAATATTCACCCGGTCGATGTAAGTGATGATGCTAATGAGGAGGAGCAGAAGAAGAATTCGCCAGCGGATTCGAGACGGTGTAGGGGGCGATGAAAGCTGGTGCATGGGGAAGGTTTAGAGCACTGGCCGGGTGAGCCAACGGGAAGGCTATCTCCCGCTTCCTTTCTTTACAAAGGAAGGGGATTTGGGTTGACTTCCTGATGCGGTTTCTTGGGCAATAAATGTTTTGGCGAGGCGATATTCATCTTCCTGTGTGGCCACCAGGCTATCCAGTTTGGCTTTGAAGATGCGATCGAGTACTCGGCGATACGCGGGACCTTTGGGAAGGCCCATGTCCTCCAGGTCGTGGCCGGTCAAGGTGATGGCGACATGTTGGAATGTGGTGAGATAATCCCGGATCCGTTCCATGGCCGCTTGAATCGTCGGCTTGCTTTGCGCCTTGGCCATGAGGAACAACAGGAGTTCCTTCGGCCATGGCGTGAGGAGATCGTAGATTTCTGAAGGAGCCAGATGCTTTTTGTTGAGGGTTCTTATCAACGTGGACTGGGCTTGTAAGAACTCTCCGACGGTTGCGGTGGTTCGTTGCGGGAATCCTAATCGTTTCCAGGTTTTGACCAATTCGGTTTTGCCCAACGATTCGAACCAGGCCATCGCATAGAGCAGCCATCGCTCGGTTCCTGATCCGGCGCTTTCCACCTCATGCCAGGCCAGGATTTTTTCTCCGGATGCAAAGAGCGTCGGAGCCGGTTCTTTCCATTGCAGCTTGGGATGAATGAAGGGGAAGAGTTTAAATTGACTCAATCGCTGGATGCCTTTGGCCGGCTCGGGTTCTTCTAGAATATGGATCAGTTCATTCCCTAATCGTGTGCCGGAGAGCCGGTGAAATAGTTCCATGGTTTCGGCCTGTTGAATGAAATGCTGCGTTTCCTTACTGATCTGGAAACCGAACCGCTGTTCGAAGCGAATGGCCCGAAAGACCCGGGTGGGATCTTCCACGAAGCTGAGGCTGTGAAGGACCCGAACGATTCTATCCTTGAGGTCTCGCCGGCCCCCGAAAAAGTCCAGGAGTTCACCGGGCGTCCTGTTTACGCGAATAGCCAGGGCATTGATAGTGAAATCCCTCCGGTAGAGATCTTTTTTTATTGAACTGCGTTCCACAGTCGGTAGTGCGGTGGGATATTCATAATATTCCGTTCGGGCCGTGGCAATGTCCAGGTGGTGCATCTGTGGAATGTTGAGAGTCTTGGGGAGTGCGATCGAGACGGTTCCAAATCGCTCATGAATGGTCCATTCCGCCTTCAGTTCTTGCGCTAACGCTTTGCCAAAACGAATACCGTCTCCTTCGATTACCACGTCCAAATCGAAATTGGGAATGTTCATCAGAAAATCCCGGACAAATCCGCCGACGAGGAACGCGGCAACCTCCTGTGTGTCGGCGAGTGTCCTAATGGTCTGGAGGAGAGTCAGAAGAGACGGAGGTAAACGGGTTGCCAGTTGTTTGTGAAGATTTGAAGTACGCAAGGTTGGCGCGGGGACTGCTGTTGCTGAAGGGGCCCCTCCGGCAGAGGGCTCGACGTCCCCTTCCTGCGACGGGAGGGCCTGGTGCATCGCCCGAAGCAAATCGGTCCGGCTGAAAATGCCAACGACCTGGTCGTGATCCAGCACCGGGACGATCCGCTGATTCCGCTCGACCATATGATGTTGGACCTCGTCAAACGGTGTGCCTGGTGTGGCCAGAAAGATATCCCTCACCATGATGTGCTCGATGGGGTGGGTGGCCAGTTTGTGATAGAGGGCTTTTTGTACCGCTTCCCGTGTGGCTAATCCCATGAAGCCGCCTTTGGCACTCACAACCGGGAGGGCGTTGACTTCGTATTGTGTCATGAGGCGTTCGGTCTGTTTGATCGTGGTGTTGGGTTCCACCGTCCTGACTGGTGTCGTCATGAGACGTTTGATGGGGAGCCAGGTTTTGGCTTGTTCCAGCAACAGGGCGTGGATTTTCTGTTCTACCTCGACGATGGTGAGTTCCTTAATGCTGGCGGCGGCAGCCATGGTGTGCCCTCCCCCGCCAAAGGCTTTGGTGATCTGATTCATATCCATGTCGGGATGGCGGCTGCGTCCGATGATTTGTACCTTGCCCTCCATGGCGACAGCGGCAATGATGGCATCGGCTCCATGTAATTGCGCCAGTTGTTGAACAACCGGGGCCATGTCCTGCACATAGTCCGGCCAGGTGAGGGTGGTGAGCAGAACTCTTCGATGCCCGAGGTTCAGTGTTTGCGCCGATTGCAACAGTGCATGGAATAATTCCAGTTGCGGGGGCGTCCAGTGCCGCGCGATGTACTTCGTGACCTGGTTTAAATCGGCTCCTGTTTGCACAAGGACCGCGCCGATCTGAAAATCACGGGGGGTAGTATTCCGGTAGACAAATTGACCGGTCTCCTCATACAGGGCTATGGCGAAGAATGTCGCTTCCTCGGGTGTCCAGGTGAGTGCTCTGGCTTGAAGTTCTTCGCAGAGGAGCGTGATGGTGGCCCCGACCGATTCCACTTTGCAATAGTCTGCCATTGGGAGCAGGGGATTAGTTGTCTCCAATGGGTGATGATCATAAATGTGAACTGAAATGTGTTGATTTTTAAGAGCTTTTGCGAGTGGTCCTAACCTGTCCTGGTGCTGGGCATCGACTAAGACCAGGCGGGTGATCTCCTGAATATTCAGACTCGAGAGTGGCGTGAAGGAGAGGGGATGTTCCGCGAGATAAGCCCGTTCTCGGGATTGGGCTCCCGCCGGGAGGACGAGGTGTGCTTCTGGGTAGAGCTTTTGGGCAGCCACCATTGAGGCGAGGCCATCGAAATCCGCCTCGAGATGCGTGGTAATAATTTCCATGGAGACCCGATTCTAACAGGGATGCTGAATGACCGGAAGTTTCTTGAAAAGGCAAAGAATTTCCTTCTTGAAAATCTTCTGTTGCTAGAGAGGGTCCCTCCATGTTAGATGGGGGCAACTCAGGAGACGATCCATCGCAGATGGATCATTTGTCGATCACATAATCAGGAGGGTGACACATGGCTGCCAAGGCTAAGCCCAAGTCAAAGGCCAAGCCCAAACAGAAGCCTACGGGGAAGCGAACGATTCATGCGAAAGCTCAACCGAAGACAAAAGCCAAACCAAAGAAGTCTGTGAAGCCTCAACGATCACCGTCTACCAAAGCGAAGTCCAAGAATACGAAGGTCGGCTCCAAGGCTCGGACCAAGGGAACCGCCAAGGCTCGAGCCAAAGGGAATACGACGGCTCGAGTGAAGGGGACATCCAAAGCCGTGGCTCAAGCGCAACCACGATCCAAAGCGACGCCGAAAAAGGTGGTGAAAGGGAAAGAGAAGAAGTTGACTACATCTGACAATGTTTCGAAAACGACAACTGCGGCGAAAACTGGGGCGACCCGTACCAAGTCTGCTCCCACCACGAAGTCGGTGCCGAAGCCGGCGCCATCTGAGGCCAAAAAGAGCCCAGGAAGGCCTAAAAAGGAATCGGCTGTGGTGAAAGGCCTTGACGCCAAAAAGAGAAAGAACGCCTTCCCCGTTGATGCCGATGAGGGGGAGATTCTTAGTCAGAAAACCGATCCGGATATTGAGGATGCGTCTCTGCCGGATGACATTGATGCCGAATTGGATATTGAAGTGGAAACCGAGGGCGATATCACCCTGGATTCATTGACCACTGAACTCGATGATGTCACTGATCCCCTGGATGTGGATGATCTTGCGGATGATTTTGATGATGATGAGTTTTCCGAGGACTCCACCGATGAAGCCGATGAGGATTTGGATTTGACGGAAGACTTATCAGAAGAATTGGGCACGGATAAGTTTTTTCGGGATACCGAATCCAACCATGAGGATGATGAAGAGGAAATTCCTCGCTCCTGGTAGTGATTCTGGCCTGTCATGGGCCAAGGCTGTGCCAGGGTTTTTCTCTTGGGTATTTTCATCGTGTTGTTCGTATTGCCGGTTTCATAGACAAGCCGGGATTGCTCCCTTCGCCTCAGGTGGAGTGGAGGGTTTTAGTGTTGCCAACTGAAGGAGGTTTCATGTCGGAAGAACGAGGGTTGCCTCGCATCGGGGACCATGCACCGGACTTTTCCGCGGTGACGACGCAACAGACCGATTTTAATTTTAGCGTATGGCAGGAACAACGCTGGGTGGTGCTGTTTTCTCACCCGGCGGACTTTACTCCGGTGTGTACGACGGAATTGATGGCTTTCGCCCAACTCAATGATCAATTTCGTCAGCGGGGGGTGAAGCTCATTGGTTTGAGTGTGGATAGTATTCATGCCCATTTAGCCTGGCTGCGCAGCATTCACGATAAAATGGGCGCCACGATTCCGTTTCCTATGATTGCCGATGTTGATATGCGTGTCGCCAAACTGTACGGAATGATTCATGCCAATGCGAGTTCCACCGCGACGGTGCGTGCGGTGTTTATTATTGATCCGAAGCGAATCATTCGGGCCTTGCTGTACTACCCCCTCAATGCCGGCCGTAATGTGGATGAAATTCTTCGGTTGGTCACTGCCTTGCAAACGACTGACCGGTTTGCCTGTGCGACGCCCGCCAATTGGCGGGAGGGGGACAAAGTGGTGGTGCCTCCGCCCAAGACGGTTCAAGAAGTCGATCAGGTGTTAGCTAAAACCGAATACGAACATCGGGATTTTTATTTAGCGCTCAAGGATGTCTCTCCGGCTGCGACGGCAAAGCCCGCGGAAATGACGGTGCCTAAACCTGCGGAAGCCGACGCTCCGGAGCCTGCTAAAACTGAGCCGGCTCAACCTGCTGAGAGCACCTCTTCTACTTAATGGCTGTCCGAGAGGGGATTGACGTCTAGAATTGTGCAGGATTCAGCCAGATTCTCCGATCCTGTTGTTCAATAGGTCCACTCGCCCAGATCGATCGAAAAAAATGACTCAATCCGACATACCCTCGTGACGATCATCCATCTTCGACAGTCTCTTTGCGTATGTGCCCAGGTGGAAGCTGTCGGGTTGCCTGTTTGCCATCTTATGCTCATGTGATGTGGGCATAGATGAAATTGCGGTGCGTAAGTTATCGTCTGCTGCTTGGCTTGCTGCTTGCCCTGCCGGGGCTGTCTCCTATCAATGCCGAGGCTTGCCGTCTCCTTCCCATTCCTCCGGGAAGCGAAAACGTTTTCTGGGTGCATGTTGAAGGACCTTGTTTGCCCGGAGAAGAGGAAGCCCTGGCTGTAAAGGGGGCTGATCTTCTTGAGGCTCTCCTGCAGGGCAAACGGATTGATCTTGACCACGTGTTGGTGGTTGATCAGGTGATGCTTGATCTTCTACCGCAACAAGCCATCTCGGAATATCCCGCCATTCCCCGGGCAGTGGGGCAGCGCCTGCAAGAGCAGGGTGTCACTGCGGTTCGCGTCATTCCAGAGGCGGTTTCTATCCGACATTCTCGATTTGAAAAAGTGCTTGCCACCAATCTGGTCGAAGGGGCTCTCCTGATATTGGGGCCGGTAGATTTCACGGGAACCGTCTTTCAGCAATCAATTGATCTTTCTAAGACCGTGTTTGTAGGCCCGGTAAGATTTTCCAATGCGCGGGTGGATTTTGAGGGGTTTTTTATTGGCTCTCAATTTGCCCAAGGCGTGGATTTTTCTCACGTCATTTTTGGGACGCATTCCCGTTTTCACCAGGCTCAATTTCGTGATCGGGTCACCTTTGCCGACGCCCATTTCACCGGAGTTGCTGAGTTTTTGGAAGTCGAGTTCCAGCAGGCGGCCGATTTCTCCCGATCGGTTTTCGCCAGTGGGACAGGCTTTTCAGGGTCGGTGTTTAAAGGCGTTGCCGATTTTTCAGCCATCTCGGCTGTTCATGAAATCTATTTTCGGTTTACCGAATTTCGGGAGTCGGTGACGTTTGCGCATGCGCAATTTCACACGGTGGTCGATTTTACGAACGCCAGGTTTGACGGAGCGCAGGATTTTTCCGGAGTCGAGTTCCGCACCACGCCGGAATTAACCGGGAGTAACCTCCCGCTTGATGTGGCTTCGGTTCAGAATGGTCGGAGGCCATATGGCCAGGTCGGGATCTTTTTGGGGCTGGTTATTTTGGTACTCTGTTACCTCTGGCTTTCAAAAGGGAAGAAGCCGGCTTAAAGTGGTCTCAACCACTATATTTGGTTAGGATATTGCGGCTTTACACAAAAGATGGTATACCAATTCAAATATCTGCATTGTGGAACCCAGTCGAAAGGCTCTTGATTGGAATCCGTCCCCTCCCTGATTGTTTCTGACCTTGAAGATGACGATGCCTATCAGGTCAAACTTGAGGCCTTTACCGGCCCCATGGATTTGCTTCTCCACTTGATTCGGAAACACCAGATCAACATTTATGATATTCCGGTGGCGCTGATTGCTCAGCAATATTTGGAATATTTGTCCATGATGAAGACGTTGAATCTGTCTCTGGCCGGGGAATTTCTGGTCATGGCAGCCACGCTGCTCTATATCAAATCCCGGATGCTCCTTCCCAAAGAGGAAAAACCGGAGACGGAGGATGAGGAAGGCCTGGATCCTCGTGCAGAATTGGTCCGGCAATTGGTCGAATATGAGCGTTTCAAGGAGGCGGCCGGGACCCTGGTTGTCCGCGAACGTCTTTGGCGGGAGTCCTTTAGTCGTGATCCTCTCCCCTTGCCGGCAGAGTCAGCGGTCGAGGAGGATATGGTCATAGAAGATCTCCAATTATTTGATCTTCTGAGTGCATTCCAGGACGTTCTGGATCGAGCTCCAACCGATGAAATCGTGGAATTGTCCAGGGAAACCTGGACGGTTCAGGACCGTATTCAAGTCATATTGGAGCGGTTGGAAGGGGAGTCGACGGTTCCTTTTGAGGGGTTATTTGAACATCATTGGTCCAAGCCATTGGTCATTGCCACATTTCTGGCCTTGTTGGAACTGGTCAGGATGAACCTGGTTCGCTTGTTCCAAGGAGAATGGTTGGGCCCCATCCAGGTGACCAGGCGTTTTGTTCCAGCCGGGGGGCCTGATTCTACTGGAAGTTTTCCTGTGGATCCATTGTGACACGCATGAGCCGGGTATTGATCGGAGGACGGATGAGGGGATGTAGGAATGTCCTGAGGGAATTATGCATGGGGGAACGTGGGATGATCGGTTTCAGTCCCCAGAGGAGGACTCAATAATGATGGACGCACTCACCAATGGACACCAAGCTTCGGATACTCTCGATGCCGAGGTAATGGAAGACCCTACTCTAAGTGAGGGCTCAGATGAGGGCCAGGACGCAAAAGAGGTGTCGGCTTCCGGGATCGTCGACCAGGAGTCGGCGTTAGACCTTGATGAACTCAAAGCTGCGTTTGAGGCCCTGCTCTTTGTTTCGCATGATCCTCTAAGTCTTGAGAAGCTGGCTCTGGTCCTCGAAGGGGTGCCTAAATCGTCTCTGAAAAGCGCGATACAGGATCTTCAAGCGGAGTATGAGGCGTCTGGCCGTGGCTTGCAAATTTTGGAAGTGGCTGGCGGATATGTCATGGTCACGCGACCTGAACAGAGTCTGTATATCAAGCGATTGACCAGTAAGGCCAAACCGTCAACCAAGGTTTCCCGGTCGGCACTGGAAGCCCTGGCAATTGTGAGTTATAAGCAGCCCATTACCAGAGCGGATATTGAAAAAATTCGAGGTGTAGAAACCTCTGGTGTGTTGCGTACCCTCCTTGATCAGAAGTTAATTCGAATCGTCGGACGGCAGGATATCCCAGGCCGACCGATTTTGTACGGAACCGGCAAGCAGTTTCTTCAACGTTTTGGCCTGCGGGACTTACGAGATTTGCCTCCACTGAAAGAACTCAAAGAGTTGGGTAGCCCGGAACAATTCCCTATGGAGCTTCCCTTTGCCCCTGAGGAACATGAGGGAGAATCCCGGGTTACCGATCTTTCCGCTTAAAAGCGACCGTGAGGCCACGCGTCCTGCTGTGGTCTGCTTGTTTTCCTTCCTGTTTTCTCTCTGACAAGGGTTGTGCGCCATCCTCATAGGGAGCAGAATGAGTTCCTATGAATTTGTTGTTACCTGAAAAGAAATCTCCCCTGGGGTCCGATTTAGCCAAAAAATTGGGCCAGGATAAAGTTCGGTGGGATTGGGCCACGCTAAAGGCTTATTCCGTCGATGCCAGTATCTACAAAATTCCTCCCCAAGTGGTTGTGCTTCCTGAAACAGAAGAAGACATTCATGCCGTGATGGAGTATGCCGTCAAGGTTGGAGTGCCTCTGACTCCACGGGCCGCCGGAACGAATCTGACCGGATCAGCCATCGGAGCCGGCATTATCGTGGATATCTCCCGAATGAATCGATTGCTGGAAGTGAATCGAGACGAGCAGTGGGCGCGGGTACAACCAGGCCTGGTGTTATCCGAATTCAATAAGCAGTTGGCCCCTATGGGGTTGATGTATGGTCCGGATCCTTCAAGCGGGGATATGTGCAAATTAGGAGGCATGTTCGGCAACAATTCGGCTGGTCCGCATACGCTTCGCTATGGATCGGTCAAGGACAACGTTTATACTCTCCGGATTCGGCTGCTCACTGAGGGTTGGCTTGACGCTCAGTCCGTTCAGATTGGAGGACCGGTTCATACCTCGTTGTTGAAAGGGTATCCATCCCTAAGGGCGGTGTGGACTATGATTCAAGAAGGTCAAGCGTTGATCCGCGCCAAGCGTCCGAAGGTGAGTAAGAACAGTTCCGGCTATAACGTCTTTGATTTGGTTGATGGACTGGAGCGCGGGGTCTTTGATGTTCCCAAATTATTTATCGGAAGCGAGGGAACGCTTGGCATTATCAGTGAAGCAAACGTCAAGTTGGTTAAACGACCTGATGCCACCGTGACGGGTCTGATCCATTTCCGACATCTGGAGGGTATGGGCGAATCGGTTCCCCACTTATTGGAGTTGAGCCCCAATGCCTTGGAGGTGATGGATGGAAATTCGTTGAATTTAATCGGGCGGGATCGCTATGGCATTCCCTCAGATGCGGCGGCCACGCTGCTCATTGAATTTGATGAAGGCGAAGGCGCGGATCGTCGTAATCGGTTGTTGGAGATGTGCCGAAGGTTTCCACTCACCGGGGAAGTGAGGCTGGCCTCGGACCCAGTCCAGCAAGCGGAATTGTGGAAGGCCCGCAAGGCCTTGTTTCCAATGCTCTATCGATTTGATCCTCAAAAAAAACCCATCAATTTTGTCGATGATGTGGTGGTGCCGGCATCACGCACCGGAGAGTTGATCCGGTATTTGGAAGAGTATTTTGGCCGACGATCGGTGCCGGTCGCCATCTTTGGACATGTGGGAAATGGCAATGCTCACATTGTGCCGCTGCTTGATTTGCACAATCAACATGATGTGGATGCCATGGTCGAGGCCCACCGGGAAATTCACCGGACGGTTTTAGACCGGTTTGACGGATCTATTTGTGGAGAGCATGGAGACGGGCGTATTCGCGCCGAGACCGTTCGCTTGATGTATGGCGAAGAGGTGTATCAGATTTTTGTTCGAGTGAAGCAGGCGTTCGACTCGCAGGGGATGATGAATCCTGGTGTGAAAATCAGTGAAACGTCGTTTACGGAACATATTGATGTGGAGCGCATGGGCAAGTCCTGTGCAACTTGCGCCAAATGTAATTCGGTGTGTCCGGTATACGATGTGTTTCAGTCTGAAGATATGAGTGCGCGCGGGTGGTTCGAGATTGTGACGGCTTCGGATTACTCGTATCTTGAATCCGAGCGGGTGGTCGAAGCCTGTTTGAATTGCAAGTCTTGCCGGACCATTTGTCCGGCCGGGGTCGATGTGTCCGAACTGATTCTTCAGCGACGGGCGGAACATCCCAATCGGCTGGCCGGTTGGGTCTTTGCCCTCCATGCCCGTCAATGGCTTTTTCATCCCTTGCTGAAGCTCATGGCATGGACCCAGTCTTTTTGGGATCGTCCGGTTATTCGAGGCATGTTGGAAACACTGACTCGTCCGTTGTTGCAAAAGTTGGCTACCACGGCAAAGATTCCCCGAGATATGGTCCTGCCGACGCTTGCTAAACGGCATTTGCGTGATCGGTATTCTGAACTGTGTCAATCCGAACATCTCCGACAGGCCTCAATTGCGTATTTTCATGGGTGTGCGGCCAACTATTTTGAGGATGGAGTGGGGGATGCGGTGATCGGGCTTTTAGCTGAATACGGTGTGAAGGTCGCTCTTCCTCCACAACGATGCTCGGGGACGCCGATTGAAACCTACGGGTTGCGGGATTTGGTCAAAGAAGGCGCGCGAGAAAATCTGGCTCATCTGGCGTCATTTTCCACCGTGATCACCAGCTGCGCATCGTGTACGTTAAGCCTGAAAGATTATGCCACGCTGTTTCATGGGGAGCCGGAGGAAGCCGCAGCCATTGATTTACGCAAACGAGTGAAGCATATCTCTGAATTTCTTGTTGAAAAGGGGATTCCGGCAGCCACTACGCACTCAACCCGGGTATCGGCCGATGGGAAGTTGGCGAAAGTGACCTACCATTCTTCGTGCCATCTTCGTGCCGCCGGTGTGTCCAAAGCCCCCCGAGACTTGTTAGCCTCTGTGGCTGACCTTGAATTTGTCGAAATGCAGGATGCCGATCGATGCGCGGGCGGAGCGGGTACGTATATCGTCAAAAATTATGAAACCTCTCAGAAGATTTTCCAGCGTAAGAAGCGGGCCATTCAAGAGAGCGGAGCTCAAGTGGTGGCGACGAGTTGTCCTGCATGTATGATTCAGTTAAAAAATGGACTTCGTGGGATAGCAGAGGTCAAGCATATTGCGCAGGTCATGCGGGACTATCCACGGAGGAAATAAAGGGATGAGATAGGGTGCTCTGGAGGGATATCGTTATGATCGTTGGAATCGGGAAGGAAATTCATTTTTGCATGAGGAACATCGAATGGTAAAAGTTTTGATATTTGGCCTTGCACTTCGTGAAGCGGTTGAAGACCCTGAAGTTGAAATTACATTAGAGAATACCACCACTATTCGACAATTACTGGAGGATTTCCCCGATCATTTTCAAGGGTTAATGCCTTTTCTTCATGCCAATGAACTCATGTTGACCATTAATCAGAAAATCTCCACATTAGAAGCTCCTGTGAGAAATGGAGACATCCTGAAAATTACTCACCAGGGAGGTGAGCACCACACGGACGGAGCGATGTGGCACAATCCGTAAGGCACAGCTTGCGATGCATCCTTTGTTTGGCAGGAGGAGAATTTTATGGAACAGGGGAAGTGCGATTAGGTTGTCTCTTGTGAGGGAAGGGGCGCCTCCTCGTCACATTTTTTGCAATTGAGAATTGTTTTGAGATGTGCTCGACGTCCTTCTGGCGTAAGTACCCATGGGCGAAGGCTGAGGGGAGGCTGATGTCGAACATGCTGTCCATGCCCGCAGGCCAGATCTGCCACCCAATCATCCATCTCATCTTGATGGAATCCGATAATCGGTTGGTTCATGTTTATTTAGACCGTAGTATTGTGTGAACGTGATGTATACGCGGTTTATTTGCCAAAGACTTCTTGGAGTACACCTGTGACGCGGGCTGCGGGGTTTGTTCGGATGTTTTGTTCCTCCTGCGCCAGCGTGTGAAATAGCCCGTCTAAGCTTTTCCCGACCACATAGTTGTCCAGATCAAATGCCGGGACTTTGACAAACGGTAGCATCGTATATTGGCCCACCAATTTCTTGTATTGCGTGGTGACCCCGACTTGGCTCATCGTCTTCTCCACTTCAGGTTTAAACGCCGTGGCCAGTTGATCACGGGTTTTACCTTGGAAATAATCGGTCGCAGCGGTATCTCCTCCGTCCAGAATTTTCTTGGCATCGTCAAAACTCATGTTGGTGACCGCATCTTTAAATATGGGTTTGGCCAAGGGAGCGGCCTGCTCGGCGGCCCGGTTCATACTGACCACCAACTCATCAACTTGAGACCCGAATCCGGCCAGTCGAAGAGCTTTATCCATGGATTGAAGTTTTTCCGGTAGTAAGATTTTAATGGCTTCATTTTTTAAAAAGCCGTCTGCGTTGCCAGTGAGTTTCACGGTATTTTCCGTGCCGACGATCAGAGCTTCTTTAAGGCCAGAGATTATTTTGTCATCTCCAAGAGTTTTTGCGCCAGGCGGAGTCAATTTATCGATCTCTTTCAAAAAGTCACCAAATTGTGCTGAGGCGATTTGCGGAAGGAGCAAGAGGAGAAAACTCATGATGACGGGAGAAATGATCAATATTCACTCCTTTATGAAACAGGAAGAAATGATAAGAGGGTAGATGGAGGAAAACGGGAACAAGAGGGGAAAGAATATCAGAAACGATTTATCTCATTTCTCTTCCTGTGAGTTGGGACCCACAAGGAAGAGGGGAGGCTTGCGCCCTGGGATTATCCTGGGGAGGATAGACTAATAAACATAAGCAGTCTTGAAATCCTCAGGAGGCAAATTCCAGCTCTTCCTCGTGGGTGGTCCACAAACACCCAGGAGTGTGAGATGCCTCAAGGTTACGCTATAGGAGTACAACTCATCCCTGATCCCTTGCCTTTATTCGATGAGGCTAAAGGCCTAGAGAGGAGCGGACGAGTTTTTTTCTTCATCGCCTCTCGTTGAGGGTTGAGGCGATTTTCCAAAATCACTGGATCAATGACTTCGCCGCATTGCAGGCATCGTTTGGTCAAGATTTCCATTCCACCGGCATCATAATTCACATTCATGCACCAATGGGAGACCATGAATCCACCACATCGTGTACACGTATCCGAATGTCTTGGATCCACCATTTTTGTGCTTGGAGCGGAGTGAGCCGTTTCATGCTTAATGGGACTCTTCCCAAGTGTCGGGGTCTTTTTCTGTATTCCGAAATGTCCCATATGTATCTCCTTTTTCCTGATTGTCATGACATATTCAAAATAATGACTTGTTGATAGATATAGCTCTTTGATCTTAAGTCAAGATTAATCCAATATTAAAAAATCCTCATAATTGTATTTTGAAAAACATCAATAACTTCCATGAATGTGAATAAACCTATAAAAATTAAATAGATTGAATACATTTATGGTATTTATTATTAGGTTTTTAAATCTAAGTATAAATGCTGTAAAGTAAAAGCAGGAAAATGAATGAGGAGTCGACGGGGGAAGGTTGCTTGTTAAAAGCCTGAGGTCTTGGGGCCCAAAAACGGAAAATCAGGACACTTTCTTGAGGCGAAAAATCGACTTACCGCCAACGAAAGTGAACAGGGGTGGTCTTTTCCCCTGAGAGTGTAATGCTTTTTTCAATAGTGGTCCCACCTGAATCGGTTGCTTTGACCACATATTTTCCCGGAGAAAGGTTGAGGAACAACCAAGGACCTTGTACCTCCTCGCCTGGAATAGACACGAGCGTCGTCTGATCTGAGTTGATCACCTCAACCGCCACACCAGCTAAAAACGCGCGTTCGCCTTTCACAAAGATCAATTTAAGGGAATAAGGTGGGTATGACAGGCTCCGTTCCTCTTTACCCAATCCGGCGCTGAAATATTGAACAGCATTCTGCTCATGGAGAGGGAACCTGAGTTTATCGGGGATGCTTCCACCTTTCAGTGGAATTTCTAAAAACTTTGAGAGAGGTTCCGAGCCTTCACCTGTGGCGCCCCAAGATGAGGTTGAAAGGGTCACCAAACTTAGGATCATCAAAACGCACGCACCCAATCCCAACGTGACAGACAATTCATTGTTTTCTGCTTTCAAGCCTTTTTCCCCATCTGTTGTCGACCTGCTGGTGATTCCTGGTCCCACGGGCGGTACCTCCTCCTTTCCAAGGTTAAGTCTCCAAACACACCCTCGAATGACTAAAGACATAATAACAATTTTAGGTTACTTAAGAATAGCGCTAATTGATCAAAATCTGGCCCCAAGGAGCACAGGCAGGCAGAAAGAACGGAGCAGATTTCATTCAAGAAATATCCTTGTACAAAGGAATAGCCTATCCATTAGAAAGAAGCAGGAGAGAAATTGTGTTCTCAACTTATGAAGATGCGGGCGGAAGGTCTTCGGGTGATGGTTCCATTTCCCCAGGCGGCCTTGGCATGTGTTCGACGGATTTGAGATCCATGATGTCTTTTTTTGCGCTGATTCCCAGTGTTTTGAATTTTCTGGCCGTGGGCCAGATCCGATTTTCCAATGAGGTGACAGTCGCATTATAGGATTCGACCGTCCGACCCAACGCTTGTCCAATTCTCCCAAAATGCTCTGCCAGCGTGCTCAGGCGATCGGCGAGTTCTTGTCCGAGGATGCTGATGCGTTGGGCCCCTTCCGCCACTTGTTCCTGGCGCCATCCATAGGCAATAGCCCGCAACAAGGCAATGAAGGTGGTGGGTGTGGCGATGACGACTTTTTTCGTTAAGGCCGACTCGACGAGGGAGGGGTCCCGTTCTGCGGCGGCAGCTAAGAACGAATCATTGGGGATAAATAAGACCACAAATTCCGGAGCGGCTGGAAATTGATCCCAATATTCCTTTGAGGCTAATTGACTGATATGGCGTTTGACCTGGCCGAGATGTCGATTGAGGGCGGCTTCCCGATCTTCGTCCGTGTGCGTTTCCAAGCTATCTAAAAACGCACTGAGTGGCACTTTGGAATCGACCACCACATCTCTTCCTGCCGGGAGTTTGACGATCATATCGGGACGCAAACGCCCTGTTTCGGTAGAGACGCTTTCCTGTTCAAAAAAATCGCAGTTTGCTGACATCCCGGCCAATTCAGCGGTTCTTCGAAGCGCGATTTCTCCCCAGCGTGCTCGAACCTGTGGTGATCGTAAGGCATTGACCAATTTAGATGTTTCCGCTTGGAGGGTGGCCTGGGCGGAAGCCAATTGGCGTAACTGTTCTCCCACGACACTGAGTTCACGAAGCCGCTTATCTTCTAAGGCTTGAGATTCTTTTTGGTAGGTACGTAGGGATTCGGTCAGCGGCTGCAACAAGGATTCAATGGAGGTATGGCGTTGATCGAAGGAAGCCGTCGCTTCTTCCTTGAGGGCTTTAAACTTTTCCTCGGCCAGGGTCAGAAACCCCCTATTGTTCCCGGCCAAGGCTTCTGAGGCTAAAGAGCGAAAGGTATCCGACAAGGTCAATTTCGCATCCTCCAGCAAGGCCCGCTGTTCGGCTAAGTGTCGTTGCGTATTTTCGAGGTTCGTTTCGGCTGATACTTTGGCCACTTCCATCAGACGAAATTCTTGATGGACTCGTTCACGTTCCTGCTGCAAGGTGGCGAGTTGGGTCCGAAGTTCTCCTGCTTGGGCTTGGGCCGATGCAAATCGGGTGGCGGTCTCCTGTAAGGCTTGGATCTTCTTTCCTCGATAGAGAATGGAACAAATGGCCCATGCGAGGGTCCCTCCGAACAGCAAGCCAGACAGGAGAATCCATAATAATTGAGAGTCGTATGAGGCGATCATGCTTGAGAAGAGAGAATCTACCAGGACTCCGAACGTTCCTTACATCATGCAGACTTGCAAGAGATCATGAAGTTTTTCAACTCCTGGCCCATGCTCGAACGAAGGCGTTGGCAAGGTTTCCGGTCAGGAATGACCGATTCAGTGAAGAATTTTGGGCCATTTCGATAGACGTATTTCTGATTCTTGGGTACAGTAAGATTATGTTCACCTCATGCGATTCAGCGTCACACGGGTACAAGGGTTAGGATAGCAAATATGGAAAAAAAATATCGGGTCTCTATTTGGTATTTCATTATTGCGTTCTGGGGACTCATTATTCTCCAGGAAATGTATTTTGCCGCTCAACATATGGATGAGGTCCCCTATAGTCAATTTAAAACCTGGGTTCAAGAAGATAAGGTGGCTGAGATCTCCATAACCGACAAAGTCATTCACGGAAAATTAAAATCTGAAAAAGGAGGGGAAAGCCCCCAATGGTTTCAGTCGGTCAGGGTGGATGATCCGGAGTTAGTGAAACTGTTGGAAGAGAAGCATGTGGAGTTTGCCGGAGTAATCGTCAGCACGCTCTGGAAGGACGTGGCCTCCTGGGTCGTCCCTATTCTGGTCTTTGCCGGAATTTGGTTTTGGATTTTGCGGAAAATGGGGCAAGGGGCTGGGGGCGGTTTTATGCGAATCGGGAAATCCAAAGCCAAAGTCTATATTGAAAGCGATATTTCTGTTCGCATGAAGGATGTGGCCGGAGTCGATGAAGCCAAAGTCGAATTAATGGAAGTGGTTGAATTTTTGAGAACCCCGGAAAAATTCACGAGAATCGGGGGACGGATTCCCAAGGGTGTGCTCCTCGTCGGGCCGCCAGGCACGGGGAAAACCATGCTGGCGAAAGCCATTGCGGGAGAAGCCGGCGTGCCATTTTTTTCCATTAGTGGGTCGGAATTTGTCGAAATGTTTGTGGGAGTGGGAGCGGCCCGTGTGCGAGATTTATTTGAACAGGCCACGGCCAAAGCGCCTTGCATTATTTTCATTGATGAGTTGGATGCCTTGGGGAAAGCCCGGGGAACCGGTCCCATGATGCACGAAGAACGGGAGCAAACCCTGAATCAATTACTGGTTGAGATGGATGGGTTTGATCCTCGAGTAGGCGTCATTATGTTGGCCGCAACCAATCGCCCTGAAATTCTGGATCAGGCGTTGTTGCGTGCCGGCCGTTTTGATCGGCAGGTGCTGGTCGATCGACCGGATCGGCCCGGACGCACCGCCATTCTGGCCATTCATGCCAAGACCATTAAACTAGCTCCGGATGTCGATTTAGACAAAATCGCCGCCATGACCCCGGGTATGGTTGGTGCAGATTTAGCCAATGTCGTGAATGAAGCTGCCCTACTGGCCATTCGACGAAATCGGGAGACGGCGGAACACCGGGATTTTGAGGAAGCCGTGGAACGGGTGATTGCCGGTCTGGAAAAGAGAAACCGCGTGCTCAGCGTGGAAGAACGGAAACGAGTGGCCCATCATGAGGTCGGTCACGCGTTAGTGGCGATGTCGTTGCCCGGATGTGATCCTGTCCAAAAAATCTCGATCATTCCACGTGGCATTGCAGCCTTGGGCTATACGTTACAGCTCCCGGTCGAAGACCGGTATTTACTCACTCGTTCCGAATTAGAAAATCGCATTGCCGTGTTGTTAGGGGGGCGTATGGCGGAAGAGTTGGTCTTTGGAGAGGCCTCCACAGGAGCGGCTGATGATTTGCAGAAAGCGACCACAATCGCCAAACGGATGGTCAAAGATTATGGGATGAGTGACAAATTGGGAACGGTCGCGTTAGATGAATCCGTGCAGCCAACGTTTTTGAAAAATATGGAGTCGCATGCTACCCCCACCTATTCCGAGCATACCGCTCAACAGGTTGATCAGGAAGTCCGCCGCCTCATAGAAGAACAAGGAATTCGTGTACGAGAGCTTCTGACAAGGCTTCGGCCGGTGTTGTTGAACGGGGCCGAGACCTTGTTGAAGGCGGAAGTCATGACCGGGGAAGAGTTGATGGCGCTTCTCCACGCCAAGGAAGAAGAACCCATTCCAGGCTAGTTCCAACCGACAACATGAGGGTTTTCGTTACCGAATACTTCCACCCTGACATCTCCCAAAATTCCTTCCAGGCCTGAACTTCAGGCCTGGGAAGGAAAAACCCCAATCCAAAACACCTCGTAGTGTCTGTCTTCTCGGCTTGTTCGGGGAGGGCATACCAAGAATTCATCCCACCCAATTCCTGTCAAAACCCGGTGAGCCCCATGGATTAATAAAAAAGAGGCAGGAATCTAAGAGACATGAATCGTTCGATGTTTGTCCAGAAGATGATATGATTTCGGTGACGGCGAGAGGCATGGTCTTTTCCCGGATCGTGAGATAGAGCGACCAGCATAACCGGAGGACAGGGTATGTTTAAGACGATCATCGAACCCTTTCGTATCAAAATGGTCGAACATATCCGGATGACGACAGAAACCGAACGCCGGGAATTAATTGCCAAAGCCGGTTACAACGTATTTCGGCTGCACTCCGATGATGTCCTGATCGATCTCCTGACCGATAGTGGCACAGGGGCCATGAGTGCCAAGCAGTGGGCGGCTATGATGCGGGGGGATGAAAGTTATGCGGGAAGTCCGTCGTTTTACCGGTTTGAAGCCGCGGTACAGGAATTAATGGGATTTCCGTTGGTCATTCCGACCCATCAGGGCAGGGCGGCGGAACGCATCTTGTTTTCCACCATCTGCAAGGCCGGTGACGTGGTTCCCAATAATACGCACTTCGATACAACCCGCGCGAATGTGGAATTTTGTGGAGCCCGGGCGGTAGATGTGCCCTGTCGCGAATTGGCGGATCTCTCCAGTGAGTTTCCCTTCAAAGGCAATATGGATGTCGAACGTCTTCGTGCGGTTTTTCAAAAAGAAGGGCGCGAGCGTATTCCGTTGGTGATGATCACCGTCACCAATAATTCCGGTGGGGGCCAACCGGTCTCGATGGCCAACATGCGAGACGTGGCCGAGGTGTGCCGTGCCTTCGACCGCCCGTTATATTTGGATGCCTGCCGGATTGCAGAAAATGCCTATTTCATTAAACTGCGGGAACCGGGATATGCGGGCAAAATGGTCCGCGACATTGTTCGCGAAATGTGTGATCTGGCCGATGGCTGTACCATGTCCGCAAAAAAGGATGCCATTGTGAACATCGGCGGATTTCTCGCCACGCGCAACGCCGAGTTGGCCCAACAAGAGCAAAACCTGTTGATCTTAACCGAGGGGTTTCCTACCTATGGGGGATTGGCCGGTCGGGATTTAGAAGCGATGGCCGAAGGGTTGAAGGAAGGCGTGGAGGAAGATTATCTCCAGTATCGCATTACCTCTACGGGGTATCTGGGCAACCATTTACATGAAGCCGGTGTGCCGACCCTGCGGCCGCCCGGTGGACATGCCATCTATCTGGATGCGGCCCGCTTCGCACCGCACCTCCAACCGCTCGATCTGCCAGGTATTTCGCTCTGTGTGGAGTTATATGTGTTGGGAGGCATTCGGGCGGTGGAAATCGGTACCGCCATGTTTGGCAAACGCAATGTCGAAACCGGGGAAGAAGAGCCGGGCCCTCGCGAACTTGTTCGGTTAGCGATTCCCAGGCGGGTCTACACCCAAAGCCATGTGGATTATATTCTGGAGGTAGTGGAAGAAGCGTTCCGGCGGCGTGAGGGTTTGAAGCCGTTTCGCTTTCTGGAACAAGCGCCCTTCCTCAGACATTTCACCGCTCGGTATGAAATGGCGGGATGACCAACGGAACCAACAGCAATATATCGATGTTAACTTAATGGCTGTGTGAGCTACCGGAATTAAGTTCTAAGAGGGTCAATGACTTCAAGAAAAGGAAATCGATGAAAGTCCATGTCCCGTGTGTAGATCTGTCGGATGCCATGTTCTTTCATGAGTATGGCGGTATGGGTGTCGTGGAGTAAATTGCCCTGCAATTGAGGGACTTCATTGAGCACTTCATGGGCGACGGCTGCATGACGGTCCGTTTCCACTAAGACACCCAATGCCGGGGATGTAATGATCGCATCCACGAACTGCCAGGCTTGTGAAGCGGTCCAAGGGGATTTGAGAACGCGCGAGTGAGTGGTGACACGAAGAAATTCATAAAGAATGCTCCATGTGACATACCAGGCTGATCGTTGGTTTCGCCAGCTTTCCAATTTGTGTCGGCATTGAGCATGGGCGGGAGAATCCTCGTCTGCGGCATACACCAAGATATTGGTATCCACGACAAACACTAGCGACCTTCCATGGCCTGATAAAGCGCCTCACGATCCGTGATATCCACAAGATAACCACCGCCTTTAAAGGACGGGAGAGGGGAGAGAGTTTTTTGATTTTTCGTATTTTGAAATAACAAACGCAGGGCGGATTCAACTAATTCCGACATAGTACGCCGTTGCTTGGCGGCTTCTCGTTTAAGCTGCTCCATCACCTTGTCATCGATATTCAAGGTTGTCTTCATATGGAAAAACATATCATGAAAACGGATATATGGCAACATAGCCCATATAACCATAGTGACCATAAGCAACGAAGTGAAGAGAGGCCGGATGGGGAAATCAGTACTGCCATGTTGGTAAATGCAACGCCGAAAACGGAGAGGAAGAGCCCGGTCCTCGCGAACTTGTGCGCCTGGCCATTCTCCGGCCGGTCTACACCCAAAGCCATGTGGATTATATCCTGGAGGTAGTGGAAGAAGCGTTCCGGCGGCGTGAGGGATTGAAGCCGTTTCGCTTTCTAGAACAAACACCGTTTCTCAGGCATTTCACCGCTCAATACGAAATACCGGAAAGATCCAAATGGGGGAAATAGGAACTAAACGTATGCCGGAACAGAGGGCGTGCTGGGTTTTTTTCTGCCTGCTTTCGCAGTACCGTCGCATCATCCCTCGCCTACATTCGTAGCAGGGAGTGTTGAATAATAATAATTTCCAAGGGCATATTGACCCACAGGCACGTTGCATATTAGAGGCCTCGGGGCGGTTCAAAAAATTTTGTCCAGCAAGGCCGCAGTCATTTTTGCGCGCAGAGCGTACTTCCAGTACGTGAGCACGGAAAAATGGCGAGAACGCCGCTGGCGGCTTTTTTCAACAGCCCCTAGCAGTATGTCCATGTTGGGATTGAACGCCTTTTCCGGAGTGCGGCTATTTCATTCAATAGATCTGAGAGGGTCGCACGGGGGACGAAAAAAAATGGGTCAGTTATGAGTATTGGTGTAAAATTTCACCTCAGGAAAACAATTGCCATTGTTTGAATGGGGCGAAAAGGCCGCGCATAAGACGACCCATTAATCTCCAGTCTCGATTCATCACATTCCCATTTTTCACCAAATTTTGTATGGTGGTTCTCTGGGAGATGAATGATGGCAGCGGCCTATAAGGGAAAGAACGTCAAACAGTGGGTGATGGACTTTCGCGGCACCTCCTTGGATGGGAGTGGGCGGAGAGATTGAATATCGATTTTGATCATACGGGGATGTCCAGAGGGCTTCATTCGAACCAAACAATCAGTTTCATCGACATATCACCCATGGAAGTAACGATGGAATTTTCAATCCTTACCAGAGAGAAAGGGATAGGCAAATGAAATCGGCAATCCAGAAACATGGATTCATTCTCTTATTTGTGTTGCTATTGTTTTCTTTTTCATCGGTTTCCTATGGTGGGAACGAATGTAAAATTAAATATGGGTGGAATACTGGAAATTCTCTACAGGGTACGTTTAAGAACCATGCAAACACCATTTATCTGAACACAGGCGAGACCAAAACGATCAATCAAAATCGTATGAATTACGTCAAAAATCTGACCTCCCAAGAGGTAAAGTTTTATTTAGAGAATGCTTCCGATGTCACATTGGGGAAAAATCAGCAGAATCCAGATGTTGGCACCTATGTGCTTGCAGTTAAACTGGTGAAGGCGAAATGCTTGCCCACATCGAGTAGTTCACCCTCTTTTCCAGATGTAAGCAAGACTCCCTCGCCGACTGGTCCCATACCCATCCCTTATCCGAATATCGGAAAATGAGTTGCACATAAAAGGGGAACAAGAATTAGGAATTTCTGCTAAGACCAGTTCTAGAAATCAACCTTTCCTTATTCCTTTGGCAAAAAGGGGGCAGGCAAGAGAATTGATTTATACAGCCAGTAGGCGTGTGCGGTGTTACGGCGCTATGAGCTAAATCTCTGACCCCTTGTATTTTTTTCAGAGCGCTTGTTCAGGGGGAAAACAAAAAGAAAGGAGTATGGTCATGCGTTCCTTCATTTTGCTCTTATGCCAATTTACTGCGTGTGTGTGTAAGCAGGGCATTCTTGCTGCGGGACTCGTGCTTTGTCTGGTGTATAGCGTGGCGGCTCAGGAAGTGACGGTGTCCGAAGACACATTCGGGTGCATTCTCGATTTGCCGAAGGTCAGGAATACACGCATCAAGCACGACGATCCGGAAAAATTGAAAGAGGCCAAGCGGATCTTACGGGACAGCGTCCCGGAGACGGAGTATCCGGTTGGAACCATTCTGCAACTTGTTCCTCATGAAGCCATGGTGAAGCATTCACATGACAAGTTCCCTAAAACGAACGGCTGGGAATTTTTCTTTTTGGAAGTCTCCAAAGAAGGTACCAAGATTGCCGATCGGGGAGATAACGTTGTCAATGTATCGCAAGGGGTCACGTGCTTAAGTTGTCATCAGCCGGCGGCCAGGTTCGACTTCGTATGTGAAAAGGGACATGGGTGCGCTCCAATCCCGTTCGATGATCAGAAGATCGCGGCGATTCAACAAGCAGACCCCCGCTGTAACAAAAATTAGGAGGGGATAGTTTTGAGGTGATGTAAGGCTTGCAGGAGGACCCGAGCTGAATAAGAAGCCTCCCTCACCCAGGCACTTTACTGTGAAATATGGAATGGCGAAACAACTATCAGAACGTTCGTAGTGTAAGTGAGGCCAGAAACAAAGTTGGCCATCCGGGTTTGGCAGGAGAGTGAAAGGAGGAGGAGGTCCGGAAGAAGGTCATTCCGGAAGTGACGTAAAAAAGATAAAAGATCCAATCATAGCAAAGCCGAAATAGCCATTTTTATTCAATTTTTTGTTTAAACGTTGAAGTAAGGAGAAGTAGTTGCATTGTTAATGCCTGTTAACATAGGGGACGTTGACACTTTAATAAATCAGGAGTATGTAACGCTCTATTCTTTTCCTTTTTAAGGAGGCTCTCATGGGCGACTATCCAAAAGTTCAGAAGAGGCTCGCACTAACCCAAGATGAAGGTCTTCGAAACACTACAATCCAGTTCGTTTCAGGTGCTCTCCTTTCTGCTGGCCTTCTTCTTGGCGGAAATAGTTTAGCTGAATCGAATTCGACCGTAACTCCTGCCATCACAAGCCAAACAAGCGAAGGTAACGCTATAATCCTCGCACCAAGTTCGCAGATGCACACACGAGGGAGCATGCTGTTGGCTGGTCATTATTCTCATAGGTCCCACGCTTCCCACGCCTCGCATCATTCACACTACTCCTCACGGT
>JBGSSO010000206.1:0-8907 GCA_041737015.1 Nitrospirales bacterium
CTATGTGGTGCATACCGCCGCATCTGGAGAGGAAGCCTTGGCATTATTAGACAGTATGGTGCCAGATCTGATGGTACTGGACCTGGTCATGCCGCATATGTCCGGATTAGAAATACTGGCCAGAGTCCGTAAAGCGGGGAGAGATTTGCCGGTCATCATGCTCACGGCACGAGGGACTGTCCGCGACGCCGTCGAGGCCATGAGATTAGGGGCGTATGATTTTGTGGCCAAGACCATTGATATGGACGACTTACAACTCGCTCTGCAGCGAGTCACGGAATTCCTTGCTGTCACCCGACAAGTCCAAGTACAAAGTGGCCGGGATTCTGAACGATACGCCCTAAAACGCGTGATTGCCGAAAGTACGGCCATGAAACCATTCATGCAACAGATTCAGGAATTGACCAGGAATGAACAGGTCACCGTGTTGCTTCAGGGCGAAACCGGGACAGGCAAACAGTTCATGGGACGCGTGATCCATTTCAACAGCTCCCGCGCACAGAAACCCTACATCGAGATCGATTGCCCGGCTATTCCCCATGATTTGTTTGAAAGCGAATTATTCGGCCACGAAAAGGGGTCGTTTACCGGGGCAACGGGTCGTAAATGTGGACTGATTGAAATGGGTGATGGAGGAACGGTACTTTTTGACGAAATCGGGGATCTCCCTCTTATCTTGCAATCCAAACTCTTGAAGGTTCTCGAGGATCGTCGTCTGCGGCGTATCGGAGGCCAGAATCCTATTTCAGTCGATGTGCGTTTCATGGCAGCCACCAATCGGAACTTACAGGAGGCGGTGGCCAGAGGGGAATTTCGAGAGGATCTCTATTTTCGATTGAATGTCGTCAAGCTCACCGTTCCGCCTCTGCGAAAGAGACCGGAGGACATCATTCCGTTGGCGGAGCGGCTTCTAGTTCAATACGCCATTGCCTTAAAAAAACCCGTTCGCACGTTGGGTGATTCAGCCCGATTCCTTCTCCAGCACTATGCGTTTCCCGGCAATGTTCGGGAGCTGAGCAATCTGATAGAACGAGCCGTGTTGTTTTGCCAGGGATCGACCATAGAAGCTACGCATTTTCCCTCAGATCTGAAGGAGAGTGGCGGAACAAGACTCCAGGAATCCGGAGGAATAATCCATCCTCCTTCACCTTTGGAAGACTCCAACCAGATATCCCTATCCTTTCGTGTTGGAGAACAGACGCTCACCGAAATAGAAGATTCAGTGATTCAGCAGGTGTTGGCCCATTGTGACGGTAATAAAACCTTAGCCGCCAAGCAGCTCGGTATTACTCGCTGGATGCTCGACCGTCGACGTCAGTCGTAACTGCCCGTCCGTTCTCCTCATCTCTTCACAGTGTTCGACTCTCCTTTTTTCTGATTTCCTCCAACCAAACTAAAATAGGCAAGACTCTTTAGCAGCGTGCGCAGGTGCACCCCAAGATGCGGGTAACGTGTGCGGACGCACGAAACTTTGATGATAACGGCAATACAATCGCGGGACTTTCTAATTTTTTTAAATTCTCCATTGCGAAATTTTTCATATTTAGCAACGGGTTGAAAGCAAACTCAGAATAATTATCTTTTTGTAGATCCGGATGGAACCGCGTTTGCAATCTCTTGCCAATATTAGGAATGAGACTACGACATAAACCCGATCTAATCAAACCTCAAGGCGTCTGGATTCCCGTTTTCATGGGGATGACTCATTCTCGGTAATCTAATGATGGCGAACGACTCTATCCAACCCAAGCAATTCACTGAGCAAGCCAGCGAAATCCAACCACAAATGGTGACGGTGGAAAGAGAAGAGGCTTGGCATCAGATATCTTGGGGCACATTCTACGCTTAGAGACTATTGTTTTTATCCTTATAAGGGGAAGGTTGACAGAAATCATGAGTATTTTCAGGGGAACTCATTGGCAATACTTTGGAAACAAAACAACTAGATATGTTCTGATGGTCATAGGATTGGCGTGGGTCGGATTGATCGGGGGATTGCCCTCAACGACATCAGCGGCCCAAACGGAGCATATCGTCCTCATCGTCCTGGAAGGAATCAATTCCGCAACTATTCAAAGCGGGGCTACTCCAACCTTGGCTAAATTGGCTCGGGAAGGGGCAGCGTCCTGGACTGCACAGTCGGTTGATCCTCCCCATACCGTATCGGCCATGGCCTCCCTGCTCACCGGCCTTCCCGTCAACAAGCATCGAGTGACAGCCCAATGGGAAACTTACGATTTTGCTCGGTCGTTCATGCGCTCGCCCACTGTCTTCGACTATATGGATCTAGCCGGGGGGATGGATACAGGCGTTTTTCTCATGGATGAACGATTCTATCAATTGGTCCGACCAGAAATTTATGTCGATTCCCAAGTCTGTGGGTACACGAAACCGCAATGTACGCCGGAGACCATGGCTGTTTACATTAGAGACTTTCTCCAAAAGGTCACCAGTGAGGGTGGCTACGGGTTCCGGCTATTTGAAGTGCCCAATCTTCTCTTGACCCATTTCCCAACCGCAGCACCTATCGGACAAAAACATGGCTGGAATTCCCCGAAATTTTCTTCCGCCTTAACCGCTGTTGATACCGTGGTTGCCCAAATCCTCGACACGTACCAGGAGCTCGGCGTTTTATCCCGAACGATGGTGATTGTGACGGGACTACACAGCGGACCAGTCAACGCGCCAGCGACAACCGTGAAGAATGTCACCACGATGGCTGGTGCCACGGACTTCAACCCAACGATCCCTTGGATCGCCTGGGGCAACAATGTGAAAGCCAACTATCCCATTGGCAAAATTATTTCGTTATTAGATACAGGGGCCACCATCATGTATGCCCTTGGATTAGAGACTCATACTGAATGGGACAGTCATGCGGTGGAAGAGATCTTCGAAGCTATCCCGGAACGGCGGAGCACTAACAATGAACTCCAGTAAATTTACTAAGATCCCTCAGACTCATGCCCAACTGTGGAAAGGAGGCCTCGCCCTTCTCTGGGTGGTCGCGTCTTTTGGCATGGCCCCGATCGGGCATTCGGCTAAGCCGATCAATCCACTCTTGCAGAAATTTTCCATTACGGTGGATTCAACGGCTCTGGTCCCTCCGACCTCGTGGCAAGTGCCGGGAGTCACGCCGTTGATTCACACTATGGACCCGATCAGTTCTGAGGCGTTCGCGACGACAGCCGTGAGAGCAGTCAGTCTCAATCCCGGTACGTACCGGTTCGGCACCTTTACCTTTGATTTCCCTTTCATTGTCTCCCGCGAGGGACTTCTCCAATTTGCCCCGTCTTTGGATCAATGCGTGAAAGGGCGAGAAACGCGTACGCTGACGGTGCTATGTAGTCATACACAACCGTATCCACAGCAACCTGATTATTAATCATCTCTATCGATAAGGGATGTAGCCACCCTTGCCTTTTTAATCTTACTTTAGCTGAGAAGAATTGCAGCCATGGTCTTCGGATGGAGCAAAAAATTATGAATCGAAATGTACGATACGCTTGTCACGTGATCGCCCTTTTGGCCTTTTTTGCGGGAGACTCCAAGGTTACCCTAACCCAGGTCTTTGCTGCGACCGACTCCTTCAACCAACCAGCCGACGCTGAAGTCAGCCAAGGAGTCGGGCCAGAGGGTGCTTCCGACCTGGCTCTCAGGTACTCGAAAGCATTGGCGGCTGGTCAAGTGGAGGAGTGGGCCGCCCTGGACCTGGGCTGCTTAACCAGACAGCACAAGCCGAAAGATTCGTCTAGCAAGCCATTATCGGAATCAGCGGCGAAGGCCTGTTGGGAAGACACCATAACTGCCCATAAGGAACTGGTCAGGGATGAGCCGGAATCGGGGATTTTCGGGGCACTGGGGCGAGGAACCGGATTAGGACTCATCCATGAGAGCCATCGACATGCAGATTTTTGGAAAGATTATCCTCCGGCATTGGCAATCTCTCCGGCAATTGTTCCTCAAAGCCAACAGGGGTTTTCTCCTCAAGTGACTGTGGCAAACGCACAGCCTTCCCGTCCAGGTGGTTTGATCCTTGTGCCGGGGCAGAACCCGGTCGAGGTTCAAGTGGGAGAGATACGTCTTCTCGTGACCTATCCGGATCCCATGGTGGCGCCTTTGGCCTTACGGCCCGGTGAACCCTGGTGGGCCAGTGGAGCCATTCGACGATATGGTCCAGTCCAAACTCTTCTCGTCCGTTTTTTCGTGATCAGTGGACTTCGGAATTATGGTTATACCGTGGATCAGGCGATCGTGAACGAAGCTCACATGGATGCTCCGCAATTAGCGGAGCCCGGCTCACCCGGCATTCTCCCAGATTCCCCAAAATGGTGGGACAGGAGTCAGGCATCTCAACTCTTTGAAGATGAACTGCGTCAGGCTCAACGCCTGGATTCGTTGACTGACCGACTCGGGAAGTATCGCCGGCTCTTGTTATTAGACCCCAATCACCCTGCCTTAAATGTAGCCTTAGGAGCTGACCTGTATCACGCTTTTCTTCGGGAGGGAATGGCTAAAGGAGGAATCGGCGCGACGGATGAAGCCACGCTTTTCAGGCTTGTCGAGTTGTACTGGAACCTCCAAGCCCAGACCTGGCGACAGGAATTCACCGAATCGGCAACGGGTCACTCCCCTGCGGCTGATGCGTTCTTTGCCGCCATACCCGCGCTAGAAATCGCCGTTCGAGGAAAAGCGGGAACACCGGAAATGCGGCGAAATCTTGGAGCCTTATATCGTTGGAACAACGATTCAGCCTCGGCCTTACAGATGCACGAAGAACTGCTACAAAAAGTTTCCACCACGGATCAAGTCCTTCGCGGCCAATTGTTGTCAGAAATTGCCTGGGACCGGATTCAATGGCTCTCCTGGAACCGACGGTATGACCATCCATGGCTCGCCCAAGCGCGCGAGGAAGCCAAAGAAGCCCTTCGTTTTGCAGAGTCTCCCCTGGATAAGCTCATCGCAGCGCAGGCGTCCCTAATCATTGAGGCCTTATCAGTGCCTCGCGATCAACAACGGCTCCAGGCCAGCGTCCAACTTTCCCGATCCCAACATGATCAGATTCTCGGGATCACTGGACTCTGGCCACATTTGATCGGAAATGATCTCGTGAAATCCCTGGTGGCGGGTGGGACTCAAACGGTGATTCCTTCTCCTGTACGATCATCTGAAGTCATGGACAACGCCGTTCACCATACGATTCAAGATCACAACATGTTTCGAACCTGGAATTTCGACCAGGATGCGCTTGGGAGTGTTCCATCCGGGTTTACGGCAGGACCCACCAGCAACAGTACGTACGATTCGTGGCGGATTGAAGCGGAACCAACAGCCCCAGCCCCTCCACAAGTGGTGACACAAGCCTCCCCCTGTTTGGAATCTGGGTGTTTTCGGGTATTGCTGGCCGACGCGCACATATTTGAACAGGCAGATATCGTTGTGCATTTTCGTCAAGTTTCATCGACAGGACAAGGAGAGGCCGGCATCGTGCTGGCAGCCCGGAACACGCAAAATTTTTATGCAGTGGCGGTGAACCCGGAAACGGGTCAATTGAGCATGTATCGTATCCAAAATGGTGAGGCGAGCTTACATGGAACAGGACAGGGAAAACTGAAAAAGGGTTCGTGGCATGTTCTGCGGGTGCAGGTGGTCAACTCTGCTCATGTGGATCATCCGCGGTTGGAGATTTACCTGGATGGGTACGAGGCGCAGCTGCCGGCTGTTGAGGCTCTACAAGGCGGAGGACAGATTGGATTGCTCACCACAGGAGACATGGTGGCACAGTTTGATCGGCTGCATGTTATGGAGATGCTCACGAGCCGCCCCCTCTCCACACCTGCGGCATATTGATGTGGACCATTAGATCAAAGAAGACGACGACCATGAAGAATCACCGTGACTGTATGCACCATGACATGGAGCCAAGTCTTTCATGTCAACCATTGAGACGTTCCCGGTCCAATTCGGACAATTTTATTCACCCTTGCTGAAAAAGAAAGGTAAGCAATGGCAAAACACATTATTACGATGATTCCGGGAGAAGGTACCGGTCCGGAGATTTGCGAAGCGGTACGAATGGTGATCGATGCCAGCGGCGTCGATATTAAATGGGAGTATGAGGACATCGGCCTCGATTGTCTTGACAAGCACGGCACATTGCTGCCGGACAAAACCATTCAATCGATTGCCAAAAACAAAGTGGCCTTGAAGGGTCCGACGACAACGCCGGTCGGTACCGGGCACAAAAGCGCCAACGTCACCCTTCGGAAGGTGTTCGATTTATACGCCAATGTCCGGCCAGCCAAGCTGATACCAGTGGTGAAACGTCCATGGGATCACATCGATATTCTGAATTTCCGCGAGAATACGGAAGATTGCTATGCGGCCATTGAGCACATGGTGTCCGATGAGGTCGCGCAATGTTTAAAAGTCATTACCTGGCCGGGATCCTATCGCATTGCCGACTTTGCCTTTCAATGGGCCAAAACCCACGGTCGAAAAAAAGTGTACTGCGTCCATAAAGCCAACATCATGAAAATGACCGATGGCCTCTTCATGGATGCCTTCAAAGAAGCGGCCAAGAAATATCCCGACATCGAAACAGGCGATGTCATCGTCGATAATTGCTGCATGCAATTGGTTCGAAATCCTGCTCAGTTCGACTGTTTGGTACTGCCCAATCTCTATGGGGATATCCTCACTGATCTCTGTGCCGGGCTGGTCGGTGGGTTGGGTTTTGCGCCGGGCGCCAATGTCGGCGACAACTGCGCGATCTTTGAAGCGGTCCATGGCTCGGCGCCCAAATATGCGGGACTCAAAAAAGTGAATCCTTCCGCCGTCTTGATCTCGGGAATCATGATGTTGCGATGGCTCAAAGAGGAAAAAGCCGCGAGCCTGATTGAAAAATCGATGTTTGCGGTTCTGGATGAGAAGAAACACGTGACGTACGACGTAGGTGGAACGGCCAAAACGGACGAATATGCCCAGGCCATTGTGGACAAAATGGGAGTGATGGCTGGCAAGTAATTTCCGGCGGAGAGGCTGCCGAGTGTAGCGCGACTGACAATTGACTGAATAACAAATAAGAAAGGAGACCTCGATGAATTTTACAGCTGAGGCAATCAAAACACGGAAGAAGAAAGACGCCAAGTTAGTTGGCGTGGACGTCTATATCATTACGGAAGAGGGCATTCCCCAATTCAAGGAGTTTGGCCCGTTCAAATGCGAATTCATTTCCAACCGGGGGACAAAAGTGTGGCCGGGGTATGTGAGCCCGGACCTGCTGATGGTGAACTGGTATC
The DNA here is from genome assembly GCA_041737015.1 of Nitrospirales bacterium. GTDB lineage: Bacteria > Nitrospirota > Nitrospiria > Nitrospirales > UBA8639 > Nitrospira_E. The sequence goes on from JBGSSO010000206.1 coordinate 7,302, forward strand.
GATGCCGGTTTATGGCAACCAAGGATATCCAGGATGCCGATGTGACCACATTTCTGGAACAGTTCGGCCAGAAGTGGTGGTGGTCAGCCGTGCAGAAATTGTGGACCTATGACGGTGAGGCCGGGTACAGCAAGGCGTACTGAGAAGCAACGCTTTTGGCAAATGAGGGGGCGAAGCAGAAGAGACGCCTTTCCGAGTGCCGATCAAACAATGGAGAGGGAAGTCATGCCAACCACGTTGAGCAAGGCAAACATGGAAAAGACGATTGGTGAAGCCGTCTGCACATTCTGGAAGGATTTTCTCGGGTGGAATCCGGCTGAAGTCCAGGTCTTTCTTGCTCCGGATCAGATCATCGTCTCTTTGAGAGGGACGCTTGCACCCGCAGAGCAGAAACTGGCTGCCACCTCCCAAGGCCGCATGCGTATGAAGCAGATGCGAAGTGCCCTGCTAGATCAATGTCGCGATGGCCTTTTACAAGCCATCGCGACTTCAACTCAAGCGACGGTGTTTCGAACATTAACCTCTATCGATGTGTCGGCGAACGAAGAAAGATTTATTGTTGTGTTTGCGGCCGATGAGGTCAAGACCTTAGCCCCTAAGGATGATTAAGGGGTCCATGGTTACTCGACCCATCAGGAACCAGATGTGAGCATGCACCTGTGAAGCACTTGCGACAGTTAGAAGAACAGAGTGTGTATATTCTGCGGGAGGCCTACAAGCACTTCGAGCATCTGGCGATGCTCTGGTCGATGGGGAAAGACTCGACCGTCCTGCTTTGGCTCACACGGAAGGCCTTCTTTGGCCACGTGCCGTTTCCCCTCGTGCATATCGACACGGGCTATGAAATGCCTGAACTGATTGAGTATCGTGACCGGATCTGTCGCGAATGGCGGTTGCGCCTGGTGGTCGGACAGAACCGAGCAGCCCTGGAACAAGGGATGAACCACACCGTGGGGCGGGTGGCCTGTTGCACGGCCCTCAAGATCGAGGCGATGAATCAGGTCATTGTCGAGCAGGGCTATTCGGCTATCATTCTCGGCATTCGATCGGATGAAGAAGGGACGAGAGCGAAAGAGCGCTATTTCTCCCCACGCAACAAGCAGGGGGAATGGGATTTTCGCGAACAACCTCCGGAGCTGTGGGATCAATTTAAAACGTCCTTTCCTCAAGGGGAACATGTTCGCATCCATCCCCTTCTGGACTGGACGGAAGTGAACATCTGGGAATATCTTCAGTTAGAACAGATCCCACTTCCCGACATGTATTTTGATAAGGGAGACGGTACACGTTTTCGTAGCCTGGGATGCGTACCTTGCACAAACTCCGTGAGGTCTACTGCAAGCACGGTGGATGAAATTCTCATAGAACTTCGAAGCACAAAGATTGCGGAGCGTGCCGGTCGTGCTCAGGACGAAGGACGAGGCATGGAGCAACTTCGCAAACTTGGACATATGTGAAACTCGAAAAGAAGGAAACGCAGCATCTCCAACACGTACAACGTATAGACACTGCCATTCGATCATGAGTTTACCGTTCCAATCATTCGATGACGTCCTATCCTTCTTGAATTCGCGGCAGAATTATGAGGAAGACCGCCGATGTCACC
>JBGSSO010000215.1:0-12684 GCA_041737015.1 Nitrospirales bacterium
TTAATACCAGTGAGCCAAGGGTCACTTGTTGGGGGCGTAAGAGCACAACCCATTGGGAAAATTCTTTGAGGCAAGTGTTGGGATACCCAAATTTTTTCATCGTGGTATTCATGAGCACGCCCTTATACCCAAAGCGTCATCCTTGTGTCTATGAGGCAATGGAGTCCCCCTCCTTCCCATAGGCCTATGTTGACATCCCGCGCGACACCTCGAAATATAGCACAGGTTTTGTGTCAGAACCTGGTTGCAACATTATCATGTGGCAAGGTTGAGCCTATAAGGGTGTGGTCAGGGGTTTGTGTGTAGCTGAGGGAGCTTATGGCTTTCGTCCATGATCTCTGCAGGCTCCCGATTGGAGGTATCGTTTCCGGATTAGGTATTCTTGTGGCTTCTTCTGAAGGTTTCTATAATTGGTACATGAGTAATTCCCTGGCGAATCAGGTGAAGGTGGATTGATGGCAATGGACAAATGCAGAAAAGGATGGAGGCTCTAGGGTGTTAACCAGTCAATGGTATCGTGAAAAGTATCTCCTTGATCGCATGACATTTCGCGATCTAACGAGGGCGTACGTTCTATACCCGAGTATTCAAATGTATGCGGTGTTATTGGTCTGCAGTATAATCGGGGCCTTCGTGGTTTTCCCGTATTTCCCTGTTTCTCCACTTCGCGTGGCAGGAAGTATTGTTCTGACGCTGCTTGCTTATCCCTTCGTGGAATATGCTGTTAATCGGTTTATTTTACATGGGCGATACCTGTATCGGTCGCCATGGACGGCAGCTTTGTGGAAACGGATTCACTATGATCACCACCAAGATCCCAATGATTTGCGGGTGCTATTTGGGGCAGGTTCAACCACCCTGCCGACGATTGTTGTGGCCACCTTCCCCATTGGAATGAGTCTTGGGGGCTGGGTAGGGGCTGCCCTTTCTTTTGCGACAGGATTGGCGTGCTTTATGGTGTATGAACTCTGTCATTGCATGCAGCATTTACGTGTGAATCCTAAAAATAAATTTTTACGGCGGGTCAAGCGACACCATTTACTGCATCATTTTCATAATGAACAGGGAAACTTTGGCATCACGAGTCTGTTTTGTGATCGGATATTTGGTAGTGAGTATGGGAGTGCCGAAGACGTGCCGTTCAGTCAGACTGTTTCCAACCTGGGCTATGCGGATCAGGAACGATCCCACTATCCCTGGGTGGCCCAACTATCCGAACAGAAGCCATAAGCGACGCATGGACATTCAGAATAGTGACCCTCACTTCGCCTCACGCATCCTGACTCCCTGGACTCGAGTGGTGCGCCAAGATGGTTGGGGAAAGGCGCTTTGATTCGGGTTGAACCGGTCACCGACCGCGCCGCCTTCAAAGAATTTGTTCGCCTTCCCTGGAAGTTGTACCACTCAGATCCTCATTGGATTCCACCTTTATGGATTGAGCGGCTCCATACTTTTTCCCCGAAAAATCCGTATTTTCAGCATGCTCGCTGGCAATGTTGGCTCGCCTATCGCGGGCGGGAACCCGTTGGGCGAATTTGTGCCCAGATTGACGACCTGCATCTCAGCCGGTATCAGGATCAGACGGGGTTTTTTGGCTTGCTTGAAGCCGAGGAGGAGGCCAGTGTCTTTCACGCGCTGTTCCAGACTGCGGAAACCTGGCTTCAGACTCATGGGATGACGAAGGTTCGGGGTCCGTTTAATTTGTCCATCAATCAGGAATGTGGTTTGTTGGTCGATGGATTTGATTCACCGCCCATGATAATGATGGGCCACGCCAGACCTTACTATGCACAATCGGTTGAACGAAATGGCTATGAAAAGGCCCAAGATCTTCTAGCCTATCGGATTGGAATTCATTTTACCTTTCCCCCTGGAGTTTCTCTGTTTCTCAAAAAAGCGAAAACCTCGATGCGCATTCGTCCGTTACGGCGGAAGCATCTGAAAGAGGATTTGGCAATTATCAAGGATATTTACGAAGAGGCCTGGTCAGACAATTGGGGGTTTCTTCCGTTTACCGATGCAGAATTTGCCGAGATCGGTCAGCAGCTTAAGCTTTTGGTCGAAGATGATTTTGTGCAGATCGCTGAAATCGATGGCGAACCAACGGCGATGTTGGTTGCCTTTCCCAATATGCATGAGGTCATTCGGGATCTGAATGGGCAACTGTTCCCATGGGGGTGGCTAAAAATCTTATGGCGGTTGAAAGCGTCCTATCCCCGGTCGGCTCGGGTTGCCTTAATGGGAGTGCGTAAACGATTCCAATCCAGTCCCATGGGGGCGGCGATGGCCTATGGGTTGATTGAGGCTGTGAGAGAGGCCGGGCTTCGTAAAAATATCCAGCAGATTGAAACGTCCTGGATTTTGGAAGAGAATAAACGCATGCGTCACATTCTAGAATCTCTCGGAGCCGAACCATACAAGACATATAGAATTTATGAGAAGCATCTTCAATGATCGTAATTGTCTGTTTTGTGGGACCATATGGGGCTTGACTACCAATCTGTCACGGCTCTGGTATTAGCTGGTGCCCGAACCGGTCGAGATCCAGTTGCCCAAATGGCAGGGGTATCAAATAAGGTCTTGGCGGAGGTTGGTGGGGAACCTATGATTTCCCGTGTATTAGAAACCTTAGGCCAATCGGACGCAGTGGGAAAAAGAATTTTATGCGGGCCTTCCTGGGAAACGGTGCAAGATAATCCGTTTCTAGGGACATTGATTGCGTCAGGAGCCGTCCAGTGGGTGGAACCTCAACAAGGTCCGAGTCTCAGCGTTGCGAGGTTTCTAGACGAACATCCTCAGGAATTCCCTGTTCTGGTCACGACAGCGGACCATGCCCTGTTAACACCAGAGATGGTTAATTATTTTCTGCGTGAGGCCCAAGAAAAGCAGATGGATGTGGCCGTAGGCCTGGTGCCGTATTCCTTGGTTGTGGCGTCCTATCCTCAATCAAAGCGAACGGTCACTCGACTGACGGGCGGAGGGTTCTGTGGATGTAATTTATTTGTACTCTGTACACCAAAGGCTAAGCGAATGGTGGAGTTTTGGAGCCAGATTGAGCGTGAGCGCAAGCATCCCCTTCGCCTGATTCGAACGCTTGGTGGGCTGGCCTTGGTCCGCTATCTGCTTGGTTGGCTATCCCTTGCAGAAGCCCTGAGTCGGCTGGGGCTAAAGCTCAATCTTCATGTGCAAGAAGTGCTGCTTCCGTTTCCTGAAGCGGCGATCGATGTGGATACTCCTGAGGATCTTGCCTTAGCGGAAGCAATCTTGGCGAAACGACAAGAAGCCTTCTAGGAGGGAATGGCTATATGCTACTCCTGCAGGTGTTGGCAGAGCCGAATTTCCCAACAATCAGCTAGGGTGAGAAATCAATGGAAGGGCCTTTCACGATTGCTAATTTTTGAACAGACGCTCAGCTTGTTCTAAATCAGAAGGATTGTCGATCTCAGCCCACTTCAACCCTTTGATGCAAAAGGTCGACACATGACCCTGTTGTGCCAATTCATCGATGAGTGATAAGTACCATTGCTTGAGCGCCTCCGGTTTGCGAATTCGTTGGTCTAACGTTGAAAGAAAGATTTTAGGTCCATTGCCCTGAAACCGGATCATGCCGATGGACTCTCCGTTCACTTGTTCGATTGGCAGAGTTTTGCCAATTCGATCCAATTGTGTGCCACGGACGATGACTTTCATGTCATCAGCATCGTAGCGAATTTTCTCATCGGTCACTAAGGTGATGGGAGTAGAGGGAGCCTGCAACAGACCATCAAGAACGGCTGATTCAAACAGGGTATCCCCATTAATTAATACAAAATCCTGGCTCATGTCGTTCCGAGCCGCCCAACAGCTCATCAAATTATCTGCCATCGCAAAAAATGGATTATAGATGGTGCGGACAGAGCCAGAGGCCATGTCGTCGGTCAGAAGAGCTTCGACTTTTTCCGCCCCAAACCCGACCACAATGTGAATGGAATCGATTCCCGCACGAAGGAGTGCTTGGATTTGCCATTTCACAATTGGTTGTCCATTGACCGGAACGGTACATTTGGGTTTATCGGCTGTATGCGGGAGTAACCGTTTTCCCTGTCCAGCACTTAATATCACGGCTTTCATCGTTGCAAGTCTCCTAATATGAGAAATTCCATGCGTACCGTTGGGTTGATGGTCGATTGATGTTAGTCAAATATTTAATTCGAGAGGTATTGAAGCCATCAGCTGTCGTCTGTGGACTTTTGGTGGCATTGTTTGCCGGATATAGCTGGGTCACATTTTTGGCCAAAGCCGTCAATGCCCTGTTGCCGGCAAATATGATTCTCATGTTAATTGCGTTAAAAGTGGGAATTGCACTTGAAGTCCTCATTCCCATTTCGTTGTATTTCGGGGTTATTTTAGGGTTTGGTCGTTTGTATACCGACTCTGAAATGAAAGCCTTTATGGCGTGTGGTGTCAATCCATACCGGATCCTCCTTACGGTTTTTTCCCTTTCCTGCTTGGTGGCTGTCCTTGTCAGCATCTTTTCTTTGTATCTGCGTCCATTGGCCTATGAAGAAATCTATCGATTAAAAGATGAAGGAGAGGCTGGATTTCGTGTGAGCAATTTAGATGCCGGGCATTTTTATGAACGACGTAATGGATCCCTAGTGTTTTTTGCAGAGGATATTGATGAACGTCACCAAAAATTAAGTGAGGTGTTTGTTCAAAGTGAACACGGGGAGACGTTGCAAGTCTTTTCGGCCAAGGCAGCTCAAGAGCAACTTGATCCCCAAAGTGGCATCTCGATTCCTGTTCTCTTTGATGGGTTCGAATATAAACTGACAAGGGAGGGGGAGATCAAGCACATTTCTAGTTTTTCACGGATGGCAATTTATCCTCAGGAGCTTGTAGCGGAGTATAGACGCAAGGCCGAATCCACCAAAAATTTATTAAAATCTGATTCTCGCAAGGATATAACAGAACTGCAATGGAGGTTTTTAGCCCCTTTTTCGGCTATTCTCATGGGTCTGTTAGGAGTGCCGTTGAGCCGCGCTTCCCCGAGACAAGGCAAATACGCCAAAATTTTCACAGCGACGGTAATTTTTTCAGTCTATTACTTTACGGGGCTAATGGTGAGGAACCTCGTTGAACAAGGCATACTCCCCATTATTCCCGGCATTTGGTTGATTGTTCTTGTCTTTGGAGCCTTACTGGCTTATTGGTTGGCACCTTCGCGATTCACTCGAGGCATGTCCTAAGAAATCCCAGTTCATAATTTTTCACGATTCTCAGGTTTTCTGAGGAGGGTCAGCATGTCTAAGATCCTTATCTCTATATAAATGGACTTCACGATATCATCATGAAAATTCTCAATCGGTATCTGGCGGTCAGTTTACTGAAAGGGTATTTTCCTGTACTAGCAATATTTTTGGCGGTCTTCAGTTTAATCGTGTTTGTTGAAGAACTGGATGACGTGGGTAAGGGTCGCTATACCTTTTGGAGCGCTGGGGAGTATTTGCTACTGACCCTGCCAAGTCGGTTAGTGTTTCTAGCCCCGTTTGTGGCGTTGTTAGGGAGTATTATGGCCTTAGGTAGCCTTGCCAATGGCCGGGAACTCATCGCGATTCAGGCCGCTGGAGTTTCTCCCTACCAAATAGCCGGGTCAGTGATGAAGGTTGGGGCATGTTTTATTTTACTCGTGGGCTTTCTGGAAGAGGTTGTCAATCCTCCCCTGGACCAAGAGGCGTATTTTAAGCGATCAATGGCACTGTCGGATTCTGGGGCATATAAGGGAAAGCAGGGTTTCTGGTTTCGTGAGGGAAGACGCTTTATCAGAATTCATCAGATTCGCTACGGAGAGAGTCCACAAGGCCTTGATATTTTTGAATTTAATGATGCCGGACAATTGGATTTCTATATGCATGCTCAAGAGGCAGAAATTGTCAATCCTCAGAAGTGGACTCTGAAAAATATTAAAAAGCAGGTCATTCATGGATATAGTGTTTCTCAGGAGCAGTTGGCGAGTCTGGAATGGGACTCTCCGCTTAAACAGGATGAAGTCCGGTTATTGACTCTTCCTTCTTCCACATTGGCCCCTTCCGAGCTCTACCAATACATGGAAATCTTAAAACGAAAAAAACAAAATTTCCTGAGATATGAGTTAAGCTTTTGGGACAAAATTTTTATGCCCTTGAATACCGGGCTCATGGTTTTAGTGGCCATCCCGTTTGTTTTCGGTCCCTTGCGAATGTCTGCAGCAGGGAAGAGGGTATTCATTGGATCCCTGGTCGGTCTGGGATATTATTTGATGACGGAAATTTCTAAACATGTCGGAATCCTGTTCGGAGCCTCTCCTTTATTAACCACGGCCGCTCCCTTCCTTCTGTTGTCTCTTGTCACTTTTGTGTTGTGGCGGCGTTATCTCAATTGAAAAGTAGTGGAAAGTGGACATAGAGATCATGCATGATCAACGGCTATTTCGTTCTCTATAGGTGGTGTCTGGTAATCGTCGATGGCGCATGGGGGATATGTATGGGAATCCCATTGATGAGGAATAAGCAATGTTGTATAGGAATTCAGGCCTATGCCCCAGGGATTTGTTGGAGTGAATTCCGATTGCAGTCATAGACCGGCTTACGGCCGCAATCAGATTTGTACCCGTCAGTTATTATTGGAAAGTCGGTCGACTCTATTATTCTTTAATGTGTAAAGGAAATAAGGCGTGGTAGTTCAATGACTGTGTCTGCATATATTATCAATGATCCGAATATCCGTCTGTGGAATTTGACCTCCCGTATCCGATATCAACGAATGTTAAGTCGATTGGGAGTTGGGAATTTCCTCAATAATATCAGCGAACTTCCATCCGATCATTCGCTTCTGATTATTAGAGGAGATTATTTATTTGATGCGCGAATTTTCTCCTTTCTCTTGAAGCAAACCAATGTTGTCCTGGAAGTTAAGTCTCAAGCTGGGTTATGCCCGGTTGTGGCTCATGTTAATTCCTCTTTGGCTTCCGCAACGTGTGATGGGATTCAGCGAGAACAGACACGAGATGTTGCAAACCTACAACCAGTGACATTGCAAGATCTATCAACTTCTTTTTCAAACGAATTGCGAAAAACTGATCATCCCTATGTGTTTCCCATTCGGGAAAATAACCGGGTGGCCTTGGAAGAACATTTATTTACGGGATCATATAAAGGTGTCACTGATCTGGTGACGAAGTTTCTTTGGCCTGTTCCGGCCAAATGGGCCACTCGGCTTTGTGCGCTTTGGGGGATTTCACCTAATCAGGTGACATCGCTGAGCTTATTACTTGTTATTGCAGCAGGAGTGTTATTCACTTTTGGGCAGTTTTTCTGGGGACTTGTCCTCGGTTGGATCATGACGTTCCTCGATACGGTGGACGGAAAATTAGCTCGAGTAACGGTAACCTCCAGTAAATGGGGGAATATTTTTGATCATGGCATTGATTTAATCCACCCTCCTCTTTGGTATTTAGCTTGGGGAGTGGGTCTCACCGCATTTTCCCCTTTTCTCTCTTGGTTGACTGTAGAAACCACCATTGGAATCATTTTGCTCGGATATGTGTTGGGACGTATGGTGGAAGGAATTTTTCAATGGTGGTTGGGGGGATTTGTCATCTTTTGTTGGAAGCCGTTGGATTCCTATTTCAGGCTTGTCACGGCTCGGCGTAATCCTAATCTCATCCTCTTGACTGCCAGTCTTCTATTTGGACGCCCCGATTTGGGCTTGGAGGCTGTGGCCATTTGGACGGTGGGCTCAACCCTGATTCTTCTCGCGAGACTTCTCATGGCGGGTTGGGGGAAAGCGAGGATGGGTGGCCTCACTTCCTGGTTGGCTGAGATCGATCCAGTGAATCGAAATTCCCTGGCAGTCAGAATGTTTACCAATCCACCGGTCACCATCAAATGATCTTTCAGGCGGATTTTACACATTTTAACGTCTTGCCCGTATTCCCCAATGTCAATGATTCCTATTTCATCTTTGCCGTCGCTTGAGGTCGGTAGGACTGGCCTACGATGCATGTGGGGATCCTTCATAATTCGTTGAGTGGTCGTAATAGGCGGAAGCCAGACCTTTTTCAAGAAATTTACACCAAATATCCAGAAGTACAGCGGGCTGCGGTCAACACGCCTGCGGATATCCTAGAATCTCTGAAGACGTTTGCTCACCGTCAGGTGAATTGTGTGGTCGTCAATGGAGGGGATGGGACCATTCAAGCCACCCTGGGAGCTTTGTTTCATCATCGTCCTTTTGCTGTCATGCCCCGGTTGGCTGTGTTGCCTGCAGGGACGGCCAATCTGATTGCGGGGGATGTGGGTTTAGGGAAATTTGAGCCAACCACGCTTGACCAATTGTTGGTTCAAGCCAAGGCCGTGACGCCGAGATTATCTTTTGAAACTCGACCGGTTCTTCGTATTCGTTTTCCAGAAAACCGCGAACCGCTGCATGGGATGTTTTTCGGGGCCGGAGCGATTTATCATGGCACGCAACTAGGCCACGAAACCAAACAGTCGATAGGCCGGTTAGGGGAATGGGGAGCAGGGCTGATTCTGTTGAAATTTTTATTGGCGTTGGCCACCGGGTCCCGAAAAGGTTTGAATCCGATCACGGTGCGTGTGGCAACTGGAGAATCAGCACCTCTCCAGCATGAGTATTTAGTCTTGCTGGTCACCACCTTGAATCGCTTATTTTTAGGGATGAAGCCGTTTTGGGGCAAGCAATCCTGGCCCTTACACTACACGAGTCTTCGAGTGCCGTACCGCTATTTGTGGCGTGCCTTACCAACATTGTTTCGTGGAACGACGCATCCGTTGGCAACGACAGAACATGGCTATGTCAGTGAAAACCTCTCAGAGCTTCGTTTAGTATTTAACAGCGGATTTGTCTTGGATGGTGAAGTATACGCGTCTTCCATGCCTGAAGAGCCGCTAACGCTGGATTCTCCCGGCGAGCTGTCATTTGTGCGGTTGAAGACTGAATAACTGTGATGGACGGTTCCCCAACAGTCCTCGAGATCGTGAGCCAGCCGAGCGCTCGACCCATTCCTGTGTCCATTCAAGCAGCGGGAAATTTCCTGGCTCAAAAATACGGGAAGGCGGTCCAAGGAATCTTATTGTATGGCTCGTGCTTGCGGGCGGGAACGGATCAAGACGGATTAGTGGATTGTTATGTCATTGTGGATCAGTATGCCTCGGTCTACCCGTCTCCTTGGTTAGCCCTCCTCAATCGTTGGCTCCCACCTAATGTGTTCTATGGAGAAGTCAACCTGGAAGGGCGAATCGTTCGTATGAAGTATGCCGTGCTCTCGTTAGGGGATTTTGAGCGAAGTGTGACGTCAAAGTGGTTTCATTCATATTTTTGGGGGCGCTTCGCGCAGCCGACGGCCGTGATGGCCTGTCCGAGCCAGGCGATGAGTCGACGGATTATCTTAGGGCTGGGCAGAGCGGTCTTGACCTTTTTGGGAAATGTACTTCCGCAGTTGCCACCGAAATTTTCAGCCAAAGACGCATGGAGTATTGGTTTGGCCCTTAGTTATGGCGCCGAATTGCGTGCCGAATCAAAAGGGCGAATTGCAACATTGTGGGACAGTAATCAAGCTTATTATGAACAAGTCGCCCATGCGACGTTTTCAGCCAATTTTCCAAAAATTAAGGTCATTCAGGGGAATGATGTCACCATGTATGAGATGGAATATTCCAGGTGGGACCACATCAAGAATCGAATAGCCTGGATTGTTCGAAAAGTGCAGGGGAAAGTGTTATCTATTTTGCGGCTTATGAAAGCCGCTTTTACCTTCCAGGGAGGGGCGGACTACCTCATTTGGAAAATCGAGCGGCATTCCGGGGTGAAAATTGAATTAACCCCCGCCCAACGACGACATCCCATTTGGGCCGGGCTCACCACGTTTTGGCGTCTCTACCGCAAAGGGGCCTTTAGGTAGATGCCGGGTTTCGCCCCGGCGGACGAGGTCCTTTTGTTTCGGCAAAAGGACCCAAAACCATCTTGGCCGTGGTGTGGCCCTTTGGGTCCCCTGCGCGGTTCGCCGACACCGGCGGCGCGCAAACTCGCTGCGCTCAAACACTGCGCGCCTTTTTCCCGGTGTCGGCTGCACTGCTCGGCCACACCACCAGGCAAGGGGACACTACTGAAACAATGTGTCCCTACTCAATGTGTCCCTACTGATGGGGGGCCAACTCGTGGAGCCTGTCCTGAGTCTGGGCGAGGGGCTCAGACAAAGCCCACCGATCTTTTTAAGCGTCCACCCATGGGGCCGAACGGTAGGCGTCGGTCATAGGGAAGAGTTAAGATCCTCAAAGCTCACACAGAGCAGCCTAGGAGTTAGCCAAACGGCTGGACATTTGAGATGAAAAAATACTGAAAATGTAACGGAATACGCAATTCTGTTACATGGAAGTTGCAACCTAACTTATAAAGATTTCACCATTAATTCTAATTTCAAGATGATGGGGCATAATGTCGCTTCAGGGATTGAGAAGGAATAAAATTGGAGCTTCTCGACCTTGATTTGCTGGAGACCTGGCATTCAGATTTTCAGGATCTTGTCTACCAGCAGGACGTTTGGCTCAAAATAGAAGCGAACCTAGGCGCGGCGAGGCCAGAACGTAACAAATTTCTTTCCCAAATTACGTGTGCCCCTGACTACCTAAGAGACGAACTTGCAACACTTCTCCGACACAAGGCACGAGAAATTCTGTTTCTCAGATATGCTCATGTGGTTGGTTACCATGGCTGCCGTGTAAGTGACGAGAACCAGTATCGGCTAGGAGGAATTTTCCCTTCAAATCCAAGTGCCCTCATTTCCGAGGCTCGTTCATTGTTTGGGGACATTCCAGGTTTTGAAGAAGCGCTTCAGGACATTGCACCATGGTATTTAAGCTATAACGAAGGTAAAGTGGGCCTGCTCTTTTCATGCATCCGTGCGAAAGATGATCGAAATACATATACACGGGGGAGCGAGCTAATTCGTAGTCTCGCCAATCGGCTCGGACCGGAGGCCAAGTTACGGTTCGCTCAGACAGGAAGACGTAGTTTGATCAAGTGCGCTATCCCGACAGAATGGTTAGAAAACTACACGACACTTCCCGTAATGGATCGTTCAGCAATAATGTACTAGAACATTTGATCCGAAGACGCAAATGGCCTGAGGGTAATTTTGTTGGGTTTGACGGGTCATATATGCTTACTCGGGCTGTGCCTCCAGAGAACATCCTTGAGTTCATCGACATGACGGATTTCAGTGACGACGACCGGTGAGGTGATATGGAAAGTCTGTGGGTACCTTCATATACGCCTAAGGGTGTTCGAAACTACCTCGTTGAATAAAATGTAACTTGCCATTTGCTCCGTGCTTTCGGTAGGCCTGTCAACTACTTTTTCCTTGGTGTGATGAGTATTTGTTTCCGACGCCTGCTGTCCGACCAGGGGGACGGACGCTCTTCTTTCTCGGCGGGCCTTGTTTGAGCGGAGCGAGTTGGACCGCCCTTCTGTTTCCCGCGTCTGTCCCATCCAATGAGGTCGGACTGGGCGTCAATGGTTTTGGGTCCTTTTGCCGAAACAAAAGGGCCTCGCCTGCCGGGGCGAAACCCGGCAACATCAAAAGCCGTTTGGACATAGTCATTTGAAAAACGAGTAGGACGTGTTGTTTAAAACAACGTTTTGATGTTTTTTAAAAGCAAAGTACGATGGGTTCCCGCTAAAAACGGGCGGGAATGTCAGGGGGTGATGCTATTGGTCGCGGTTGACCATGTAACAGGCGGTGATGGAGAGAGAGCGTTTGGCTGAACAGGCGGGGAACGGTTCAAGGTCGAGGGCGGCGGCTTCTACGTATTCTCGCGCTCGAGCAGTGGAATAGGATAGAGAACCTTGTTTCTGCATTAATTGGATGATTCTCGTGACGTCCTCATCCTCTATAGCATGCGCCAAAATCTTTTCGGTGATCCATTGTTTGTCTTGATGGGAACAAGTCTGGAGAAGGTGAAGTAGGGGAATGGTTATCATGCCCTGGCGAATATCCTGACCAAGGGCTTTGCCGAGCTTTGCACGGTCTGCGGCATAATCCAAGCGATCGTCAGCCAATTGAAATGCCATTCCAAGGTGGTAGCCAAACCGATAGAGAGCGGCTTGTTCTTCTATCGAGGCACCTCCCACGATCGCCCCAACCTTACAGGAGGCAGCGACCAGGGCAGCAGTTTTATATTCAACAATTTTGAGATAGGCGGCCTCCGACAGGTGCGGTTGACTGTTGGCGCAGAGTTGAAGGACCTCCCCTTCTGCCATCTTTCGGCACGCATCCGCTAAGGCTTCGTTGATGCCATGATTGTGAAAGGTGGCAATCAGGGCCATGGCCTGAGAATATAAATAATCACCCACCAGAATGCTGGCTTGGTTGCCCCAGATTTTTCTCGCGGTTGGTTGTCCCCGTCTAAGATCGGCTTCGTCTAACACATCGTCATGCAGTAACGTGGCCGTATGGATAAATTCGACGAGACTGCCTAGCAACAAAAAATCTTTTTGAAGAAATCCACAGAGTCGAGCACAGAGAATCAGGAGCAGGGGGCGGATGCGTTTTCCTCCGCTGGCAAAGATGTGAGCAGCGACGGTATTGATAAGCGGGGCATGCGATTCAAGGTGTGTGGTAATTTGGCTTTCAACCTCAATTAAGTC
>JBGSSO010000030.1:0-8721 GCA_041737015.1 Nitrospirales bacterium
ATATTGGGGTGCAGCATCTTCAATGCAGATCGAACTTCTGGTTACCGCGGCTGCACCAATAAAACTTACGACTTCGAGATAATCTGCACCGATGGAGAATTCTCCGCCATGGAGAAGGGAAGCTCCACGGCCTGGTTTTCCCCACTTGGCGACACAAATATACCCAGACGTATTGAGAAGGATATTGGTGCTGGCGGGAACCGAAACGTTGTTATTGGCGTCTTTAAACCAAACGTAGACGGTTTTTGTGCCATCGGTTGGCGAGGTGGTAAAAGGAATGGTGGCTCCAAATTTTTGTTCCGGTTCCACCTCAACCCACCCGGGCATGGTCCCACTTGGGGTCATGGGGTTTTCAGAGATGAAATAGGCAGCCACTCCGCTATCCACGTCTTTAGCTGAGATGGTGGCGACCATGTCAGGACTATTGGTCATGTAAGCCCCATGATTTATGACGATGTCAGGATTTTGAGGTGCCGAGATGTCGATCAAAACCGGAATAGCGGTCTGCTCTTCAGAAAGCCGGCTTTCTGCTCCATCCTCGGTGACCGAGGTCATGGCATAAAAATATGCCGTGTTATTCGTGAGGCCACTATGAATATAGGGGGTCGTCACGCCTTCAATCTTTGTGGAGGACTCTGTAGAGAGGCTTGGTTCGGTACTAAAATAGAGGTTGTAACTAACGGCATTGGGAACTTCGAGCCAACTAAGGATGTTTTCTGTATCTCCGGGTTTAACGGCAAGGTTGATGGGGGCGGTAAGATCGGTGGCAACCCGGTTTTCTTGTTTGCCTCGATTGAGTTCATCCTCGGTTGGGGCAAACTTGGTTAAACGGTGGTTGCCGCTATCTATCACATACACATATCCCTCTTTGTCCACCGCAATTCCTGATGGGAAATTCAGTTGCCCTTCGGTTAATCCTCGATTTCCCCACGAAGTGAGATAGGTTCCGCTAGAATCAAATTTTTGGACACGGTGATTTCCGCTGTCCACGATATACACATATCCTAAAGGATCGCAGGCGACTCCCCATGGGGCTTTGAATTGGCCAGGGGCATTCCCTTCTTTTCCCCACTTCAAAAGAAAGTTACCACGTGCATCAAATTTTTGAATCCGATGGTTTCCCTCATCGGCAATATAAATATTCCCGACAAAGTCAACCGCGAGACCTCTGGGATAAAAGAAGGCGCCGTCATATCCCCCATCACGCCCCCACTTGAGCACAGGGGAGCCGTCCGAGAGGAATTTTTGAATTCTGGCATTGCTGGTATCCGAGACAAATAGGTTGCCTTGGGAATCGGTGGTAATGCCCCAAGGGACATCAAATTTCCCGGCTTCCGCCCCTCGCCAGGCAAAACCGAATTTTCCCCATGCGTTGATAATATTTCCTTCGGAATCAAATTTTTGGATGCGATTGTTCCCACTGTCGGCCACATACACATCTCCCTCTGGGGATGTGGTGATGCCCCGTGGGTAGTAAAATTTTCCTTCGGTTGAATCAGGTTCGTCGCCCCAACGAGCAAGAAATTTTCCAGACCGGTCAAACTTCTGAATCGAATGATTGTCTGTATCGCCGACATAGATATTTCCGTCTTTATCTATAGCAATGCCGGTTGGTGATTTGAATTCTCCATCGTCAACGCCTTCACACCCGATTTGCATAACCGGGAGGTAGGGCGAAGGAATGGACATCACCTCTTCAGATAATAGACTTTCACCCTCTTCCGTAACCACAGAGATGGCATAGTGGTAACAAAAGTTATTGGCTAGGTCGTTATGTTCGTAAGGAGAGATCGCTCCTTCGATGCAATTGGCTTTTTCTTTGGTTATCCCAACTTTTGGGATGAAATCCTCTTGGCCTGCTACTGGCCTGGTCAGTTCGTTGGGCTTAATTTGAACGCCTTTGGTGGTCATGAAATAAACGTTGTAATACAGGGCTTGCGGGACAGGATCCCAGGTGAGGGTAATTCGCGTATGATCAGGGATGGCGCGTAGGTTATCAGGTGCCTGTGGAATATTGGCATCCTCATTTTGTCCTGCTCCCCAGTCCTCCCCTCCACTCTCTACGGTCAACATGTTTCGATAGAGCGGATATCCCAAAAATAAAACATCGAGAAGTTTTGTCATGCTGTTCCCCTGAAACTGATGAGCCAGTTGTGTTAAATTTGTAATTTTTGCAATAAATACAATGACTTACGCGAAAAGTCTACCAGGAGAAAAAGAGGGAAGTCAAGGAGAGTCTTAGCAGACTATTTATCTCTTAACCTTCTTTGACAACAAGGCAAGAGTAAGGAATTGCAGATCCAGAAATTACTCTTACCTTATTAGTTATTGGAGAAAAGCTAAGGCATAATGGCCAAAATACATCACCCTTTCATCATCAGCAAAAAATTAGGTAAGAATGCGATAGAAATTCACCAGTATTTTTAAGATGGTTGGCCAATTCCTGATTTTGTGACGTTGGCAGCCTGCGGACCCTTTGCTCCTTCTACCAAGTCAAATTCTACCGATTCCCCCTCTTTTAGGGATTTAAATCCGTCTTCTTGAAGTGCGGAATAATGGACAAACACATCCTGTCCACCTTCAACCTGAATAAATCCAAAACCTTTTCGATCATTAAACCATTTTACCGTTCCCTTACTTCTCATGATGGCCCTCCCCATTAGAGTACTTGTGGATATATATTACAAAAAAAAATGTGCGTGCTTAAAAAGAAAAGCCGAAAAAGGAGTCCATTCCTCTCTCGGCTTCACGGCGTAATATTCTTCTCACTTCTTTACCCATTACAAAAACGAAGAGGATGTAGCACAGTTTACAGAATCTGTCAATAAATGACAGGAGGAAATTCAATCCCTACTATCTCGCCTATGGGCTGTTTATTTCAGATATTTAATTGGAAATGGGCATAGGAGCCATGCGTCTCAGCCAACATTTTTCATCACTTTCCACTTATTTGAATAGTCCAAGACGTTGATCAGACTTCTCGATCGGTACATTTTTTTTGAGTTGCTTCCCCCATTTTTGACCAGCCTGACCGGACTGTGTTTCATCATTTTTACCAAAGAAATGCTACGGCTGGTGGATTTAGTGGTATCCCGAGGTATTAGCTTGGCGGCCTTGGGGTCAATTGTGCTGCATTTGCTTCCTTCCTTTTTAGTCCTAACCTTACCAATTGCCTGCTTGATTGCCTCAATTTCGGCATTTAATCGCCTATCGTTTGACAATGAGGTCATTGCCATTCGAGCTGCCGGGGTCAGTTTCTGGCGAATCAACCTTCCTGTGGTGATCTTTTCCGGTTTCGTATTTCTCTTAACGATATACCTTTCTCAATGGGGGCAGCCGTGGGGCAATGTGTCATTGAAGACTTTGGCCCTGAGCGTCATCGAAGATGAGTTGACTCTGGCTGTTGATTCGGGTGTGTTTAATGAACCAATCCCCGGACTGATGGTGTATGTGCCACACTCGGAGAATGCTACTGGCCATAAAGGCGTATTTATTTCGGATCAACGCAATCCGGAGCAACCCTTGGTCATTGTGGCGGAGAATTTTCAAATGTTGAAGCAGAGCGAACGTCAACAATTTGGAATTCGGTTGTTTAAGGGGGCAATTCATCAAATTCCCAAAGATGCCAATAGTTTTCATCGGGTCACCTTTGATACCTATGATTTTTGGCTTTCTTCGCCTTTTACCTCAGTGAAAGATAAGACAAAACGGAAAACCTACCAAGACCTCACTCAGCAATTGGAGAAATCGGGTGGAACAGATGCTGGTGCCCTTCGTCGATTAATAGAGTTTTATAAAGACACGGCCTTTCCGGTCGCCACATTTGTGCTGGGGTTATTGGGCGTTCCAGTCGGAATTGTGTCGAAGCGGTCGGGAAAAGCAGGAGGGTTTGCGATTGGGGTTCTCGTGGTCATCGGGTTTTATTTATTGAATGTTTTGGGAGAGTTTCTCGTGACGACTTTGGTGATTTCTCCTTTTTTCGGTGCGTGGATGCCTAACATTGTCCTAGCTTGTCTCACAGGATTCTTGTTATTCCAAGCTCGAAAGCAATGATTCAGAATTCTTTCAACCAATATAGATCATGAAGAAAATTTCTTGGTATGTGTTTGGGAAATTCAGTCGCGTCTTCTTGATGTGTCTTGTAACAGTACTGACGATTTATCTCGTCGTAGATTTTTTCGAAAAATTAAGAAAGTTTTTGAAATATGATGCAGACTTAACCGTTATTTTCAGCTTTTTTGCCTATCGAATTCCCGAAATTGCCTTTTTACTGGCCCCGCTGGCGGCCCTGATGGCCTCAATTTTGACGGTTGGTGGGCTTAGTCGGACTCGTGAAATCACGGCGATGCGCAGTTGTGGGTTAAGTTTTTATCAAATTGCCATTCCCTTTTTTGTCTTTGGTGGGCTGGTGAGTGTCGTGGGTCTGAGTTTGACGGCCGTGTTGATTCCTCTGGCAAATATCAAAGCTGAATTTGTTCAATCGGTCTTGATCCAAAATAAACCAGAGCCCCTCCTGCTCACTCCGGAACGTTTATGGCTTCGGGTGGGACGAAATCACCTTATGCGCATTGATTCGGTGACAGAAGATGGATTTCGTTTGAATGGTATTCACCAGTACACACTGGATGATCGCTTCCGTCTCAAGGGAATTCTTGAAGGGGAATGGGCAACATTTGTCGATGAGAGTTGGATGATGGAGCATGTGATTGAGCGAACATTTCAGGATGAAGAACGCATACAAGTGAATGGTATGCCACGGCAGGTGTTGCCCCTCTCCCTCACACCTGATGATTTTCAGAATTGGCTAGCTCAGTCTCCAGAACATATGTCGTTATATCAATTGCATGACTATATTCAGCGAGTAATAGAAGATGGTCATAGTCCTCATCGTTTTTTAACTGATTATTGGGCTCGTATTGCGTACGCCCTCGTTCCTCTCGTGATGACGCTGCTAGGGATCTCGGTGAGTCTTCGAGGAAGTGGTGTGCGTGGGGTTGGAGTGGCTAAAGGGCTTGGGCAAACTCTGGCAATTGGGTTTTTTTTCTGGGCTGCACATTCGGTAGGCATTGTCTTAGGACGCAATGGAGCGGTGTTACCGATCATTGGCAGTTGGATTGCGACAGTCATGTTTTTGATCATGGGGGCAAATCTTTTTTTAAAGCTAAAATAGGGGATCCACGATTGTCTTGAAGGTCGATCAAGGGAATGTGTGGTTGAGATTTTGGTCATCGGTTGCTGTTCACCATTAGTGTTGGTATTTGATGCTGTGCAATGTATGAATTTGTCAAATTTTCTCATAAACACGAAAGGGTTTTTCTTAACTCCCCCTGCCTTGGATCCGATAACACATCCACAGAGATAGAGGTCGAAGAGTAGAAGAAGATCCGAAGCTCTGAGGCAGACCGTTGATCGGGAAACCTCCAAAACTCACCACTTACATGAGGTTGTGATTATCGGATAACGAATTCAACAGGTGACAAGGGCAAACTATCCGTGAGGGTAGGGCGCAAAGCCAAGAAACCCTGAGAACGTTATTGCATCAGGGTTCGTCTGGTTACCGAACTGTGTTGGTAGGTCCATGCGTTCGTTCATGCGCCCATTCCCTGGAATTGGGCGCTTTTTTTGGTCACCCTGGAAAGGCCAAAATATGGACGAAGACGCACAACATTTCACAGAGCCTGCAGTTGGTATCAAAGAACTCGATTCGTCTTGCCTCGGCTCGGTTAGTCCTGAAAAAGCAGAACATACGGAAATACAGGATCAGCTCGATCAGGAACATGTTACCCGGATTTTATTGGAGTTTCTCCCGACCATTCGTCGGATGGCTGGAATCATGGCGTTCAAGAATCCCTTTTCTCTAGATGCTGAGGATTTGACGAGCGCAGGGGCTATGGGTCTGTTGTCGGCGTTGAAGCGCTATGATCCAACACGGGATATTAAATTTCGTACATTTGCCGAATATCGCATTCGTGGCATGATGTTAGATGAAATTCGGGCGATGGATTGGGTTCCTCGGTCTGTTCGATCCCGCCGAGATCAAGTGCGACAAATTGTTGAAGAGCACCTTCAGAAAAATGGGGTGCCACCGACCACACAGGAATTGGCGACGCTGTTGGGCGTTCCTATTGAGGAAATAGAAGGAGTGGGAGGGTGTGATCCTCGTTTAATTAGTCTGGATGAGCCGGTTGGGCAGGGAGAAGATGAATGCACCCTCCGTGATGTTTTGCCGGATGTTAACCATCTGGACCCTTTTGTGGCCTGTGCGGATGCAGAAATGAAAGCGGCATTGTCAGCGGCGCTCCAGACATTGTCGGCACGCCAGCAAGAGGTGCTCCAATCGTATTATCATGCCGGATTGACAATGAAAGAAATTGGTCGGCAAATGGGTCTTACCGAGTCTGGCGTCTGTCGGGTGCATTCCGGTGCACTTCGCCATTTACGCATAGAGTTGAAACGTATTGAGGATGAGGGACCCGGTGCGCCTCGCCCTAAGAATTTACGAAAAACGCATGTAGCCGATGACTAATTAAATGGTGTGTTTATTGAAAAATTCGTGCCCGCCAATTTTTGCCACTTTACGGTTGAACTCAGCCCACCGGGGAGTTTTGACCAGTTGGGGATTATAAAACAGTACAGCCCCATCCACCACCTTCCGCCCGTCTTGCACAAGTCTCCAGGCTAATAAACTGTCTTGCATTATTCGGTTTGTTTGATCAAATTCCACTTCTTCTGGGTTACGTCCTATCCATGGTTCAAACTGTTTAGCACGAAGAACCGTGCCCTTGACCGTGCCATCGCTGTGGTATTTGTGAGTCATCCGGTTCCGAATGACGGCCGCGACAGCTAACTTTCCAGCAAAACTTTCACCACGGGCTTCCAGATAGATGGTTAGGGCCGCTAATGTGTCGTCGCTGTGGCTGGATTCCCGGAGGTGGATCATTTCTAGAGGCAAAAGTGATCCAGGCGTAGAAGACGAAAGAACCAATGCGACGTCAGCCGAATTTACGGGAGTAGGTGAGACGGGGATTAAGCATAAGGAGAAGGTTTCTATACCGATGATGAGGATAAAAGACAGAAGGGTTTGGTTTAGTTTCATTTTATCCCTTTAAGTAATGACGAGCTTAAGGTTTTGGCTCGTTGTTTTTTTGTTTAGAATAAAGGAGCCAGGTTCAATGAAAACGCTTCTTGGACATGGTCTTTCGCAATGTATATGCCATTGACGTTTTAGTTTGTTCAATGGCCGGTGTTTATGGGAGTCTTGTGTTGTAGGAAGGAGTTTGGTGTTAGACTTTTTTTGTTTTCATAAATAACAAGTGGACTCCCTAAAGGATTGTGTCGTGGTTCCGGGACTTCAAAGATTAGGCAAAACGGTTTTTTGTTTGAAAGTGATTGGAAACAGGAGGATTTTGAGATTTTCGTACTGATCAAAAATCTGACAATTTTAAAACTGGGCTAAGGGAGTCATCGAAAAAATTGGTGTACGACCAAGGAATCTATCGAGAATGATGTCTGTTGCGCGATTTTAGTGATGGAGGAGAACATGAGAGCTTCATCGGTGAGCGAAAGAGTATGGGAAATGATGATGTGTCTCGGAGTGGGAGTATTTCTTCTGGGGATGTTATCGCTTTCCAATGGTTGGGCTCAGTCAGACCAGATACCTATCCTGCCTATTAAACCTCTCGCGCACGCTAAAATGTATTTAATGGCCGGAGATTTCCGGCGAGCGGTGGAGGCTTGCCAAGAAAATATTGACCGCAATCCCTCGGTTGAAGCATACGTGTATTTGGCGTACGTCTATCAGGCAATTGATGGCTATTTGGGATCATTAGCGAAGCAGGAAGATTATGTGAAAGTAGAACAATTAGCGCTGAATTTGACCGCACGGGATATTCTTGATCTCATTGATCCGCCAAATGTCATGCCTCGTATGGCGCAAGAACTCATTCATGAAGGCATTCGGCAACAATTTGATGTCACAGCAGCGATGGCCAATCGGTTGAGTCGGACACGGACGGATGAATTGTGGGCACAACAAACCCGTTGGCGTGAATTGAAGCCTGATTCCTGGTGGACCGGTACACCGGATGAATGGCAGTGGTGATTTCTGTTCCTGCCTTGTCTGTGGGTGGAGAGGCCAAATAGTTCACAAGGTGCAGCTCTCCTGAGTCAGTTAAGCGTGTATGAGTGAGTTGACAGTCCGACAAGAGCGGTTTTAGGATGCCAGCACAGTCTGGACATTTTGTCGTATTTATCCAAGGAGGCAGTCAGTGTCTGATTTAGTGGCCAAAGCCGATGCAGCGAACTGGGATGGGGAAGTGCTGAAATCTTCAGAAGTGGTTATGGTGGATTTCTGGGCAGTCTGGTGTGGACCCTGTCAAATGGTGGCCCCAATCGTCGATGAGCTTGCACAGGAATACCAAGGCAAACTTAAAGTCATGAAGCTCAACACCGATGATGCCCCAGAAGTCGCGGGACAATATCAAATCATGAGTATCCCCAGTATTCTCTTCTTCAAGGGTGGCCAAGTTGTCGAAAAAATTGTTGGTGCAAGACCGAAGCAACAATTCAAGCAAGTCATTGACTCGCTCCTGGCTCAATCCTCTTCCCCTGCCTGATCAGCGGGGCGGATGACTCGGTGTTATGCTGACCGAGCTGCGTATTTCCAACTTCGCCCTCATTGATCAACTCCATCTGGAATTTCCCCCTGGGTTTCTTGTCTTC
>JBGSSO010000240.1:0-4297 GCA_041737015.1 Nitrospirales bacterium
AGGCTCATTTCCCCGTCACGGGTAAGCCCCGTCACCCTGCTGTCTTCATCGCGAAACATGCTCACTGTCATCGTAGTGAGCCGTAGGGCATCGGCTTCGCGACTGCGTTGGATTGCGCTGTACGCATCGTATTCACATGCGATAGCTTCAGGTTCGTCTTCCCAATCGTCACGTTGGTATACCTGCTCGATCCAGTCCCGATACGCCTCGGGAAATACAATCTTGTTTTGGCCAGTAAGTAGCTGTTCGGTGCGCCACAACACGCGAGTGTTACCGTAAATGAGTTTGTGCAGGCCATAGTCATTTGCCTCAACAGAAAGAATGGTGCAGTATGGCGACTCGAACTTCTTGGGACGGCGTTCGCGCTGATGGCGATGCAGGCGACCCAGGCGCTGGAACAGCAAATCCACTGGGCAAATTTGCGTGAGCATCCAATCAAAATCCAAATCAAGGCTTTGCTCTACCACTTGCGTGGCAACGAGGATGCGTCCTTCGTTTCGCGGTGCGTTTCGACCATAGTTGTCGAGTACAGCTTTTTCTTTGTGCAGACGGTCCATGAAACGGTAACGGGCATGGAATAGATCAACTTGTAGTGTCGTTTTTCCGCGCAGCAGGCGGGCAAGACGTTGAGCGTCGTCTACCAGATTCGTCACCACCGCCACTAATGCGCCAGATTCAGCAGCCGCGATGATGTGCTCAATCACGGCATCATCCGGGAATGCGCCGGGAAGCTTGAGGCATTCTGTTGCAAGTTCACGGTGTACAGGACGTTGGTCATCAGGCACGGTGATGCACGCCTCCCCACCCTGTGTGGCATGCCATAGGGCAGGGTACGGTGCTTCATTCACCCCGCTGCCCCCCCACGAACCCAGCAACTTAGCGCGTACACCAGCAGGCAGGGTGGCGGAAAGCAAAATGGCACTGCCACCGGTAGCTTTCTGGCGGCGCAGCACCTCCCGCAGCAAGCCGTGCATGTAGGCATCATAGGCATGAACTTCATCGACAATGAGCACGGCTTTGTTCAGCCCAAAACCGCGCACGAACTTGTGCCGCACAGGGAGCACAGACAGGAGCACCTGATCCACCGTGCACACGCCAATCTGACCAAGAAACACGCGTTTGCGGCTGCTGGCTAACCAAACAGCGCATTGAGCGCCGGCCTCGGTCTTGCCTTGCGCGGTTGGGCGCTGTCCACTAAAAGCCAGCCGCTGGAATGCTTCATTGAAGTTACGTTTACCGTGGGCGAGTACGATATTGGCTGATCCGAATAGCTGCACCGCGAATACTTCAACACGCTCAAGCATGGCGTTGGCAGTCGCTTGAGTGGGCAGTGCAAATACGATGGAGTCCGCTATGCCTTGATCCAGTAGCCGCCAGGCGTAGGCCAGCGCAGCTTCGGTTTTCCCACTGCCGGTGGGAGCTTCGATCAAGGTCAGGCCTGGTGTGGCAGGTAGGTTATCCACCTCAACCTGAATGCCCCGTGGGGATTCGGTAGCTTTAAGTAAGGCACTCACGCCTTTGTAGACTGTTGCTCTTGCGAGCAGACCAAAGTGGTGCAGTACACCCTCGTTCTGAACCTTTTTTATGCTGGTCTCCAGACAGTCGGCCAATGCGGCATCAGGACCTTGGTAGGCGAAAACTGCCGTGTTGGAACCTATCCAATCGCATACCGCACAAAATCCAGCGAGCCAGGATTGCGCGCTGGGAGAACAGGCCGGAGGCGAATCATGAAGACTCAGTCCCGCTGGTTCGAGGAATAGGCAAGACAGTATCGTCACAAATTCACTTCGGGCATTGTGGTCATGATCAATGATTGCCTCGTCGGTGTCCGGTTTTAACCCGGGCATACTGGGCGTATAAAAATCACCGTGATGTCCGGTCACGGCAGCCAACCAAGGTTGCCACTGCTCCCATATCTCACGGCCAAGGTCGTCTCGGCTTACCCATTGCCGATATTCCTGGCTTGCCCAGGCCATGCCAGCCCAGCCGTGATCAAACCCGGTAATGTCTATCAGTGCTAGCCCGTGATCTCTCTTGGCTAATCGCCGCCACGCAGCAGCAAGCGCCTCAGGTGCTTTTAACTGAAACCGCACATCGAATTTACCGAGATCGTGCAAGGCAACAAAAAACGTCACCCACGCACGAAGTTGCTCCGAGTCTGGGTAATTGAAAGAAGCGAGGAAGGCGCGCTGTATAGTCGGACTTGCATCCCACCAGGCCGCAGCCACAGACGATACATCCAGACAGTGATACGCCAGCGGATGCCACTTAGGTTCACCGGGGTATTTTTCATCCGCTTTACCCCAGTAATGCAAATATTCCTTAGCCATGGTGTGGGGGCCTGACTGTTGCTTTTGGTGCTGTGTGGCTCATCGCGAGATTCCTCACTGCGTTCGGAATGACAAGCGTGGTGTTGTTCGGAATGACATTCTTTGTGGCTTCTTTTGGATTAGGATAAACCGACGCTGTGACATAGCAGGTCAATTTTGGAAATTTTTTTCTTTGGTGGAAAGCATTTTGGTTTTCAATGACTTTTTGGTCTGGAACTTTATGAGGCCTTTTTCGCTCGTGACATCCGGGGTCACACGTGCCGTTTTCTTTTCGACGAGACATCCAGGAGTTGGCTTTTAATTTCTTCCGGCTGCTCGGCAATAGCCTTGGCTTCCTGACGAACGGCTTCCCGGAGTGAGGCTGGTTGAATGACCCGCACCCCGCTTCCGAAGCCTAAGACCCAACCCACCAGTTCGCGGTTGTCTGCCACGGTGAGCGTCATGTTCAGTTCCTCGCTTTTGAGCAGAGTCATGGTTTGCGTGATATGCCAGATGCGATCTTTGACCCAGGCTGCTGTGGGTTTGTTGAACTGGAGCTCCACTTTGATGGGTTGGCCGCGCATGGTGCCGATGGCATCTTTGACGTAGTCCTCGATATCGAAGTCCAAGGGAATTTGAAACGGATGGTCGGTGGGCGTGACGGTTTTTATGCGTTCCACCGCGAACATGCGTACGTCTTTGCGGAAGTGGCAATAGCCGATGAGATAGAGGGCGCCTTGGCTATACCACAAGCGATAGGGACTAACTTCTCGCCTGGTCGTTTGGTTTCTGGTTGCGGAGAAATAGCGCATTTGCACGGTGCGCTGCTTGCTGGTGGCTTTCATCAACATGGCAATGGTGTTTTGGTGTGTTTTATACGATTTGTGGGAGCCGGGGGTGAAGGCGAAGATGGCGGGAAGGTGTGGCGGCGTTTTTCCTTCGGGATTGGGGACACCGGCTTCGGCTTTGGCTAGTGCGGATTGAAGGGATTCCTGAATGCCGGTTCCTTCGAGGGGTGTTAGCAATTGTCGAGTCAGTCGGAGTGCCAGGATTTCGCTTGGGGAAAAGCCCAGGGCCAGGTTGTTCCGGTAGCCATCCATGAATCGCCATCGGACGTGGCCATCAACTTTTTCGGTGATGAGGGGGATGCCGGATGCCTCCAGCACCCCAAGGTCTCGGCGCACCGTGCGTTCATGGCTCGCGTAGTCTTTTGGAAGCGCCTCGGCCAGCTCTTTGATGGTTTTGCCTTTTGCGTGTTCCAGCATCCGAAGAAGATGCCATTGCCGGAGGATTTGATCATTTCGCGGCATAAGGTTGGACTCTTTATGCCGCACGCTCCTTGGAGCGTGCGTTTCCTTCAGTCAAATTTCCCCACTTTCCTGTGTGATGACTCGTTTCCGTTTCTAGGTCCTCGGATTGGAGTTCTCCACGATCCACCACGGTTGAGTGTAGGATTCTCCGGTACCGTGAGGGTCGAAGATGAACCGGCGTTTTGAAATTTTGAATTTCAGGCGTTGGCATAAACCTGTTAGGGGGTGTTCAGGTAATGTCCAAATGTTGGGAAATGGTTTAATTAGAAGAACCGTTGAAAATCCTACATCAGAAGTGAAATGAAGTACAGGAAAATCTTTGGTTTGAAAAATTAGAGGGCTCTTTGAAATACCAGAAGGGAAATGTTTTGAAATGAGGCGGAATAATACTCACAGCTTCCTTTCAGAAATCGGACCAGATGTGAATTGATCTATGTGCCGGGAAATTTCGAGGGTGATTGTCCTACATTCTGATTACTGCTATTGGATCATTTCTCCTGGAATAATGATGATTCATGAGTTCTCCATTTTGGGGTCACGAGTTGCCATTGAAGTTTCGAGGGAGGAGAGCCGGTTCTCGGACCGGCAGCCGAGCCACTTTTGTTTCGGCAAAAGTGGCCAAAACCATGGACGCCCCGTCTGGCTTTAATGAAGGGGAGGGCCGCCAACCTTTTGAAG
>JBGSSO010000033.1:0-25771 GCA_041737015.1 Nitrospirales bacterium
GCTTTTGAATTCGAGGGAAACGGGGACCATTTTCGAAATGACAGCGGTTACGATTAGGGACGGATTGAAACTATCGGGAAGGGGCAAGGCTTGGGAAGCACGGAGAAGAACGGAAGTTGATGATTGATGGTAGGGGAATAATTACTTTCCTTTGAGAATTCGGTAGGCCAAAAGGAGCACAAAGGCTCCACCAACTGCAATGCCAAAACTGGGCCAATTGAAACCGGTGACATCGCCATAGCCAAAATACGTGCTGATCATCCCGCCCACCATGGCGCCGGAGATTCCAATCAAGATGGTGATAATCATCCCACCAGGGTCTTTCCCCGGCATGATGATCTTTGCCAGGATCCCCGCAATGAGGCCGAACACAATCCAGGAAATGATGCCCAATGAAGACCCTCCTTGTGAGTCAGGATGAACGACGCTATGTGTCACTCGTCTGCCTATTGCCGGCAGGACGAGTGACGCGTTGAGACGGGCCATGGCCCAAATAGTTATGTCTTTTCTTTCTCCATTAAAGCAATGAAGGAATCAGCTTCTTTGATAGATGCCTCCATTTCTTTGATGAGAGAGGCGATGTTGCCTTCCACCGATACCAACTCACTTTTCAACGACGCGATGGCTTGGGCGTTCAGGTTGTGTTTCAAAAAGAGGACCTGGTCTTTGAATTTCGCCAACACCGGATCCATTTTCGTCTCCACCCGTTTCATGGCTTTGATCAATTGAGCATATTGGGTACGTGTTTGTGTGAGTTGCTTTTGGCTGTTCTTGCGCAAGGCGGCGCTGGAATATTCTTTAAGTTCAGCTTCCCATTCTTCAAATAAGGCCTCAGAGACATCTTCCACCGACGCAATGCGATCTCGAACCGCATTCGCTTTGGCCTCGCTCTGTTCGTATTCCGCATTCAGGACGTCGTATTTGTCCTGTAACTCACCCCCCTCGATATTGAGAGTTTTGGTAAACCGGTCAAGAGCGGATTTGAATTGTTCTTTGGCTTCCTGTTGGGCATCCCGAGCTTTTTCCACATCACTGACCATCAGGTCGCGTTTGTGATAGCCGATTTTTTCCATCGCATCATAATAAACACTCTGGCAACCGAAAGTGCTTAGACTCAAGAGAATGATTCCCCATGTCAGGTAAGGAAAGAGTCTACGAGAACCTACTGAAGAATAGTGAGGGTACATCATGGCATCCTTGTGCAAATGGTCCATATTCATTGGGTGAGTCATCAGGTTGTCGAAGCCGCAGGCTTCAAGACTTTTTCCAGTAGACCTTTGGCCGACTCGCCGCCTTGATTCTGTACGAAGGACAAAATAATCGGAAGGAACTTTCCAACCATGTCGGTGCTTAATCCGAGTTGAGAAAACCCAGCGGCAAGCTGAGCAAGATTGCCTAAGCCCTCCATCTTACCTCCCAGACCGCCGAAAGCGGACGCTGCACCGCCCAACGCTCCCATGAGGCCACCCCCTGCTCCCTGTTGCGGAGCGGCTTTGAGAAGAGCGGTGATGCCTGGCACCTTATCTGCGAGTTGTTGAAATTCGCCTGCGCCTAATTTGTCTTTGGCCAGATTGAACAAGAGCCCGGCACCCCCTTTGGCTTGGCCTTCATTGACACCCAGATTGCTGATTAGTTGTTGAATTAATTCCATGGCAAGACCTCCTGATGAACAATCGAATACATGGACACGCGGGTGAAAATTAAGCGAGGGGTGGGCCGATCGCTTCCACTTCAGTCGATCATTGACGATGAAGCATCAGCCGTACACGATAGGATACGGGATGTGCCGCTCTAAAAGAAACCCGAATCTCCAAATCGTTGGCTGGAAACTTTAGAGGATTAGAGCCACGCAGGAGTCTGTTGGCCAGTGGTTTCTGCCCAATACGGGACCCAAGCTAAAGACACCAACTTCGTCGAAATGTTGGATTTTTTGGGGCGAACATTGAGGGTCTCCAGGGGAATGGTTTCGACATCCCACTGAGCGGTCAGTGCCTGAATCTCTTGTTGTAACTCCGCATCTAAAGCAGCCAATTGTTGTTGAAGGGCGTCCACGTTTTCCTCGGCACGGTCCACATCCTTGCCTTCTTTCATGGTTCGGCTCATGCCACGAACGGCGGACGTGGCCTGGCCCATCGAAGATCGGCTGACGGTTTTACGGCCTATGAATGCCGACAAGAGAGTCGCGCCGATGGAAATAACCGTTTGGAGTTTTTGTTGTTTGGCTTGCTCGGATTCCCGTTGGACGGCCTGTTCGGCCCGCCGGATACGATCTTCGAGGGTGGCCACTTTTCCTCCATATTTTTTCCGGAGCGCGTCGGTCTCTTCATCCCGACGTTCGCGAACGAGCTGTTGTAATCGAAGACGGAAATCACGTTCCGATTCATGTGGGCCGGACGTGACCCCTAATGAGGCATTCCGGAATATGTCCAACGTTTGCGTCCGGTAGACCCAATCCTCAAAATCTTTTTCCCAGCCCTTGTAGGATTTCGCCTGGCTGGCGGGGCTGGGCAGATCCCCAAACTGTGCTCCGTCAGCAGGATGGGTATTCAAATCGGCAGGTGGAATATCGAGAGGTTCTGCTTGATCCCATTGGACCGGTACCGCACCCGTGGTCATCACCACAAGGGCTTGGACCTCCCGGACTTCATCCAATTTCGTTTTGGCATCCTGGTAATGGACCGATGCGGCGCCATACAGCCGTGGGTGATAGGTAAGTGAGGCGCCTGCGGGTCTGGCTCCCCGAATGGGCACAAACTGTTGGCGGATGTCCGGGGGAAGAACCGGTGGATGCGTGGTGCCGCCTTGAGGAGCTGTTCCAGTATGAGATTGAGAAGCGGCCGCGATGGGTTTCGTGGAAGCGGGTGAGGTTGCAGAATCGGACAGCGCAGCTTTTACCGGATCCATCAAGGTTTTGATCTGTGTCCGGGTTAAAGGCCCTCGAAGATAGGACAACGCCCAACGGGTCTCAAAAATTTCCGGCCCATCGTCATGGACGTTGTTCAGGAGAAACACCCGGTTCCCGAGACCGGAGATAATCTGCTGCATCTTCTGACGATTGAAGTTTCCCTGACTGTTGGCCGCGGCGCCTTCCAATCCATCCAATACGCGGGCCATGTCTCGTTCGGTCTGGAGTCGCCCGATAAACCACGTTCCCGTATTGCCCAATCCTTTGTAATCCAGATCAACCGGATTTTGAGTCGCGAGCACCACGCCCAGGCCGAATGCTCGAGCTTGTTTCAGCATGGTCAGCATCGGGGCCTTGGATGGCGGGTTTTTAATAGGAGGAAAGAAGCCAAAGACTTCATCCATATAGAGCAGCGCGCGCAGACTGGTGGTGCCCGATTGGCTTCGCATCCAACTGATCATTTGAGTGAGCAGGAGACTGACAAAAAACATGCGCTCGGTGTCATTCAGATGCGCGATGGAAAAAATGGCGATGCGGGGCTTGCCGGTTGGGGAATGCAATATTTGATCGATATCCATCGGCTGGCCCTCCAGCCATGCGGAGAACCCCGGTGCTCCCAATAAATTATTAAAACGCATGGCCAACGCGAAGCGATCCTTCGAGGGAAAAACCGATTCCAAGTCCATCACGCCCAACTTGGAAAACGGCGGGGTTTGAATCTGTTGGATCAGCGAGGAAAGGGTGAGGTCTTGTCCGGCTTCCCAGGAGGTTTTCAGGACATTGGCCAGCAGAATATGTTCGGGGCTTTGCAGGGGGTCGGCATCCAGACCAACCAGATTGAGTAAGCTGGTTGCCGTGGTGCCCACTCGGTCCCCTAAGAGTTCTGCGTCTTCAAGGATTTGTGGGGAGGGAACGGAAAACGATTGGAGAATGGACACAGGAAGTCCTGCCGTGCTGCCCGGGGTATAGACCAAAAAGTCCGCTGCTTCCCGGAGTTTGGCGATTCTGGCTCCATCCTGCCCCCAGGACTCCAAGCCCGCTTTCCATTTGGCCGCTTCCCTGTCCGCAAAAGCTTCAGGGGTGAGGGCTTTTTTCTTTGCGTCATCGGGATTGATCCAGGGAAGAAAATCGCTGCCACGCAGATCAGGAAAGGTCAGTAAGAGATTGGCGATATCGCCTTTAGGGTCAATGATGATGGCAGGAATATTGTCGATCGCGGCTTCTTCCAACAGACCAATACACAAGCCGGTCTTGCCGCTGCCCGTCATGCCGACACAGACCGCATGGGTCACCAGATCTTTCGAGTCATAGAGGAGGAGACCGGGTTTTGCTGATTTGGTGGCGAGGTCGTATGGCCTCCCTAAATAAAACACCCCGAGCTTTTCAAAATCGGACATGGTCGGCCACTCCCTTCGTTTACTTGCAAATAGAGGTTCCCTCGTTAAAAATGGGTGAGGGAAACTCGTTTCCTGGTTATCCCTTTCAATGGAACTGTAGCCCTGCGCGCGGATTGCCCTGAGACAGGGATAAGATACCAAAGAAGCCAGGACCGTCGCATCAAATAAGGATTCATGAAACCAATAACGGTCCAGGCAATTTAGAGAACAACCCTATGAGCCCAATGGCAATTTGACATCCTTAGTCAGTTGACCAAAAATCAAATTTGTTAGGCTCGAATATTTTTTAAACAGCCAGGTGGATAATCAATATTCTGAAGGGGGTAGCCCAATCCGTAACGAGGAGAGTCTCATGGCCATGACGAATAAGCAGACAGGAACGAACGTGCATGAGATTGCTGACGGGATTTATCGCATTAACACGCCGGTGGTGATCGAAGGTGCAGGCGGGTTCTCGTTTAACCAATACCTCATCGTGGATGATGCGCCATTGCTCTTCCACACTGGCCCGCGGAAGATGTTTTCATTCGTGCGTGATGCGGTGGCGAGCGTGTTGCCGGTTGAAAAACTTCGATATATATCGTTTTCTCATGTGGAAGCCGACGAATGCGGATCACTCAACGAATGGCTGGCCGCTGCTCCCCGGGCTGTGCCGTTGTGCGGGACAGTTGCGTCTATGGTTTCGATCAATGA
Organism: Nitrospirales bacterium; assembly: GCA_041737015.1. Lineage (GTDB taxonomy): Bacteria > Nitrospirota > Nitrospiria > Nitrospirales > UBA8639 > Nitrospira_E. The sequence continues at coordinate 4,996 of JBGSSO010000033.1, forward strand.
TCTTGCCGATCGGGCGCCTCGCGCCCTTACGGATGGAGAGCGGCTCACTCTGGGCAAACGCTCCGTGCGCTGGTTCGACACGCCGCATCTGCCTCATGCCTGGGAATGCGGCTTACTGATGGAAGAGCGGACGTCGACGTTGTTCTGCGGCGATCTGTTCACGCAGGGAGGGGCTGACCATCCTCCTATTTCGGAGTCGGATATTCTTGGACCCAGCGAGTCTTTTCGCCTCAAAATGGATTATTTCTCTCACACGAAAAATGGGAACGTGCTCCTGGAGAAGCTCGCCTTGACCAATCCAACCACCCTCGCGTGCATGCACGGCAGCGCGTGGCGCGGCGACGGGGCAGCACTGCTTCGTGCGCTTGCCGATGCTCTATCGGCATGATTAGTACCATACTGATCAGGGCATGAAGGCTCACAATAATATATAGTTATGCATATAAACGAACCAGAGTGAGAGGAAACATCATCGCCTACATCCAAATGTGTCAGAAGGAAGACACGAGTTTGCAGAAGGGAATGAATTTTCGATTAAAGGGAAGGCACTCAGTCATACTCTAGTGGTGCCATCGACGTCTCTTGTAGGGTTTATCTTGGAGATTTCTAAATGAACTGCCCAGCCAGTTTTCGGTCACCTAAGATTTAAGGTCAACTCAGTACTCTATTTAAATTTAATCGCGGTTCCTTTGACCGTGGTACAGGTAAAAGTATAGACATTGTAAATGGGAATGAATCCGTACAGGCTGCTTTCTGCTGAGACATTGAGTAAGGCATCTCCGCCGTTGGTTTCTAAGGCCTTATCCACCGCCTTAGCCATGTCCGATTGGCCAAATGGGATAATTGCCAATATGAAATGACGGCAAGCTTGGCCTTCAGCTGGTCCTAACTCCTCAAAGCCTTGGCTGTTTTTTAAAAGCGAAGCTGGATCGGCTGAGCTTTTGGTCACAATTCCCAACGTTCCAGTGGTACTGCATCCCACCAACATACATGTCAGTAACAGAACCAATCGCCAGATTTTGGACATGTTATTCTCCTTAAGATACGGTTAAATCTCATTCTTGTCAGTCGGAATAACCTCTTGCAATCTTAAGCAAAATATTTGGTCTTTCTTTGGGGAAATGAACCGGTCCTGGAAAGGGGTGCTTTGGGAAGATGGTGTAGCCTCTAGCCGGGAAATCATAGCCGGGGACCAACCAGGGTGAAAGGATTAGGAGAATCACTATTTTATTTGAACTCTAGGAGGTAAGGCAAAGATAGAGGCCGAAAGGGAGGACAGGGTTACGGGGGAAGGGTACTATTCTTATTACGAAAAACTATTGTGAGCAATGTAAGGAGGCTGAGGTGCAGACCATATCGTGGGATGATTTTACAAAAGTTGAACTCCGTGTCGGTCGCATTGTCAGTGCTGCGCTGTTCCCGGAAGCCAAAAAACCTGCCTACGTTCTACAAGTAGATTTCGGGAAAGACATCGGCATCAGGAAATCGAGCGCTCAGATCACGGATCTCTACAAGCCGGAAGATTTAGTGGGAAAGCTGGTTGTCGCCGTCGTGAATTTTCCAAGTAAACAAATCGGTCCGTTGATGTCTGAATGCCTGGTCACGGGATTTCATAATGAGAGCGGCGAGGTAGCGTTATGTGTCCCGGACAAGCCTGTTCCCCTGGGCACAAAGTTGTTGTAGAGAAAGTTAGCTGATTTTCCAGACAGGTACTTCCGGTGGACCTTTAACCACAATGTGACCGCCGAATTCGCCGCCGCCGGGGCAGAGGTCGATGACCCAGTCGGCACATTTAATAACATCCAGGTGATGTTCGACCATCAGGACTGTATTGCCTTCATCGACTAATTGATTCAACACGGTCAGTAACCGTTTCACATCTTCCAGGTGCAGACTTCTTGTGGGCTCGTCAAAAATATACAGTACCCCAAAAGAGTTCCACTGCTTGATCCACGGGGAGATTCAGTGCATCGTAAATGGACTGCCGTTGTATCTTGACCTGTAAAATTTCCTGCCGAAATCGTTTTCCTTCGCATTCCGCACAGGGCACGTAGAGATCCGCAAGAAAATACATTTCCAGTTTTCCATACCCGTTTCCCTGACAGCGTGGACACCGGCACTTGCCGGAGGTTGCGGACTATACGGTTGGTTGATTGATAAGAGAGAAACTCTTTGTTGCTATTAATATGTTGACTGCCATATGGTGGCAGACTAGAAAACAAAGAGGCCCTTATGCGGGACAAGTTGTTCTTGAAAGGTGGTACGTTCGTTCCTCCCTTCTCGAATGCTTGCCTGACTATTCGCAATGCGGTGTTGGTCCAAGATCAGATTGCGGTGCCTGCTTCCGGCCACATCCTTCAAATCCTACCCAATCCTCCGTTTCTCATCCTGACGCATTTTTTCGGACTCCTTCATCCACTTCCCTTATGCCTGTTGCATTGCGGCTATGTGCGTGCGGCCGACATCGAATCCAAGGAAAACTTCAAAATTCATTTACGCTTGAATCTAGAGAGCGGTGATCGCATAGGTTATGAGCGTGTTTCGGTAGATGGAGAGGAGAACGTCCGGTATCTCCGTGTGTTGGTCATGGCGCATCAGTGTCCAGCCATTTTCCTTTCGTCCCACTCGTGCGTCTCCATGGGCATGCCGCAAGCGGAGCATGGCGCGAATCGGTCACCCCCGTATAGAGGTTAGCACCAATTGTTTGATGAAGGAACGCACATAACAAAAGCTGGCTGTTCATGATGGAAGGCGAGCGTGTAAGCCCTGCAAATTTCCTGCAGAGAATTTGGAGAACCTACGATGGAAAGCACCGCAATCGAATGCCGGTCTGAATCAGACTGGCCAGGAGGCGCACAGTGAACGTAAGCACGATCCGTAGTGTTATGCTTGCAGTCGCTTTTATAGCAGCTTCGGGAGGTGTCGCTGCAGCTGAGCTGCCCGACGCACCAGCCAGCCTGACTGCAACCGGGGTGGCTGCACAACTGAATTTGAGTTGGCCTGCCGTCTCCGGCGCTACCGGGTATCGTGTCTCGCGCGGTGTTGCGAGCGGTACCTACGGACAGTTCTTCGACCTTGGAGCGGTGACGAGCTATGCCGACACCGCAGTCACGAACGCAACGCAGTACTTCTACGCCGTTGCAGCGAAGAACGCACTCGGCATTGGCGCCAACTCGGTACAGACAAGCGCAACGCCTGGAACCTATTCCGGTGTGCCGTTCTTGATTTCTCCCGCGCATGAGTCAAAGCCGCCGCTCGGAATGAGCTTTGAGTGGAGCGATCCGTCTGTTTACACCGCCTATTCGTTCATACTCGTCGACAACGTTACTGGGTTGGTGGTGTATTCCGCCTTGCTCAGCGCGTCCAATGGACCCTGCAGTTCCGGCACGACATGCATTTTCAGCCCTGGAATGACGGGGTATCCACCAGCGACAATTCTTGACACGCGCGACTTCAAGTGGACCGTGCTCGGTAACGGAACCTGGGCAATCGGTGGAGCCGGCAATTACAACTTCATTCGTCCGATATTGCCGGAGGTGGCTGGAGTTACCGCCAACTGGACTGGCAACACGGTGAGCCTCAATTGGCCTGCGGTAACTGGCGCCGCGAGTTATCACGCTTCGTTCATGAATTGGGCTTTCGTCACTTCGTCTGAGCTTTACCAAGCTGCCTCGGCTTGTGTCGGTGCAGCCTGCGAGGGCATGGCGGATGTGAGCCAGATTCCTTTCGGTACGGTGCATGTGCGTCTTCAGGTGTGTGGCACCAACGGGATTTGTACGGAGGGCATCACCACCGACGCGTATAAGACCTGTCCCACGGCGATGCCCGAACCGGCATTGATGACCCCGGCTGAAGGCTCAGTCGTGAATGGACTGACGAGCGTTCGTTGGGCTGAAGGAACTAATGCCGAACGTTACTCAATCCAATTCCAAAAGGACGAGGGCAGTGCCCGTATGGCCATTGTCAAAGACGACGTTCTCTGGCGCTCGCAGGTGTCGTGCAAGAAGCAAGTTGACGGCATCTTTTGCGAACGAACCTATGGTCTGAGCGATGGCAATTACCTCGCCCTCCTGAGTGCTGATTGTGGTGGGGTGTGGGGACCGCAAAAAATCGTGAGCTTTACGGTCAACTCCTCGGCCGTGCCAGTTGCCTTTGTTTCGCCGGTGATCTTGAGCCCCAACAATGACGCGATGACCTCAATCCAACCAGCGATTCTGTGGTCGAAAATCGCCGACATCGAAAACTACGAGCTCGCAGTCACCGACAGCAGCGGGATCAGGAGCGTATACGCCGTGAAATGCAAGACGGCCATTTGCTCGTTTGATTACGCAACCGAAGGAATCAAACTGCAGGGCACCTATACCTTCGGTGTTCGCATCAACGAAGCGGGCATGCCGCTGTCGACTGCTCGATGGTTTACGGCATCTTTGTCGTACATTCCGCCGGCAGTTGCGCAAACCGGCCCTTACCAAATGCAAAACATGAGCTCCGTTAACGTTGTGAGCATTGAGTATGATGCCGACGTGCAAGTGCCGTATTCTTCTATCACGATCACAGGACCTTCAGCCTTTTCGTATACCAGCCCAACCTTGGCTCGTTCGTCCTGTGTTTTCATGAAGACTCGCACCGGTGTCGTTCAACGCTGCTCCGCTACGTCCGCTACCCTTGGCGGCGTTGGACTGTACACTTCCACCGTCAAAACCGGGACTCTGAATACGATGGGAGGTACCAGTACCTATTGGGGGCCTTCCTCGCCACCCACACAATTTACGCGCGATGCTCCTCCAGCGGGTGTCCGTTCTATTTATTCTGTATTCGCACAGAACACGCAGTTCCTTCCGGCGACCGGCCCGTTTGGTCACGGCGGTGGAGCCAGCAGTGCCTGGGGACTCTCTGATCGACAACGTGCAGGAAAGCTTCGAGATTATGTCTCCAGCAAGAAATTCGACGTCGCCGTGCTTTCGGAGGTGTTCGTCTGGGAAGCACAAGACGAGCTCGCAAAGGTGATGAAGTTTGAATACCCGTTTTATGCAGTCCACATCGATACAGCGGGTATTGCGAGTGTGGATGAAGCGTTTGCCGAACAAGATTCGGGGCTCGCGATCTTTAGCAAATTTGCGCCGGTGTATGTCGCTCCGGGCGCCACCAGTAATTATCAGGGCACCTCGGATATCTTAAACGAGATGGACGATGTACCGACAAAGGTTGATCCGCTCACCCCGATACCGCCCGCCTCGTTCAAATTAAACGACTTCGTGTGGTACAAACAATATGGCCAATGCGAAGGCACTGATTGTATGGCCGCTAAAGCATTCGCCGGAATTCGCCTGTCGAATCCCAAGACCGGCGCACCCCTGTTCATTGCCTGGACCCACACGCAGTCTGCGACCAACAATATCACCGATTCGTACGAAGCCTTAGCCCATCAAGTGTCTGATGACGCCAGACCAGTGATGGAACTCATGCGTGCGGGCGCACCACCTGCGTATGACGCGCTGATTTTGGGCGACTGGAATCTCAATATGCCGGCGTCGATCGGTCGTCATCCAAAATATGACGGCTTGGGAAGCAATCACCAAACCGACGGGGGTGGTGACTTCTCCGCCTTGTACAGCCTCGACAGCGTGGATCGTGCTGATAGCGTCTTCGATGTGAAGAATCCACACTTTGACGCGTTGTTGCCGGATCCCCCTGCCGCGGTCGGAGAACCCGCCGGCGGACTCCCGAAGACCGTGTTTCAGCAGTATCGTTTGGCGTTTGACCCAAGGCACGAGAACCCGCCGTTTCCCGGGTTCTACGATCTTTGGCTCGAAAATCCGGTCGGTGATCCAGGTTTGAGCTTTGATGTTACGGGGCGTCGCAGCCACATCTCTTGTACCGAACACGACCGTGAGACATGCGGACAAAGACATTATAAAGAAAATCCTGACCTCGACAAATTCGACACGGGTTCACGCTATGACTCGGTCCTCGCGCGTTTCAGCAAGTCAAACATTCCCAATGCGCCGGGAAGTGGCAACTACCCGAACGCCCCCAGCGGTCCGACATTCAATTGGGAAATGGGCTCATGCGTACAGCACGTAAGCTTGGCGCGCGATTATTTATACTCGGATCATTTCGGCACGATCATCGAGGTTGGCCCGGTGACGCCTCAATGCAATCCGGCCACAGCCAAAGCCGACCCGCATTTGTGGCGGGTTCCCAACTCCATGCCGCTGCCGGATGCACACAAACACGGTTTCGATAAGGAGGCTGGTATCCATGACGGCCACTTTGCTCATGGCGGCGCCAACCAGTGGTTTTACATCAGAGACCCTGGCGCGTTCGACATCATCAACGAGGGCTCGGACGCCAGCATGAACGGCGTCATCGTCGAGGCATTTTTGGCGAACGATCTATCGGATCCGATCGCGATCGCTGATTCGACGCAGCACGTTGATGGCTTCCTGCCTGGCAGCCCTGGGTGTAATAAAGAAGTCAATGAGGTCTCCATCAGCAATCCCGATCCGGAGACCGGAGGCATGATCGACGATGCCTGTGCCGGCGCTGATACGCGCGTTACCTATCGTGTTCCGCAAGGTGGATTGTATTTGCGCATCGTGCCGGCAGACCCAGCGAGGTCTGGTAGGCGCTGTGAGACCTGCACGGGCAACTACCACATGCGTTTCCGCGAGCGTACCTGTCGTGCTCCCAAAGAGGCCATCGCCGTGTCATCGGGGATCCTCAACGCGGGGCTCAACACGACGGAAAAAGGTTGGTTTGGCGTAGACCAAAGACAGTGTTGGTTTCAGATCGAGCTGCAAGCGCCCACCTCGACCACTGATTTTCAGACGCTGAGGATCGCCAATATTGGCAGCGTGAGCAATCAAGGATGTCTGGACCAGGTACTTTCGGGCGGCACGTGCTCGACCAACTACAACGCTGATGTCTACAAGAGCAAAGCGGACGCCGAGGCCGATATGGCGATCCCGGGTTCACACTTCGTCCAAGCTGCGTCCATTCCTCCCTCTGGGTCCGACAGTACGTTTTTGGTGGACAATGGCTGGTATCTATCGGTCGAGCCTGATACCGGTCGTAAGGCCTATTACGTGAGAGTGACGCGAGACGACCCATCGCGGCCGCACGACGCGGTCCTCAATTATGACTCGAATTTGAAGTCAGTCGTCTTTCAGGTCGTCGGCACGACCGACATCGAAGATGACTACCTTTTCACGGGCTGGCTCCCGTTTGTCGGGTCCTTCATCGTCAACGATCCGTTTAACAACACCGATGAAGATCGTGTTCGTCAGTTTGTGAACGATGTGCAAATACAATACGACAACGTGGATTTGAATGTTGACAACCAGGGTGGAGACTACTTCAAATTCCCCGACAAAGGGCCGGATGGTCGGGCGATCGCAGAAGGCTCAAAGCGCGGGTATGGCGGGACGTGGAAGTCGGATGACAAAATAGGGACTTGGATCAACTATACTCAATTTGCTCGCGTTGAAGTAATCGAACAGGATGATTTCTCGGCATGGGACTGGGTTGTTGCCGACCATCTGCAGTGTGGCAAAGAAGGACAGGTTCCGCCGGCCGGTGGCTGGCAAGCAGCGCGATTCCAGGAGTTGTGGGATACATTGCCGATGACCGCCAATACGAATGGTAACCGTTTCAGTGGTGAAAGTTTCGACTACAACGACATCTGCGGCGGTGATGAAGGTCGTGTGACCTGGGAATACCAGTTCCGAGCTGGCGTCTACCGTCCCCAATAGTGTTGGACACGTGGGTCTGAGATTCCTCCCTACTGTGTCTTTGGTTCTTGCCGGCGTACGAGAAGACCTCGTCACGTCCAATAATTCCGCTGCGGGATTAGGAGAATCTGTTATGGGGTCCTTGGTTTCTTCGCCCCCTTCTTGAATCGTTGGTCTGTGGACTGCTTCCTCAGTACTTGTAAGCAGGCTATCCCCGACTGCATAGCTGTCCAGCATAAAGTGCCTTACCATTTTCTTTAACGTCAGATTATAAAGTCCCTAAGAGACTTGGGCATGAGTAAGCAGAGGTGAGAGATATTTTCCCGTGATGGAAGTTGTGTTATCGGCGATTTTTTCCGGTGGACCTTGGGCAACAATCTGACCGCCTGAATCTCCGCCGCCCGGTCCCAGATCAATCACCCAATCCGCGCATTTGATGACGTCCAGGTGATGCTCGACCACCAGGACCGTATTCCCTTCCTCGACCAGTTGATTCAACACGGTTAACAGGCGAGTGATATCTTCAAGGTGTAGTCCCCGGGTGGGTTCGTCCAGGATGTAGAGGGCACCTCTGTGGTCTGAGTTGGCGGCTGATCGTTTTGGGGTGTTGGTCAATTCCCGGGCAATTTTAAGCCGTTGGGTTTCCCCTCCGGATAATGTTGTGGCTGGTTGCCCGAGTGTGAGATAGCCGAGCCCGAGCTGTTGAAGCACGCGCAATCCTTTGAGGACCTTTGGACAGGAAGTGGCGAAGAAGGCTATTGCTTGATCGACGGTGAGGTTCAACACATCATGAATGGAATGCCCTTTGACTTGGACTTGTAGAATCTTGTCTTTGAACCGTTTGCCTTCACAGTCTGCGCAGGGCACGTAGAGATCCGCCAGAAAATACATTTCCAGTTTTTCATAACCATTGCCCTGGCAACGAGCGCATCGGCCTTTCCCGGTGTTAAATGAGAAATGCGCGGGGGTGAGCCGGTGCGCCCGCGCTTCAGGGGATTGCGCAAATAAGGCTCGGATTTCATCATAGGCTTTAATGTAGGTGATGGGATTCGAGCGCGGGGTTTTGCCGATGGGTTCCTGGTCAATAAGGCAGACGGTTCGGAGATGTTCCGGCCCCGTCATGCTTGCCAGCTCGGGTTGGGGAGGAGTGTCCACCTTAAAAAACCGAGCCAGAGCTGCATAGATGGTGGCTTCCACTAACGTGCTTTTCCCCGATCCGGAAGGACCCGTGACACAGACCAGCGTGCCGAGGGGAATGTTGACGGTGAGGTTTTTGAGGTTTTGTTCGTTCACTCCTGTGAACTGAAGAGCTTTCCCATTTCCTGATCGAGGTTTGGAAGGTAAGGGAATGGTTCGTTCCCCACGCAAATATTGAGCGGTGAGCGATTGGGGATGCTTGAGAAAAGTGTTGTAAGGTGCCGCGCAGATGACCTCTCCGCCTTGATTGCCTGAGTGAGGTCCCAGTTCGACGATGTAATCGGCCTGTTGAATGATCTGCGGATCATGTTCCACCACAATGACGGTGTTTCCCCGCTCCGCCAACTCTCGCAAAATCATGCCCATGGCCTCGGTGTCGCGTGCATGGAGGCCGATCGTCGGTTCATCCAAGACATACTGGGTGCCCATGAGCTGACAGCCCAGTTGTGTCGCCAGATGAATACGCTGAGCCTCGCCTCCGGATAACGTCCGCATTTCCCGGTTGAGTGTGAGATAGTCCAAACCCACGCGCAGGAGAAATGACAGTTTCGATTGCAAGGCATTCAACAAATCCTTGGCGATTGCCTCTTCAAATTTTCTCAGCGGCAAGGTCTGAAGCCATCGTTGAAGATCCGAGAGGGGCCATCCGCATACCTCGTGAATGTGGCATTCATAGATTTTGACCATGAGGGATTCCGGTCGTAAGCGGGTTCCCTGGCAGGTTGTGCAAGGAGAAGGACTGCGATACCGGCTTAAGAAGACCCGGACATGCATTTTGTAGCGTTTGCCTTCTAAATATGTAAAAAAATCATCGATTCCCTCGAGCTTTCCTTCTCCCTTCCAAATCAGGTCCTGTTCTGCTTGGGTGAGCTGGTTGTAGGGTCTGGTCGGGTCGAGGTTTTTCTTCTTGAAGGCTTTGAGCATTTCTTTCTGCCACCATACATTGGACGGTTTGGTCCATGGTTCGATCGCCCCGTCCTGTAAGGATTTTTCGGGGTCGGGAATCAGTAACCGTTCGTCGTAGCGCAAGATGTTGCCGAACCCTTTGCATTCGGGACAGGCCCCGAGTGGATGATTGAAGGAAAAGGACACGGGTCGTGGCGTCGGGAACGTCCTGCCGCATCTCGGGCATGACAAATGGGCGCTAAACACTAAGGGTTGGTTATGCCCGATGATGACGCTTGCGCGGCCTTCACTTTCGCGAAACGCCGACTCCAAGGCTTCGACTAATCGGCTGCGGGATTCCATGTCCAAAGTCAGGCGGTCAACGACGACTGACAATTCCGATGGCAGCGGTGAGGGGAAGGTGTCGGTGTTGAGGTTGATCAGTTGATTGTTGATGACGACACGAATGAAGCCTTGTTTGAGGAGTGCCGTTTTCATGAATTCCACTGCATCGGGATGGGGTGCGGGTTTGGGAAAACAGACGAGGGCGCGTTCCTTGGGAAAACGATTCAGTAAATCTTGCGCGACCGTGGTGGGGTGGTGGGCGATGGCTTCCACCTTGCAGCCGGGACAGGTCAGGCGTCCGATTTTGGAGAACAGCAACCGGAGATAATCCGAAATTTCACTGGTGGTGCCGACGGTGGAGCGTGAGGTTCGAATCGGATTTTTTTGTTCCAAGGCAATTGAGGGACGGATATTGGTGAGTCGGTCCACATCAGGCCGTTTCACGCGGTCCAGGAACATGCGCGTATAAGACGAGAGCGATTCCACATACCGCCATTGGCCTTCGGCAAACAGGGTGTCGAAGGCCAAGGAGGATTTCCCGGATCCTGACACACCGGTGATCACGGTGACGGCGTTGTGGGGGATACGGAGGGAAATGTTTTTAAGGTTATTTTGCCGCGCGCCCTCAATGATCAGGTCGGCATGGGGGGAGCTGGAAGGTGAAACGGGTTTTTTTGAGGCCATATTCAGGGATGCCGACCATTCGGATAGTGAAAAATACGAATTATGGTTGTACCCTGTTCACCCCCTTCCCGCCAAGTGGCTTCAAGAGAAGGAATCCACTACCAAATGTATTTTGTGAATTGAAGGGAGGAGGAAGGGCCCTGAGCTTAGAGCCGTCCTAATGTATCGCCCAGCCAGACAGCGGCCAGACCCACGAAGACATGAATGAGGATATTGGCGGAGGCTTTGAGCATGGCCCCGTCTTTCAGGAGTGCCAAGGATTCGAAGCCGAATGTGGAGTAGGTCGTGAACCCACCCAGAACGCCAATAAACAGAAAAATTCTGGTGTCCGTTCCTAGCATATTCCTGGACTCGGCCAACCCATGGAGTAACCCGATCAGGAAACAGCCGAGGATGTTCACGGCCAAAGTGCCAATTGGGAAAGCAAGAGCCGGGCTAAGGCGGTTAAAGAAGCCTGAGATCACAAATCGGCCTACCGACCCTAAGAACCCACCCAGACCTACCCAGAGAAGTTGAGGTAATCCGTAAGGAATCATGGTGGCGTGCCGGTCAGCCGATTTTCCTCAGGAGGAAGGTAAGGCGCAATTTGGCGTGGAACGAGCTGAGTGGTGAGGCGCGTATGGGAGTCAATCCTTTTTCTTCCGGAGAGTTTTTGATGACTTTTTTCGAGGAGCCTGTTTTCGTGCGGTTCCTTTGCCAGGGACTTTAGGCTTAGATGGAATGACCACATTGGGATCGGCCCAGAGCGCGATTCCCCCAAGGAGACCGGCTGTGTTTGAGACGATTGTGGCATGAGATGGCAATGGAATGGTGACCTTTTTGCCGTTCCCCCCGCCTATATAGAGATGGTCGAAATTAATCACTCGATCTAATATCTCAATGGCTTTGGCCAGACGTAGATTCCATCTCTTTTTCCCCACATTTTTCAGGGCGCTGGCACCCAATTGTACCTCGTATGTTTGTTGTTTCCGAAAGGGATGGTGAGCAATTTCCAAATTTGGCACGAGGTGCCCATTAATAAATAACGCGGTTCCAAATCCGGTTCCCAGGGTAATGACCATTTCGACCCCTTGGCCTTTAATCGCTCCATAGCCTTGCACATCCGCATCATTTGCTGCCCGAACCGGTTTTTGGAGTTGTTGTTCCAGTTCTCCAGCGAGATCGGTTCCAGGCCAGGAGGCATCCAGGTTGGGTGCTGTTTTCACCCGCCCCTGATGAATGACGCCCGGAAATCCTACTGATACCCGATCAAACCGGCCAAGAGTTTTGGCAATATCGGAAATAAGCGGAACGATAGCCTTTGGCGTAGCGGGTGTTGGTGTGACCATTCGTACCCGTTCAGACACGGGGTGACCGGACTGATTGAGGAGGAGGCCTTTGATCCCGGACCCGCCAATATCAATGGCGAGGGTAATGGGTGATGAGTGTGAAGGGTTTGATTTGTTCTGCTTAGGAGTCATCAGCGTTTCTCCTTGAAATTGGGAAAGGGCAATAAGGCCCTCATCTACCCTTTCCGTCCGTTATACACCTCTCCGCCGTTTTGGACATATTGCTGTAGGACAGAAGATGCGTTGGCTCGCCCAATATCCATGGTCACGGCAATCCCCCTCTGCTCAAGTTCCATAATCCAATTTGCAGGTTTGGGGCCTTCATCAAAACCAACCGCTTCGGCGTCGCTTCCTCTGGCGCCACAGACGATTTGTCGAACGCCGGACCAGGAAATCGCTCCCAGGCACATACTGCACGGCTCGCAACTAGTTACCAGCTCGTGGGTGGGAAGTCCGATTGCTCCTAAATTATGGGAGCCGACGATTTGCTGTGCCATTATCATCGCGACGATTTCAGCATGGGCGATTGAACTTTTCGACGAAAGGACGAGATTCACCCCTGGCGCGACTAGTTCTTGAGTGTCTAACCGGAAAACCCCTGCTCCAAATGGTCCCCCTGTTTCATATTGAATGTTGAGTTGCGCGAGCTTAATGACCAGGTCCATACGAGCATCAGGAGTCGGGTAGGTCTCCGGTTGTTGTACAAGATAATCGGCGACCCAGACTGGTAACTCAAGGCAATAGGGTTGAAACCGTGTAGAAGGGATGCTCATGTCAGGGGGTCAGGGATTTGAGTGGTAGAAGGTGTGAAGAACGGTTATATGATTGTGTGCCGGCATGAAAAACAACCCGAGGGGCTTGTCCCGTAGAAGGGAGCCCCTCGGATTATGTGGCATATACCACAAAAGTTGAACCTCATGTTCAGCATGGCCCATCAGTAGGCTAATGACGCGTTTCTCGTTAATGGTTTGGCCGAATTTTCCAGATATGAAGGTTGAAGATCCCTCTTGTGACTCACTTCCAAGCTCAGTGTGTTGCCCGCTGGCATATGCCCTTTGGCATGCTTGTGTTGGAGCAGGGATATAATTCGGCAAAAACGAGAAGGCCCGTCAGGAGACTGAGGCGGGTTTCGCCGCCGATGGGCCAACATGATCCGGTGGAGTAAGGTCGTCCATGGAAGACCCCCTTTCCTCTTTGCGGTTTGAAAGGAGATGCACGCTCATTCTCTCCTTCCATTCATAAATCGGTTTTCATGAGCGCAGAAGTAATGCTACGCTCGTCAGAAAAATCTGTCAATAGGGTCTATCCAGTCATCGATTCATGAGGAAGGGGCCATGAGTGAATTTACAAACCAGGTGATTCTCATCACCGGGGCCTCCTCGGGAATTGGAAAAGCGCTCGCCTGTGCGTTGGCGCCACAGGCTCCCCAACTGGTCCTGGTTGCGAGAGATCGGTCACGTTTGCAGGAGGTCGCGCTCGCCTGTGAAAATCTGGGAGCGTCTGCACTGGTTATTCCGACGGACGTGACGGATCCAGATGCCTGCTCCGCCATGATCCAACAGGTGGTTTCTCTGTGTTCCCGGATTGATGTTTTGGTGAATAATGCCGGGATATCCATGTGGTCGACGGTGGAGGATACTCATGACGTGCAACTGTACGAACGCGTGATGGCGGTGAATTTTTTCGGTAGCGTGTACTGTACCAAACTGGCGTTGCCGTTCTTGAAGGCCACGCAAGGCCGGATTGTTGCGATCTCCAGCGTCGCAAGTTTGACGGGAGTGCCTGCTCATTCAGCCTATTGTGCCAGTAAGCATGCGATAAACGGCTTTTTTGAGTCGCTTCGCATCGAGTTGGCAGGGACGGGAGTCACCGTAACTATTGTGGCCCCCGATTTTGTGCAATCCGAAATTCATGAACGAAGTATCGGGCCTCACGGGCAACCCTTCGGGCGAGTTCTTGAGGGACATTCCAGATTTTTAACTGGGAAGAAATGTGCGGACATGATTATCAAGGCGATGACTCGACGGGAACGACTGATGTTTACGTCCTGGAGAGGGCAGTGGGGTCGGTGGATGAAATTAATGAGCCCGCAGGTGATTGATTGGATGGCTCGAAAGGGCCTGGCCGATGCTGATCGGCAGTAACGAGACACTTCTTGTTCAGTTCTTAGGGCATGGCATAAGACACTCGTTCAATGTGGTGCCCTTTTTCTGTCAGCAGATGGAGTAATCCGTCTTTTCCCGCAAGGTGAGCCGCACCCACGATGATCAAGACGTTTTTCTCCTCTTGTAAGAACGATTCGATTTGGGGAATCCAGTTCTGATTTCGTTGGACGAGAAGTTTTTTGTAGAACAGCGGGTAGGTTTTGAATGACTCCACCAATTGTTCTAATCCGTCCAGATTACCCTGGTGCCAGTCTTTCACCATATGTAAAAAAGCTTGTTCTCGTTCCTTCGATCCGGTGGCGGCGAGTGATTCCTGAAGGAGAGCATCCTGGATGTTGAGGGGAAGGGTATCGAAGACATTCAATTGGTCTTGAATCGTTTCCAGCCCGCCAGTCGGTTTTCCGGCATCCTTAGCCATGCGATAGAAATGATTTTCAATTCCCAATTCAGGCCGAAAGTCTATGGACGAATCAAATCGTCCGCTTAACGTGAGATAAAGAACCCAGGGTTTGTATTGTTGGAGATCCTGAATGTTCCCTCCCAAGGCTTGGATCTTCTTTTTGACCAGCGCATAAGTTTTTGGTGAGAGCACCGTTTCCAGTGTTTTCCCTTTTGGGAGGGTGTACTGTTTTTCGTGTTGAGAAAATGAGTCGGGAGAAAATAATATTTCCGGATCAATTTCAAAGATGACCTTTTGTGAATTGTAATAGGCATAGGAGAAGGATCTGGTGAGAGGATAATATTCTTCGGCCAGCACATGGATCGATCCCAAAATATAGACGGTATTCGTCTCAGATTGGATTTTGTAAATCAGGCTGTTGTTGTATCCATCCCCTACCACCTGGCCATTGACCGTCCCGGTGCCCAAAACAAAGAGAATCAGGATGAACAGACAGCGTAGGCGTAGGTTTCCCTGTTGGTGGTACGATGCAGCCATTTCAAATCCCCCTATTGAAGTTGTGATCATGTCCCGTTTTTATGGTGAGAAAGGTCTTTCCCCTGGTGCCTGACATCTTGATTGGGTCCTTGGTGCCGTTGGGCGTCCCTTACCGGGTAGTTCATCGGTGAATAGAGGGAAAAGATAAAATGCAGAGACTTACGCGCGATGTCGAGATTGCTGGAAGGTGGGGCTGCTTCTGGTCCAATTCAGCCAGAAAGGGCATGTTTCTGCCCAGTCGATTTGCTGATATTGATCAAGTTGTCCGGATCGTGGAATGAACTCTGTCGGGTTTCCCCGTCCCCCACTCCATGCGAAGGGGGAGTCGATAGATGTGTTGGTGAGACGAGAATGATGATGTGGACTCAGGCCTGTGGTGAGGGCGAGGATTCTTGTTGGATAACCTGGAAATCCTTTTGGGTAATGAAATGACCATCGGCATACAGACGAAACTCATACCGCCCCGGCCCCGGAAACACGAGATAGGGAATGTTCACGCCAAAGTCCTGGGTCGTTAACCGGTTGGAAATGTCAATTGGGGGGAGGGAACCTTTGCCAACAATCTGGTCTTGATCAAGGTACACCAGTTGGATTTCGAATGCGTATCTGCCTTCCGCATCGGTGAGCGAAAAATAGACGCCAACTTGTGGGTGCTGGCATGGAAACGTTTTGGCCCAGAGATGGGTAAAGGCCCCTATAATACTCTTTTTCCCTGTCAGACTATCGATGATAATGGTGTCACAGACTAAAAATGCGTGAATAATCGGTTTGATGAATCCCGCCATATCATTCGTCCTCAATGCCTGTTTTCATAATTATCTAATGTTCCCCATTTCATGGTTGCCCAATTCAGGAGCTGCTCTTTACTAGTCAATAAACAATCGGGTCAGTCCTACTCCGGCCAAGTATAACCCGATCGCCAACCCATATGCCGGCCAAAATCCTAACTTGGGGACGAAGGCAATCATCGCTCCCACATAGACAAACCATGGGGGAGAAAGCCAAATCAGGTGCTTGGCAAACGAGACGGTCGGAGCCGGTCCGGCATTGACGAAGATGAGTATAAAGGTTACTCCACTGATGATCGGCAGAGTGCTGGCCAGGGCAGCCAGGAACCCTCTCCCATGACTTCCCAAATAGGTGGAGACACTCACTAATGTTCCGCCAAGGACAAAATACAATCCATATCTGACCCATTCCGGCATCGTCCCTCCTCATGTCTTGGGTGATTACTGTTCATGAAAGGCCTCCATGGCCTCCCGGTGAAGTCTGTCCCCCTGCCCCGTATACCTGGGAGAAAAATGAAAGACGATCAATTGTTGCACCCCGGCTTTTCGTCCAAGGATTCCTGCCTGGCGCGCCGTGAGGTGGTAGCGATTGGCAGCCTTGTCCCGGTCGGCTTCTAAAAAGGGTGCCTCGCAAAATAGCGTTGTGGCCCCTTGGCATAACTGAATGATCCGCTGCTCATTGTCGGTATCATATCGGCAATCAACGACATAAGCGATTTTTTGTCCCTTGGTGATTGTCGTAAAATCTCGCTTCAATGTGCCCACATCAAATACGCGTTCTTCTTTCCGGTGCTCAACATACAAGGTGGCGGAAAAGGTGTGTGAATCGGGTGCGCCATCTAATATTAATTGTTTGACGTCCTTGAGCCAGGAGCCCACCGGAAGGCCTGCTTCATGGAGTCGGGCCTTCTTGATATTGATGTGAAAGGGTTCTTCCAGGGAAAAGGCCAGGGAAGTGATCCGATGGTTGAGTGCTACGGCTTTCACGAGAAGAGCGGGTTCTTGAAGAACCGGAAAAATGTAGGAATGATCGCCTGGGATTACGTTTTCCCGTTCACAGGCGAAGGCGCTTTTCGCATGAAAATGCGCGGATTGGATATGGGTGGGGTGATATTCTCTGGCTTCGATGGTGAGTGGATATCCATCAACTAAATTCCAGGTATAGCCACAAAGTTTGCCTTGAATATTTTCAATAAGGCCAGGTGGACCATGCAATCGAAGGTGTTTGCCACGACCCAGGGCTACACGAATGAGCCGATCAAACCCGATAAAGTGATCCATATGCGTATGGGAGATGAAAATATCCTGCGCCCGCAGAAGCTGGGTTGGGCTCAACGACATATTATCCCCTAGATCAAAGAGCAGGGCCCGGCGGCTCCAACGTATATCGACATAGAGGCAGGGGTCTCCAAAGGGATGATTCACCAGATGAGGCGAAAACGAGGGTGTCACGTCAATATTCCCCGTATGATGAGATAGAGAAGAATCACTTCCACGGCATGGGCTGCAATGACCGTATAGAGATTGTGCATTCGCATCCATAGCCATCCCCACACCAGGCCATCCCATACGGCAATCCAATGTAAATCACGGAATGTCGACACCATAAAGGGATCAAAGGAAAACGTCAGAGCCGATATAGATAAGGGGAGAAAAGCCTGTAGGCGAATCTTGGTGGTCGAGGGGTGATCGGGTTGACGCACATGTTGAAACCATACCAGTAATCGGCCCAGAAGAAATCCGCGGAAATTCAATTCCACCCCCATAGCAATCAGGATGATGAACCAGGGCATCATGATCCAAAACGGAATCTGGGCATGAGGGGTCTGAGAGAGAAAATTGATGCCCACGCCCAATGCAGGCATGACGTACAAGATGATCCCGGTATTCAGTATTCCCAAGGTGATGCCAATCGCGGTCCCTCGGAGAACTCCTGACTGTATGTTGTTGCATCCTAGCCCAAGTTTGTGGAGTAGATCCCCATTTTTATAGGCCCAGGCGCTTAAGGCGCCATAGGCCATCAGTTGTGGCGCAAACTGGACGGCAGTGTGGAGTTGCCAGTTTGCGGGTAAGAGGTAAAACCCGATAGTGGTGAAGACCGGGAGGAAGGCTAATCCTGAGGCTCGTTCTTTCTGGGGTATCACAGGCGTGCAATGGTTGTGAAAGGGGCACCGACTATTGATTAAAAGGGCTTGAGTGTTTGCAGAGAGGTACGAACGACTTTGACCAGATTATGAGATGCGGTCTCAGAAGAAGGTTGGTCTGCCGACCGGGAATAGTACGCAATGCCAGCCATCGCTCCTGCGAGTATGAAGATGCTGAGAATCCAAGATGTTTTGTTCATATCCCAACTCGTATGGTAACAAGTCTTTCGAAGGTCTGGGAAATGAAACGGCAGGGAAGAGATAAATATGCGGGAATTGAGAGAGCGGGTTGTCCGCTTTGCTGAAGGGAGTCTTGCTAATTTCTGAAAAACGAAAGAAAAAAGAGTGGTATTCAACAAAACCCACTTCTGGAAACCAACTCCGCACAGGGTGTGAAGACCAGCATTGTAACTTTGGCAAGCTTTCAGAAAGCGATGAGGGGATGGCATCCAAATATGTGAAATCCTACGGGGGGAAGAGAAGGTCCTTGTGGGTATTTTCAAAATTTATTTTGCTGGATATCAATGTGAAACATCTCTGGTTTTTCGGCCTACCTGAATGTCCAAATTGTGTTCCAGTGCTTGCATGACGGCTTCCTGTACCATCGTCGTGATGACGGAGCCGGGCGGGAGGAATTCCTGAAATACATTTTCTTCACTGTCAGGAAGAATTCCGGGACTGCTCACACTGACGCTAGGCCAGCCCAGTCCTATGGGAGTGAAAATTGTCAGAAAAGAAAGTCGGGATTAGCCTTGCAATGTCATGATCCAAACTATGTCTGTTTGTACACATGTTCCCACACTCTGCCTTATTCTAAATCTAACAAAACCGTGTATTTTCTGGAATTTTTTCGGGTGAATGGTTAGACAGCGAACAGATTGCCTACCTGGTCTGTTGAGAATGACTCTTTTTTATGGCCTTGATGGGAGTGAATGGGATGATAAATTTTCCTTAGAAGACCTGAGCCAATGGTGCTATGAGAGGACGGATCTTGGTGCCATGATTGGGATGGATGTGGGTTGCCATTCAGGGGTTGTGGACCTCCCGTGAGAATGCGTATCATCGTAGGCGCTATGGGTTGTCCATCTACTTAATATTCATTTTTTTTTAGGATAAGGATGGTTATGAAACACGAGGAGTTGAGTCCGTTTGTGAAGACTTTTCTGTCAAGTCTCTTGTCTGGTCAAAGAGTTGTGGACACACAAAAGGCTTTTGGCTATGGAGGGCTGGTTTTGGTGATGGCCATGAGTTGTTTTGTGATGGGGGCTTCCGTGGGATATTCCGAAGAGCAACCTCATGAGCTTCCCAAGCCGTTTCATAAAACAACTCCCCCTCTTTTTCAGGAATGGAATTTTGATCAATCGTCATTAAGTGGCTTGCCTAAGGGCTTTACGCAGGCTTTTGGTGGATCTACAGGAAAAGGGGAATGGTCAGTCAAAGAAGATAGCACCGCTCCCAGTCCGCCTCATTTGGTAGAGCAACGATTGCAGTGTGGTGCGGATTGGTGCTACCAGTTACTGATCGCAGAAGACTCTGTGGTTGAATATGTGGATCTGTCAGTCCGGTTAAAGCTTAATCTGGGAACACCGACCGGGAAAGCCGGGTTGGCCTATGGGATACAAGATGATAAAAATTTCTATGCCACCGTTGTTGAACCCAGAACAAACGAGGTTGTGGCTTTTGTCGTCAAGGACGGGCAACCAACCGAATTAGGGAGGGAGCCCTTGATCCTTCGATCTGCTGATTGGCACTCTCTCAGAATTCAACGAAATACCATTATCAGTAAGGAATTTGCCGAAATCTCTTTTGATAACCAACTGATCCTTGATGTCTACGATTCATCATTCAAAAAGGGCAAATTGGGATTGGTTGTAATGGGGGATGGTGGGTTTTCCTTTGATAATCTTCGTGCAATGGAATTGATGACCAATCGTCCCCTTTCCAGACCTTCGGCTTATTAAGCCGGATGCTGTTAGCGGACGTCAGGCTCGAGTCCGCCTAGGACGAGGGTCAGCAGGTCTTCA
This sequence comes from Nitrospirales bacterium, assembly GCA_041737015.1. GTDB lineage: Bacteria > Nitrospirota > Nitrospiria > Nitrospirales > UBA8639 > Nitrospira_E. The sequence continues at coordinate 25,226 of JBGSSO010000033.1, forward strand.
GGAGTGGTGGCTTCGAGGAGTAATGCCCTGTTTGCCGGGATGAGAAATCCTTCTTGGACTTGATGGTCGAAAAATCTTAACAGACCATCAAAAAACCCAAAGCAATTCAGCAATCCACAGGGCTTGTGGTGAAGTTTTAACTGCGCCCACGTTACCATTTCGCAACATTCTTCCAATGTTCCAAATCCACCGGGTAACGTGATGAATGCGGCTGACAGATCTGCCATGAGGGTTTTTCGTTCATGCATGGTGTTCACGATATGCGTAGTGGTGAGTTCCTGATGGAGGAGTTCCTTTTCTGCCAGATGCTTGGGAATCACTCCGATGACGGTCCCGCCTTCCTGCAGTACAGTTGATGCCAGCACGCCCATCAGTCCAATATTCCCCCCACCATAGACCAAACCCATTCCTTGTTGGACAAGGGCATGACCCAATCGCTGAGCCATGTTGGTAAATCTTGGGTCGTGTCCGAGACTGGAGCCGCAGAAAACACAAATATATCGCATGTGACGGGGTGATTATTTTCCGGTAATCAAAATGAATCTG
>JBGSSO010000278.1:0-8534 GCA_041737015.1 Nitrospirales bacterium
CCTTGAGAACTGTCCGAAGAGCTCGATACCCACCGGTCCCTTCATAGTCAGCCAACGAACCGGTGTATCCCGGTTGTTCCATATTCTTTAATAAGATTTTTTCGTATGTGGCCATAAATACACTGGTTCGTGAACGGGCAGTTATTGATAACCCCTGAGTTGCCTATCCGCCCCTATTTCCCTGCAAAGACTTCTGTCATTTAGCAAGGGGCTGAGGATACATGAAGGGTCCTGTTTTAAGCGAACAGGTTCCGTCTCGTTTCAAATCGTCCAGGACACGCCCGACCTTTTCTTCAGACAATTGCTCATAATAGTCATCATTCACTTGCATCATCGGACCCGTCCCACAGGACCCAAGACACTCCACCACGCTTAGGGTAAAGAGGTTATCTGCCGTAGTCTGACCCTGTGCAATGCCCAGTTTTTTCTGGATCCATAACACCACATCATCAGATCCGACTAACGCACACATAAGCGATTTGCAGACTTGAAGATGAAACTTCCCGATCGGCTTGAGATTGAACATCGTATAAAACGTGACGGTCTCAAACACTTGTGCCGGAGTCAAATCCAAAATTTTGGCAATCTCCTGCATGGCCGATTCACTCACAAATCCCTCTTCCCGCTGCGCCAAATTCAATAACGGCAACAACGCCGATCGCTTTACTGGATATCGTGACAGAATGTCTTTAACCTCGTTTTTGAATCGCTCAAATAGCATAGAACACTCGTGAGTTGAGGCGAGCAGTCATCGCCCAATGGCTATTGTGGCGATACACCCTTAATTTCCACACACATTTCCACATGCTATCGATCACATTCCCCCATGACGATATCGTACGTTCCAAAAATCGTGACGATATCCGAGATCAAATATCCACGTGCCATATGATCAAATGCACCCATATGAATAAAGGAAGGAGATCGGATTTTCAACCGATAGGGACGCGAACTCCCGTCACTAATGATAAAGAAGCCCAATTCACCTTTAGGCACCTCCGTCGCACAATACGTTTCGCCCTTCGGTGGCTTAAACCCTTGCGTAAAGATAATGAAATGATGAATCAGGCTTTGCATATCCCTCATCACCTCTGGCTTGGGAGGTGGAATGGCCTGAGCATCGACAGCCATCACCGGCCCCTCAGGCATTTGATTGAGACATTGCTCAATGATGCGAGCGCTTTGCCACATTTCTTCCATCCTGATCCAATACCGGTCATAGGTGTCTCCGTCTTTTCCGAGAGGCACCTCCCACTCCACACGATCATATACGCCATACGGCTCCAGTTTTCGAATATCATAGGACACTCCGGACCCGCGCAGAACCGGCCCAGTGCATCCGAAATTAATGGCATCCTCCGCAGAAAGTAGTGCCACACCTTTTGTGCGGGCGACCCAAATTCTATTTTTTTGTAAGAGCGTGTCGTATTCCCGAATGTGTTCCGGAAACGTTTTCAAAAAATCCCGGAGGGTCGTAATAATTTCCGGCGTGAGATCCGCATCTACGCCTCCAATCCGATAGTAATTCAATGTCAGACGAGCACCACATAATTTTTCAAACATATCTAACAAGACTTCACGCTCCCGGAAGGTCCAGAAGAACACGGTCATCGCGCCAATATCCAGGGCTTGTGTTCCCAGCCAGAATAAATGGCCAATGATACGTTGCATTTCGGCAACGATGGTCCGCACATATTCCGCCCGTTCGGGAACGGTCATATCTATCAGTTTTTCCACGGCCCGCACATACGCATAGTTATTGGTCATGGCACAGACATAGTCTAAGCGATCGGTATGTGGGACCATTTGCATATAGGTCAGACCTTCAGCCAATTTCTCCACTCCCCGGTGCAGATAGCCAAGATCAGGCGTGGCCTTGCTGACCCGCTCACCATCCAACTCCAACACGACCCGAAGCACACCATGCGTACTGGGATGCTGTGGTCCCATATTGAGAAGCATTTCCGTTGTGCGTTTGGTGTCACCTGGATGGTCATCCGCCATGAATTGATGCCGTTGATCATCGGGCACCTCGGATTCCGACCATTCGTCAACCGGTTCATCCAACCTGGGAAGAAAATCAAAGCGACTCCGCCACCCTTTCCCTTCGGCCGGAAAATCTTTTCGTAACGGATACCCTTCATCATAATCATCAGGCATCAAAATTCGACGAAGGTCGGGATGCCCGCTAAAGCGGATGCCCATCAAGTCGTACACTTCACGTTCCAGGAAATTCGCCCCTTTCCAGATCGCACTGATGGAGGCGATCTCCGGATGGTCCTCTGTCACGCGGGCTTTAATTCGAAGGCGGGTTCCATGTGGAAGGGACAGAAAGTGATAAATGACTTCAAATCGCTCGAGGTCATCAGGATAATCCGCCGAACAAATATCGGTGATATGATCCAACGCCATTGAGGGATCGTCATGGAGAAATTGCGCAATTTCCAGCCAATGATCGGCTTGCACCTGTGCCCACAAGTCCAAACGCACGGGATCCTGCTGCGCTGTCAGCACAGCTTGAGGAAAACGGTTGACCAGGGATTCAAGAAAAGCATGCATAAATCGGATCTGTTGCTGAATCGTGGAATATCGAAAAACCGTGTACACAACTTCCAATGCTATTTCACAAAGTATTTCTCTTTCTGAATTTTTTCCTGGAGTTTAATGAGACCATCCATGAGTGCCTCTGGTCTAGGTGGACAACCTGCGATATAGACATCCACAGGGACAATTTGATCCACACCCTGAACCACACTGTAACTATTGTAATGATTCCCGGATGTCGCGCAGGATCCCATGGAGATCACATATCTGGGCTCCGCCATTTGATCATAAATTCGACGGATCACCGGGGCCATTTTCCGACAGACCGTACCAGCCACAATCATCAAATCGGACTGACGTGGTGATGCACGAAACACCCCGGCCCCAAAACGATCGATATCATACTTGGAAGACACCGAGGCGATCATTTCAATCGCACAACAGGCTAACCCGAAGGTCATCGGCCAAAGGGCTGATTTCCGACACCAGGCAATACAATAGTCCAGGTTGGTTGTAATAATATTCGGTTCAAGTTGTCGTTCAAGCATGCCCATAAGATTATCGTGGTTACCTCAATGTTCTGTATGGAGCTCGTTGCCTACCCCCAAAAGATGGGGGTGTCATTGTACTGGGTGGACTCCGGTTTTTTCCAGGAGAAAAAAACTATTTTCTTAATCCCAATCTAACGCACCTTTTTTCCAGGCATACCAGAACCCCACAATGAGAATGGCCAGGAACACTCCCATTTCAACAAGGCCAAGAAGGCCAAGCTTCTTAAACACCACCGCCCAAGGAAATAAGAACACCACCTCAATATCAAAAATGACAAAGAGCATGGCAATGATGTAATAGCGCATCGGGAACTGAACCCTGGCGTCCATAAACAACGGAGCGCCACTTTCGTAAGGAAGCAGTTTCGCCCGATAGGGCCGGCTTGGACGGACAATCCATCCTACAACCAAGGACCCGACTCCAAAAAGTGCCCCAAGAACCATGAAGATGATGATAGGGAGATAATTAAAAGGAACCGGTTCACTACCCATAGATCACTCTCATTCCAAAATGAGTCATACTCACCACCCTAACTCCGCTTACCATCTTTCTTATCCGCCTTCTTCAATGCGAGGACACCACGTCATCAAAAAAAGCCGGATAACGCAAACCTTGAAGGGCGAAAGGCTCCATCCCTTTTCGCTGAGCAAGAACCTTAAATGTTGTCCCCATCCCATGCGGACGTAATAAATGCGCTAACGCCCTTACATCATCAGACTCCTGATCTTGGTCTCGCACCAATTCTTCGACTCCTAACCCGATCAGCCAATTGGCCATAGTTGTCAACCCGATGAGGTCCAACCCATTTGTCGTCCCAACGCTCGCCAAAGCGGAAAAGTTGACGTGAGCCGTCATATCCTGCTCTCCAACCCTTAAATACGGATCGGTTGAAATGGCATGCCGATAATAACACAAGAAGGTCCCGTCCTTTCGGTCGGAACGATAATAATCACGACGCGTATGACCATAGTCGATGGTCACCACGATACCGCGGTGGAGAAGGCGAGCCACATGCTTCATCCAATGCTCAGCGGCAAGATGGAGTTCGGAGGTTTGGCCTTCACTCAAGGCCACCTTATGAGTTTCGATGTATTCGATCAATTTCGAAGACAGACGAGGATCCAGACATTCAACAAAACGCCCGCCTTTGTAGGCCACACATATTTCATGAAGGCGTTGGTCAGCCATTCGGACTCGGTGAACGGGTAACGCATCGACTAATTCGTTGGAAAAGACAACACCGGTTACCGAATCTGCGTCAACCTCCTCTATGGAAGATTTCCAACTCAGATGACTTCCCCCCCAGCCCCCCCCTACCTCGCTGAGCCTGGCTGCCTGACGCGATTGAAGATGGGAACTCCGCTCAACGATTTGATAAGAAAGGCGATGAAAGAAATCGGAGGCGATCGTTCGGCATTCTTGAATGAAATCGAAAGCAAAGGTTCCGTTCCCTGCACCAATCTCTATAAAATTAAACTGAGCGGGATGGCCTAACTGGTCATCGATAGCCAAAATCTGGCGAACCAATGTTTTTGCCAAAATGGGGGAAAGTTCAGGTGCAGTAAAATAATCACCGCCCCATCCGATTCGGTCTGAGGAAGGGAGGTCAGGGTCAACCTTTTTGGTCATATAATATCCGTGTGGAACATCGTAGAGAGCCAATTCCATGAAACGCGCAAAACTCATGGGCCCATTAAGGCCAATTTCAGACAGAATCTTCTCGATAAGGTCTGGCTTACCCTGTATTTTCTGTGGTTCGGATGGCACGAATGGACTATGGTCACTCCTTCAATATGCCTATTGGGAATCGGTTACGATAACGGCCTGCCTTCAGCCAAGTCAAGCAATTTCGTACTTTTCAAGGCAATAAAAAACAATAGATTCAATATGTTATGGGTACGAACCTGACCAGGAGAGGAAGGAAAATCAGTGGTAAACAGAAAGGGAGTGCCGTTCCAACAAGACTGGCATCAATGAGCAGAGCAAGAAGGGCCTTTCAAGTGTTAGGTCCCATGGCATTTCTTGTATTTTTTCCCGCTCCCACATGGGCAGGGATCGTTCCGTCCGACTTTCTCTTCGGCACGTTGAACGGTGCGTTGTTGGGGAGTGGCAGCAGACTCACCTCCGCGGTTCAAATTTAATTGTGCCGGACGAGGCGCTTCCCGCTCAGGCTCAGGCCGTTCCCCGCGAACCAATTGAAATTTAAAGAGCCGTTCTAAGGTATCATTTTTAATCCGTTCCATCATTCCTGCAAACATGTCATAGCCTTCACGCTTATATTCTGCGAGGGGATCCTTTTGCCCATACCCGCGCAGGCCGATTCCATCCTTCAACTGGTCCATTCCCCACAAGTGATCTTTCCAATGATGGTCAATCATTTGAAGCAGAATCGTGCGCTCAACATAATGCACTAAATCCTCGGTGGCGCCATGCTCATGAATTAACCCTTGGACTTTGTTCCGATAGGCCTGCTTTAATTTTTCTGGAATTTCTTCCTTGAGCGCGTCTCGACCGACGTCTTTGATCTCATCAGCTTGAATTACATCCACGCCAAATTGTCCCTGCACCGATTCTACTAATCCCGCAATATTCCATTCCTCGGCATATTGCTCCTCAGGACAATAGATATCGACGAAGCGCTCCCCCACTTCCTCGATCATACCTAAAACGTCTTCTGTCACATCGGTTGCATGTAACACATTCTGCCGATGTTTATAGATAACCTCCCGCTGCTTACTCATCACATCGTCATATTCAAGAAGATGTTTGCGAATTTCAAAGTTATGGCCTTCGACTTTCTTTTGCGCGTTTTCAATGGATTTGGTGACCATCCGGTGCTCAATGGGCACACCTTCTTCCATGCCGAGTTTGAGCATGAGGTTTGAGACCCGTTCGGACGCAAAGATACGCAGCAAGTCATCTTCTAAGGAAAGGAAAAACCGCGAGGAGCCTGGATCTCCCTGCCGACCCGCCCGGCCTCTCAACTGATTGTCGATCCGCCGGCTCTCATGACGTTCGGTCCCGACAATGTGCAGCCCTCCGGCTGCCAGAACTTCTTTCTTATTTTCATCACAGGCGGCTTTAATCGTGGCGTATGCTTTTTGTTGCTCCTCTTCTGTCAGATCTTCCCCCCGATAAATAACCTGTTGTTTGAAGAGAGCTTCAGCATTGCCTCCCAATAAAATATCAGTACCCCGACCCGCCATATTCGTGGCAATAGTGACAGCGCCACTTTGCCCCGCTTGCGCAATAATTTCGGCTTCTTTCTCGTGAAACTTGGCATTCAACACGTTGTGCTTCACACCTCGTTGCTTCAGCAAGGCCGACAGCCGTTCCGATTTTTCAATGGAAATTGTGCCGATCAAGGCCGGCTGGCCCTTTTCAAAATGTTCTTTAATATCATCGGCAATGGCTTCGAACTTTTCTTTTTCCGTGCGATAGACCACATCAGGATGATCGAGGCGAATCATTGACTGATTGGTCGGGATGACATTGACTTCCAGATTGTAGATCTTGGCAAACTCTGAGGCTTCGGTGTCGGCCGTCCCGGTCATGCCCCCAAGTTTATTGTACATCCGGAAATAATTTTGGAACGTCACCGAGGCCAGCGTCTGATTTTCATTGGCGATCTTGACGCCTTCTTTGGCTTCCACCGCTTGATGAAGCCCATCACTCCAGCGGCGACCGGGCATCATCCTCCCGGTAAACTCATCGACAATGACCACCTCTCCATCCTTCACGACATATTCCACATCCCGTTTATACAGGGCATGGGCTTGCAGGGCCTTAACCACATGATGCACCAAATTGAGATGCTTCAAGTCATAGAGGTTGTCCACGCCCAGCAATTTTTCGACCTTCACATTCCCCTCGTCCGTCAACGACACGGTTTTGGTTTTTTCTTCGATCGTGAAATCCTCTTCCCGTATCAGCTTAGGAATAATATGATCGATTTGGTAATACAGGTCAGTGCTTTGCTCTGTCGGACCGGAGATAATTAAGGGGGTGCGCGCTTCGTCGATGAGGATACTATCGACTTCATCCACAATGGCATAATTGGGTTCTCGCTGGACCCCTTGTTCCGCATTCGTCACCACCAAATTATCCCGCAGGTAGTCAAAGCCAAACTCATTATTGGTGCCATAGGTAATATCGGCGCCATACCCTTCTTGCCGCGTACAGGGTCGAAGATATTGCAGCCGCTTATCGGGAGCATCATAGGTCGGATCAAAAAGAAACGAAGCCTCATGTTGGATAATTCCCACGGATAACCCCAACCCATGGTAGAGCGGACCCATCCATTGCGCATCGCGCTTAGCCAGATAATCATTCACGGTCACCAGATGCGCGCCTTTGCCTTCCAGCGCATTGAGATAAATGGGCAACGTGGCGACCAAGGTTTTCCCTTCACCCGTCCGCATCTCGGCAATCCGGCCTTGATGCAAGACCATGCCCCCGAGTAATTGAACATCAAAATGCCGCATCCCCAATTTTCGCCTGGACATTTCCCGACACACGGCAAACGCCTCGGGTAGGAGATCATCCAGGGTTTCTCCCGCTTCCAAGCGCTTTTTGAATGTCTGCGTTTTTTCCGCAAGACCTTGATCGTCCAACGGTTGCAGCGAGGATTCAAAGGCATTGGCCTGGTACACCAGAGGCTTGAGCCGCTTCAGCTCCCGGTCATTGTTACTGCCAAACAAAATGTTCAGAAGACGTACAAACATAGGACGATGTTACCTTGCAAGAGAAAATGGATGTGGGAAGACTCAATAATAGACAGGGATTGCGGGCTGGAAAGCTTCCTGCTCCCTTGAACCTGCTTAGTATACCGAAATATGAGTGGGAATCAACTCAGACCATACAACAATGTCAAGAAATTTCGTCAAATCGGCGCCAAACGACTCACCCGATCCATACTCAGCACACTTGACAGGATATTGACTATTTTCATAAAGTTTTTCACTTATTTCTCAATAGTATAGTGCTGACGTCTTCTTTTTATATGATGCGACTCAAACTTTCCATTGCCCTTTCGCTCAGCATCGTCCTCATTCTTATGATGGGCTCGATGCCACTCAGCCTTGCCTCGCATTCACTTGATCACCACCATCATTCAGCGCAAACCCATACCACAGGTATTTGCGCCTGGATGTGCACTGCTGCCCAAACTATATCCACTGACGCCCACATTTTTTCCCCGAACTTTTCACTGCTAGACATTCTTCCCTCCCCCCGGTTTTCTTCGACTCGTTCTCCGTCTCAACTCTTCCTTCCCAGCAGAGCTCCTCCTTTTTGATCCTGTTCGCATTTTGACCGACTACCGCTCTGATTACACCAAACAGGCCATTGGTAGCCAGTGGTGAATGGTTGTGAGGGGGCATACATATTGGGGAGTTTAATATCGGCCAGCATCTTGGACCGCGTAGGGTTCATGGGAG
>JBGSSO010000285.1:0-11693 GCA_041737015.1 Nitrospirales bacterium
AGTTAGGCCAGGTTCTCGCTGATTTGAGTGATCGGGCACAGGCAAAAGGGTGTTTGGTGACAGAATTGTTGGTTGGCAATCGAAAAATGACTGATCGGGAGTTGGTGTCTCCCATCCTGACAAAAATGGCCAGCTCTTTTGGTTCCATCGCAGCAGTGAGTAAACGATTGGAAAACATTGTGGAATATTCTCAAAAAACTGGAGACAAATTCGGACAACAAGTCTGTCTTCAAGGCCAGAGTTTTGTCAATAAATTTCGTCAAGGGCATGGAAATTTTCGGGAGTTAGACCAATGGTTTGGACAAATGGCGGATTACCTTGAGTGGCTGCAGGTTCATGAATCTGTTGGCCTCAAGAAGCCTAAAGTTCTTGAAGATTTGGCCTGTTGGGTCAATGAACTCATGAAGGCTAGAGAAATTGAAGATGTCGTCCGAATTGCAGACATGTTGGAATATGAAGTGCTCCCTCGTCTGTCTCCAAGCATTCCGCCCACACGGTAAACGCAGGTGTCTTTCCAACTCAAAGCCGTTAGTCAGGCTGGTAAACAGGAGTTCATTGAGGAAATTTTAGGGGTCCAGGGAAACCGCTTCTCAAGTTTTCTTCTTGATGGTCGATACATACGAGTGAAGTTGGAATTGGTTCTGTTCACAAACCCCAAGGAGGCCTATCGGCTCACCTGATTTACTTTCACCCCCAAAGGACGGATCCTTTGAGGCCCAGCCATCAAGGAGGAATGTATGGCACTTATTGTTAACAACAACATCGCGTCAATCAATGCCCAACGAAATTTGGGCGTGAACAGTGCTCAATTGGAAGGGTCGGTCGCCCGTTTGTCTTCGGGTTTGAGAATTACCCGAGCGGCGGACGATGCGGCAGGATTAGGAATTTCGGAAACTTTACGGGCGCAAATTCGTAGTATTAATCAAGCGGTGAGAAATTCCAATGACGGCATTAGTTTGCTGGCGATTGCAGACGGTGGTGCCGAAGGTATCGGTAATTTGTTGGGCCGGCTTCGAGAGCTTGCCGAGCAGTCAGCCAGTGGAATTCTTGGCTCAAATGAGCGGTCCTTCCTGGATCAGGAATTTGTCGCCCTCCGTTCGGAAATCGATCGAATTTCCTCGGTTACCGAGTTTAACGGAGTGAAACTGTTGAGTGGAGCGGATAATAACTCCTTGAGCATCCAAATCGGTTTCCGAAGTTCAGCGAATGATACGCTGTCTATCGCCCTCAATGATTTGACTACTCAGGCCATAGGTTTGACCTCGGTCAATGTGTCGACTTCTGGTAATGCCTTAAGCGCTCTTTCCAATATTGATAGTGCTATTAGTGCAGTTGCGACTGCTCGAGCGAATATCGGGTCCCTGCAAAACCGGATTGATGCAGCAGTTGGAAATCTGCAGGTGGCCGGTGAGAATATCACCGCTGCTGAATCACGGATTCGTGATGCTGACATCGCCTTCGAAACAGCAAAGTTCGTCCGGAATCAAATTTTGGTTCAGGCGGGCACCTCAATTTTGGCACAAGCCAATACGATACCGCAGCAGGCCCTGGCCTTACTGCAGTAATCAGTCAAAAGGAGAAACCGGGCCTAAGACCCGGTTTCTCCTTTGAGGAAAGAAGGGGAAACCCACTATGATTTCAACGCTTTCTGACAATACCTCTTTCATCAGTGTCTCAGTTGGAAATGAGATTCGCGTGCGGGATGGACAAAAGCCCTTAGCAGGGGATGCTCAGCGCCCATCCGAAAAAAAGGCACCAGTTTTTCCCACTGACTCTACTGAAGGTCACACGGGCAACACACCATTGACGGCTGAGCAGGTACAAGCGACTGTGAATCGGCTCCAAGAAACATTGAAGCATGTTGATCCCCGGATTGAAATATCTCTGGAAAAGGATATTAATCAGGTGGTTTTTCGGGTCGTGGATCAAGAGTCGGGGAATCTTATCCGACAAATACCTTCAGAGAACATGATAGAACTTGAACGATTTATTGCTGGCCAGATCGGACTGTTTGTGGAAGAGGACATCTGAATCACAGTTCAATCGATTGGTTCTAATCATAGGGCGCAAGTCCAGACACATGAGAGGCTGGGTTGGGCGCATGTCGATTTGGTGCTTCTTCACGGGATATCAAAAAATAAAGGCGTAGCACATGGCTATTAGTTTTGGTGGACTCGGTAATGGCGTTGATTTTGGCCCAATAGTTGACGCTCTAGTCCAAGCGAAACGGCTACCGATCGATGGGCTGACCACGCGTAAACTCGATGCCCAAAAAAAACAAACAGAATTGGGCTTGCTGGGTGGGAAACTGCTGAGTTTTCAAGGTCTGGCCAGCAGCCTTCGCACTCGGGTGAGTTTTAATAAAAATCAAGTGAATGTCGCTTCTGCCAGTGCGCAGACTCCTTTGTCTGCGAGTGTGTCTTCGGCGGCGGCCCCTGGCACCTATCAGGTGACGGTGAATCAGCTTGCCTCCGCCCATCAAATTATATCTAAGGCCTTCACGGCGGTTTCGTCCATTGATACTGATATTGTCAGTGGAGCATCGGGGACTTTTCAATTTCAGGTGGGAAGTGGTTCGACTCAAACGGTAAATTTAAACGCGGACAGCACATTGGAAGATTTGCGTGCGGCGATTAACGATCTGGGTGTAGGAGTGAGTGGTTCAATTTTAAATACGGGCAGCGAGGGATCTCCCCAGTTTCGTCTTGTCTTATCCGCGAATGAGACAGGAGTGGACCATACCATCACGATTGTTGGTGATGACACAACATTGAATACTGTTGCGACAGGAGTGGATACGTTTCAGGCCGCTCAAGATTCTGAGGTAGTTCTGGGAACGACGGATGTCGGAGCTGGTACCACGGCGATTACCATCAACCGATCAACGAATACCCTGTCGGATGTGATTGACGGCCTGACTCTTAATCTCCAAGCCATTGATACCACTAATCCTGTCACAATCTCGGTGACCCAGGATAACGCAGCGGTCAAAGAAGCCATTTCCGAATTTGTAGCGGGGTATAATGAGATTGTCTCATTTGTGAATGAACGAACTTTCTATAATTCAGAAACAAAAGAACGAGGAATTTTCGTCGGAGAGAGTTTGGCTCGAAGTGTTCTTGATCGAGTCAGGGAGTCGGTCTTTGCCCAAATCAGTGGTCTGACGACCTATACGGGAGTTTCCCGAATTGGATTTGAGACCCAAGCAACAGACGGGACGATTAAGTTGAATGAAGCAACGTTAGATTCGGCGTTAAGCACCAACTTTTCGGCGGTCCGGGACTTGTTTGTTAAGAACGTCACCACAGGGACAAATGGAATCGCTGAAGTCGTGGTCAATGCCATTGACGGGTTAGATGATATCGCTACTGGCTCTCTGACCATTCGGCAAAAGGCGTTGACCAAGCAAGTAAATGATTTTACCAATCAAATATCTTTTAAAGAAGAAGCTTTGGCTCGCTTTGAAGAACAACAACGTTTGAAATTTGCCAATTTAGATGGATTATTGGCCAGGTTGCAAGGGCAATTAAATCAGTTGCAAAATGCTTTTCCATCGGCTAATGGCTAAAGAGAGGATAATCGAATGATGGTTGGTGCTCAGGCCTATGCAAACACGCAAATCCAAACTGCGTCTAACGTTCAAGTGATTGTGTTGTTGTATGATGGGGCTATTTCTTCTATGAAACTCGCACAGGAGGGAATGTCCACCTTGAATTATCAGGATAAGGCCCGATTTCTCGATCGTGCCCTTCGAGTGATTGGGGAATTATCGGCCTCCCTCAATATGGAGGAAGGCGGGGGGATCGCAAAAGATCTACGCCGTTTGTATGAATACATTCAATTTGAATTGACTCAAGCCAATCTGAAAAACGAACCCCGTCGCTTAGAAGGCCCTATCCGTTGCCTGTCTCTTCTACGAGAAGCCTGGGTGGATTTGGCCGCTCAAGGAACCAAACCCCAGGCAGTTGGGATATAAACACTGGTGTCTTATGTTTGAAGTCAATTGTCTATTAGAGCAGCTTACCCAAAATGCTTTAGAAGCCGCTCGACATGGTCAATGGGATCAGGTCATTGTGCTCTATGATCAGCGCCTGTCCCAAGGACCACAACAATCCCTTTCTTTAGATACCATTCAAGTCCTCATGGAATCAGACCAATGGCTCATGGCCAGGGTTCAAGAAGTCCAAGCGGCGATCAACCAACATCTGAATGATATTCAGGATCATCGCCGGAAGTTAGGGGTTCTTAAACGTCAGTGGGGAGAAAACTCGACAACCCCGGTCCGACATCTTCTGAGCATTTGAATGTGGAGGGGAATGTTGGAGGGTTTTCCGTGCGCTGCGCCATAGGATTTCCTCCAAAGGTCCAACTCAATATCTGTGTCTGACATGACGGTATTTCCCCGTCACAATTTTGACGAATAGAGTCAAGGTGCTCCTAATCGTTAAGGAAAATTTTTCCCATGTTTCCTTCTACCCTACATTTCCTTGGAAAAATAGCCGAAAAGGAAGATAGGCTGTCCAGGTATGACAATTGCGAGATTGCATCACTCAAGCGATGTGATCTCTCTTTATAGAGGATGACACGGCTGGTTGTTCACGCCTCCATTTGAAGGAACGACATAATGACTCAACAATCGGCATCATCTGCAAACGCCCCTTTGTCTGTATTGGCGGATAATCCTGCACAAAATGGGAAATTATTACATTCGCTCTCCAATAAATTGTTGCCTATTGTGGTGTTTTCCGAGTTAGCGCTACGTCGGTGCGAAGATGATCAGCTGAAGCGACAATTGGAGAAAATTCATGGGGCTGCCGAACAAGCCAGGGATATTCTTGTGGAAATTCGGAGCCTCCACGCCGCGAGGAATCCCTAGTATGAAATCAGTGTTCTAGGATTCTTCAGCGTTGCTACTCCCTGGATTATGTATATGGAGATGGCATGGCTATTTTTATAAAGGTGTCTTATGGATATTGTGGCTTCTGAAGATCGACGTCAAGATTGCCGTGTAGATGTGCCCGTATGTCTGTGGGTTGAGATTCCTCTTGCCTTCTCTTATGAAACGATTGATCTTGATGGGGCAGAATTCAGCCAGTGGCAATGGGATGAGTTGGCGGTCTCTCCGGATTTAGTCAAGGCCATGGTAGATGAAAAGGATCTTACAATCCGTGATCCTTTGCTCTTACAGATGGTCACGCGTATTGACTGGATGTTGACATCCATTCTCCGGACATTGGGGAAAGACAAAAATCTTAAGGGGGCTATTCCAGAATTTACGAAAGTGAGCCTATGCGGTTCCGGAATAAAGTTTTTTTCTGAAGACTCATATCCCCTTGATTCTTTTCTCGTTCTACGCCTCATTTTGCGGCCATTTATTCCGATTCAGGCTGTTGGGAAAATTGTTAGGGTTGATGCTAAACGAAAAGGCAAGGAACAAGGATTTGAGATTGCGGTGGAGTTCACCAAAATTTCATCTGATGATCGCGAAGCGATTATTCGACACACACTTCGGTCTCAAGCCACCATGCAACGACTTCGCCTCAAGCAACCTGTCGATTCCGTCCTTGACTAGGGCTCCGGGAATTTTCTGGTGTCTGGTGTCCTCTCTCGTGATCGTGGCAGGATGTCAGAGGCCACCTGAGGTTGCCGTTTCTCCAACTTCATCATCTTCATCCCCCATTTCCTCTATACACCCGCGTGTTCTCAATCGACCGCATAGTGTTGCTATCCTACCTTTGGAGAATATGAGCCGGCATTCCCATCTAAATTGGCTGGGTCGCGGACTTCAGGAAATGCTGGTCAGTGATTTGGCGCAATGGCCACAACTTGAGGTGGTATCGCGAGATGCACTGGGTTCGGTGTTACGGGAGCAATGGCTTCAACAACGAGGGTTTTCATCAGGTGAGAAACCTGTCGGTCTTGGACGATTAAAAGGAGTACGGTATCTCATTCAAGGGAGTTTTTACTCGCAGCAGGAGACTCTTTCCGTGGATCTGCAGATTGTCGACGTAGAGACCGGGGTAGTCGTGGGCTCAGTAAACGCTCAAGGAGTAGAGTCGGATATCCCTGGTTTGGAACAAAGTCTTGTGACTCACCTCATTAGTGTGTTTGACCCTTCTCTTGATGGAGTTAGTCGGTCAATGGTGGATCAAAGTTCGGAAAACCCGCAGATGTCCTCTAGACGGGATCCTGGAATTGACAAAGAAGAGCGACAGGTGATTTCCTCCGAACCAGATCCTCCATCTATGGTGTATCAAATTGATGCATTTCTATCATTGGAGAAGCTCACTCATCAGCGAAGGGAAGCGTATCAGTTAGCAGAAACGATTTGGGATGAGGGATGTGTTGTTGAAATGGGGCAGCCCCTGTATCAGGTTTGGCACTTTTCGATTGAGCCTACGAGGTCTGTGCCGGTCATGGCTATTCCTTTTTCATTATTTTTTTCTCCTCATCGGATTTCCAATATTTTTGAGCAAGTGCAGAAGTCAGGAACCGTTTCAAGGGGGGAAGTGGATTCTGATGGATTTAGAACGACCTTAGATGAGGATTCAGGAGCTCAGTCATTATTTATTGAACATTTCCAAAAGCCCCGTCGCGTATTTATCCGTGCCCTTAATGAAAGGAAGGATGTGCTGGCCATTTTTTCCGATTGGGGGTGGCGGACGGAACGTAAATTTTCAATGCGAGGTACTCAAGGGGTATCCCTACCGATGTGGCCGAACCCATTTGTCACCGGGTTCATCAAATTTCCGGTTGATTGGGTGGAGCGGGAAGGGCAACATGTAACATTTGATAGCGTGGTGGTTCCTGTGCCGGACGAGCACGTTCTTGTTATGCTGGAGCCCCTCAAAGAGTTCAAAGAAGAGGAGCCCAAGATTTCCCGCCCAGGTGACCCGGAAGATATTCTTCTTCAGGATTTAGAAAGCCTGATCAAATTCAATTGGGCTCCTGCGATAACGGAAGGGCTGCCAGTGCGGGGGTATCTTCCAGGCAATAAACGGACGGCGGTGGGCGTCGTCCATGTGCAAGAAGGGAAAATTCGTGACATCCAATTTCAAGATTGGCCTGAGGATCCGTTTTTTCTGCAAAGCTTACAAGACCTTCAGGTGAAGTTATTGGGATCCTGTCTGGAATGTCAGGATTCCGTTCAGGTTGTCCCCCATCTCCCCGGTTCGGTCAAAACTTTTCGCTTACAACTCTCCTTGGTGAAAGACATTTACGCCCTCCATCTGGGCAGTCGCTCCCACTAACCTGGCACTCGATTTTGTGATTCCAATGAATCCATATGTGGAGCGACTGATCCTGTTGTAAGCACTTAGAATGGTTGTATTAAAGTTGGCCAGTGCCGTCGGAGGGTTTCCTCGGCGGCTTTGGCAAGGATCTCATCGATGGAATGATCCTGGCTGAATACTCGCAGGGTGATCATGCGAGCTGGAAGATACTGGAGATATTTCTGAAGACTATCTTTTTCGACTGTGCTTTTGGCGGGGTTCCAGACAAATATTTGAAAGTTCCCCATGTTGAGCAAATTAATAGGGCGAGGGTCCTTATGCGCAAAGTCTACTCGAATATCTTGGCGACGATATTTAGTAGGTAACAGTCGACGCATCCGGCTCAGAAATACCTGCGGTTGAAAGGAAGATGATGCCGGCTGAATAATGGGGAGCAGAGTGCTGAATGCGGTTTTCCACTTCACGTGTCTTCCGATAATTTGATTCCACTCCAATCCCAGTTGGCGTTTATGCACGGCGCGAGCGTGCTTCCAGGAACGGACCGTTTCGATGACATACCAATCAGTCAAGTGCAGATAGTGGCTCAAGGATTGGAGAGGATTTGTTTTGCACAGAATCTCCATTGTGGGTTGAAAAATTTCTTGAAGGTGAATGTCGATTGCTCGTGTGGTGCGATGGTAGTAGACGTTGGCATAGAGATAGAGTCTGGCGTGTAAAAACATTTGTAACGCCGGAAGTCCTGATTGATGGATTGTGAGTCCATGTGCTGAAAAAAAGGTGTAATGAAGAAGTCGTTCAATATCCACCGGGCCAATGGCCACCCCACACATATAGGAATCCCTGAGGACGTAATCGCAATTGTCTGGTGTATAGATTCCTCCAAGAAGGGGTTGTAAGGCGACGACCCATGGTGGCAGACCCTTCGTCGATTTGTGAGGATCCTTGAGAATGAGAAAGGCGATATGTTCCGGATCCAATTGCTCTCCTGGAGCAAATGGCCCAGAAGGACTCCGACTGATCTTTTTGATAATTTGAGCTAAATGGTCACGAATAATGTGTTGGCCGAGCACTTCATGCGTCAGGTTAAATTGATGCAGGAAATGATGGTCAAAAAAGTGGCAGAACGGGCCATGCCCGATATCATGGAGCAAGGCCGTTATACGAATAAATTCCTCTAGGAAATGACACGATGGTACCTCGGAGACGGTTTGGCAAAGCGACGGATAGAGGCGAGCCATAAATCGACCTGCCAGGTGCATGGTCCCAAGGGAGTGCTGGAAGCGGGTATGCTCGGCGCCGGGATAGACCCAATGCGCACTCTGAAGTTGGAGAATATACCGAAGACGTTGAACCCAGGGAGAATCAATCAGATCCTTTTCGGTCTGTTCGGTAGAATGTGGTTGTGGATAGGGAACGGTGATGGAAATATAGCCGTGAATAGGGTCGGCGAGAAGCGAGACGCCATCAAACGGGGATGAGAGTGGTTCTGACATGGGCATGGGCTAAGAGTTTTTCCCTGGCCTCAATCCTTCGCCTGTTGGAGTGTGCCGGATTGCCTGAAGCAACATGGCATAAAAAGTATTCACGGTTAGGATTTGCTGTGCGCCGTGTTTTTCATTTTGCTAGGAATTCTTGATTCCCCGATATCGGGTGATGGCCCATCGCATGACGGGGTAGGCGATCAACGATCCGACAATCGCCAGGGTGCAGGCCCCAACAAGAAAAGGAATGAGGTAAGGGAAAAGCATGTCAAACATATTGTCCACACTCATCCGATCCCACTCAATCGTGGTTGATAAGGATGCGCCTACCAATAGCATGCCGGTATAGAGACTGGCAGCTAAGATTGGAACAAGTGTCCAGGGATTGTTGATCAATGACCCCAGAAAGAGAGCTAAAAAATTCAGCCGGAAAGCCCAGGCGCAGAACACCACGCTAGCTGTATGGAACAAATAATGTGGCGCGAAGGCGATAAACACACCAAGAGCAAATGCCAAGGCTGTGCGGTGAGGAGTTTCTCGAAGGTGTAAGACGTGAGTCAATTGTTGTCGGACAGATTCAAGCGTTACCATGGGCAACTTCCTAGTATTCTGTTACTCCGAAAAATGCACATAACTTTGAGATACCAATTTTTGAGTTCTGCCGTCTTGATGAGCAATATGAACTCCCGAACGACGAGAGGTAATGACGCCAATGGCTGTGGCAGGAATCCGTAGTTGTTTGACTGCCAATTCCAAACGGTGTTGTTTTTTTGGAGACACGGTAAACAATAATTCGTATTCTTCTCCTCCGTGTAGAGCCCAGGGTAGAGGATCTACGCTCAACTGTGAAGCATACGTGATGAGATGAGATGACATAGGAAGGCTGGCTTCCTGAATGAGGGCACCGACTTGGCTTTGTTGGCACAAATGTTGGATATCTCCTGAGAGGCCATCAGAGAGGTCCAAGGCGGCCGAAGCCAAACGGCGAGAAGACAGCAACCGTCCTAATGCAATACGCGGGGTGGGTTGGAGATGGCGCCGAACTAAAAACTTCATGGGTTGTCGCAAGTTCGAAATCTTTCCTCGTGAAGCTTGATGGGTCAGATATGCCAATCCTGCAGCTGAGTTACCTAATGATCCACTGACATAGATGATATCTCCTTCATGAGCCCCACCTCGCGTTAACGCATGACCGGGTTCAACCTGCCCCAGTATGGTGATTGCCAGAAACAAAGAAGAATGTGATGCTGAAGTATCCCCACCCACAAGTTGAACCCCATGGGCTTTGCAAGGAACGGAAATCCCACGATACAGGTCCTTCCAGTCACCATATCTCACATGAGAGGGAAGGGCCACGGCCACCAGGATATATGTGGGAGTGGCTCCCATTGCGGCAATGTCGCTGAGATTGGCCACGGCTGCCTTGTAGCCAAGGTCAAAAAATGAAGAAGTATTTTTTGAGAAATGAATGTCTTCAACGAGGAGGTCGGTGGATATGACGAGATGGGCTGATGAGGGGTGAGCCAGAAGCGCAGCATCGTCTCCCATGCCAATAAGGGTACGAGGACCGGGTGGGGAGAACCCACGAGTCAGAGCGCGGATGAGTTGGAATTCCCCAATTTTTGACACGAGCGCCTGGCGGCGGGAAGGGGACATGATAAAAAAGTCAGCGTGTCTTGGTGATGGTTTGTCGTAAAGGGCGAGGGGTGACCGGCAATGCAACTTTTTTTCGACGCCCTGAAGAACTATGTCCATGGGTCATTGACGAGTTCAAGGCGTGTCGATTCTTGGTGCGAAGGGCAACTTTGAGAACTTCCGACATATTCTCTACATAAATAAACTCAAGGCCCCGTAGTAGATGTTTGGGAATATCATCAAGGTCTTTTTGATTTCTTTTAGGCATAACAATGGTTTTGATATGGGCCCGTTTAGCGGCGAGAACTTTTTCTTTTAACCCCCCAATGGCCAGTATTCTGCCGCGAAGCGTGACTTCTCCTGTCATCGCCAAGTCTCGTTTGACAGGTTGATTGCTGAGGCAGGATGCCAGGGCCGTGGCCATGGTAATGCCTGCGGACGGTCCGTCTTTGGGGATCGCCCCAGCCGGAACGTGAACGTGAATGTCCTGTTTAGCGAAAATGTCAGGATTGATTCCCAGTGACTTGGCCTGGGAGCGGATATACGTCAGTGCGGCATGAGCAGATTCTTTCATGACGTCCCCGAGATGACCTGTTAAGGTCAAGAGGCCTTTTCCCTTGATAGCCGAAGCCTCGATGTACAGGACATCCCCACCGGTTTCTGTCCATGCGAGTCCTGTTGAGACGCCGACTTCATCTTTTTCTTGTTCCTGATCCGGGACATATTTAGGAACACCGAGGTAGTGATGGAGGTTTCGGGGTGTGACTTGATAGCGTTTGATCTTTCCTTCGGCAATGCGCTTTGCCACTTTTCGCATAACATTGGCTAGTTCACGCTCTAGATTGCGAACTCCGGCCTCCTTGGTATATTGAGAAATGATGCGCGCCAGGCAGGAATCGGTGAGGAGTAAGTGTTCTTCCGTGATCCCGTGTTCTTCTAACTGACGCGGGATCAGGTAGCGTTGAGCAATGCCAAGCTTTTCTTCTTCCGAATATCCTGGAATTTCAATGATCTCCATTCGGTCCCGTAGTGCGGAGAGAATGGGATCCGTCAAATTTGCGGTCGTAATGAACATGACCTCACTCAGGTCAACGGGGACTCCGAGGTAGTGATCGACAAACGCATGATTTTGTTCCGGATCGAGAACCTCCAACAAGGCAGCCGAGGGATCCCCGCGGAAATCGGTCCCGATCTTATCGACTTCATCTTTTTCCTGTTCCTGGTCCGGCACATATTTAGGAACACCGAGGTAGTGATGGAGGTTTCGGGGTGTGACCTGATAGCGTTTGATCTTTCCTTCGGCAATGCGCTTCGCCACTTTTCGCATGACATTGGCTAATTCACG
>JBGSSO010000337.1:0-30640 GCA_041737015.1 Nitrospirales bacterium
ACAAGGAAGAGGCGCTTCGCCTAGCCGATGCCATTCGGGATGTGAAGGAACGGGTCTCCTTCTGCACCCAATGCCGAAACATTGCCGAAGGCCCGCTCTGCGAGATTTGCCTGGACCCGAAACGGGACACCACGATCATCCTCGTGGTGGAAGAACCCAGCACCCTGTATGCTATCGAACAAAGCCGCGCCTTTCGAGGTCTCTATCACGTGCTCTATGGAGCGCTCTCTCCGCTGGACGGCATCGGGCCGGCAGATATCCGCACCCATGACCTGGAAAACCGTGTCCAAAATGGAGCATTCAAGGAAGTCATCGTGGCCACCAACCCCACGATTGAAGGAGAGGCCACCGCCATTTATCTGACCAAGCGATTAAAGCCCTTGGGGGTCAAGGTCTCCCGTATCGCCTATGGCATTCCGGTCGGCATGGATATCGAATATGCCGATGAGGTCACCCTGCTCAAATCCATCGAAGGCCGCCGCGATCTAGGATAGCCAGACCACGTTACCGTTTTGCTAACACCTTCTGTTCAATCTGTTCGAACTGCTGGGGGAAGTAGCCCAACCATACCCCAACCTGTCTGATTTCATCACGCCATTTCTTCTCATAGGCCCCTTCCGACAACGCAAACCGGATGAAGTCCGTCAGGGTTTGGTTGACTTTATCCCCTCCCACACCATCCGCAAACAATTTGGGAATCGTGAACCCTTGCGACAAGCGAAGAAGATTATCTTTTTCTTGCGAAGGAAGATCCAAATGACGAAGGACGGCACGAAGCCGTTTGGATTCTGGATCGTTCGCTCGTTCAATCGCGCAGACGAAAAGGCCACCCAGATTATAGCGTTCCGTGGGAGAGAGGGGTTCTCCTCCCGTCTTCGTCTCGGCTGAACGGGCAGGGGATGGAGCTGATCGACTTGGAGTCCGGGCCTGTGGATTCTTGGTTTGTGCCGGCACAATTTTCTTTTGAGAAAGCGAAGGTTTTTTATTGGTGACCACAGATTTCGTGGCGGAAGGCCGTGGTGAAACGATTGTGTTCCTCGCAACCGAAGCCTTCTGCTTGAGAGGAGGCCGTTTTGGAGCAGCGGGCTTTTTGGCTGTGGGCTTGGAAACCGCTTTCACCACGTTCCTTTTTGTGGGGGCACTGATCTTTGTATTCTTCACCACAGGTTTTTTTGGCGTACCGGTCTTTTTTGCAGAAACACGTTTAGAAGAAGCTGGTTTGGCTTTCGTTGGTAGTGATTTTTTAGCGACAACAGGTTTTTTCGCAGAAGGGCCCTTGAGGGAAGTCTTTTTCTTTCCCAACGCTGTACCGGTTTTCCCCTGCTTTTTCGTTGCAGAAGACTTAGAAGCCACGGTTTTTTTTATGGGTACAGATGGTTTCTTCGAAGAAGGCTGTGAAGCCACGCGACGAACAGATTTCTTTTGAGCCATGCAGAATCCTTTCTAACACTTAATAAATGGAGAAGATTTTAAACCTATGCAAAATTTGCATAAATCAAACAGAAAAAATGATAGTGACTTTTTCCTTTTCTGGCAAGGAAGTATTGAGAATAAAGATAACCGGAAAGTTGCAGGAATAACCAATCATAAAACCTATTGTTGATAAATTCGTTGGGTTTTGCCAACCTAACTTAAATCCTGGAGATTACGCCACTGATGAGTGAAATGGTTCCTTCTCACTTGCCGGTATTTATGTGCTATGCCCACTCAGATAACGAAAGTCCAGATCCGGGCAAACGTTGGCTTGACCGTCTCTTGGAGCAATTAGCTCCACTAGCCATTCAAGACCAGGTATGTGCCTGGTCGGACAAAGACATTGAGACCGGACAGGATTGGCACAGCCGGATACAGCAAACCCTCGAACACACCAAAGCTGCTGTCTTGCTGGTCAGCCCAGCCTTTTTGGCTTCTTCCTATATCAGAAATAGCGAACTTCCTGTCCTTTTAAAGAATGCCAAAGATAGGGGAGTGGTCATTCTGCCCGTCATCGTACGACACTGCTTGTTTAAAGAAACGACGTTCAAATACCCGGATCCGGTCAATGGCCCGGAAGAACTCTCTCTTGCAACACTCCAGTCCGCAAACTCGCCGACCACCCCGCTAAACTCCCTCCCTGAACATCAACAAGACAAGGTTCTCTTAGAGGTCGCACAAAGCCTGCTGAAAATTTTGCAACAACCCAGTCCACCGAAAACGTCAATTGGAAATGGCCC
This sequence comes from Nitrospirales bacterium, assembly GCA_041737015.1. GTDB lineage: Bacteria > Nitrospirota > Nitrospiria > Nitrospirales > UBA8639 > Nitrospira_E. The sequence continues at coordinate 2,214 of JBGSSO010000337.1, forward strand.
CCAACCTGTCTGGAATGTACCGTTTGGACGGAATCCGTTTTTTACGGGGAGGGAAGATAATCTTGGGGAGATTCGTCAAGCGCTTCTGGCATCAGGCAAGGCTGCATTTTGCGGGCTGGGAGGAATCGGCAAAACTCAAACGGCCGGGGAGTATGCCTACCGGCACAAAGACGACTACAGCCATATTCTATGGATCAAAGCCGAATCTAAGGAATCCCTCACATCTGATTTTGCTCAGCTCGCCTCGGTGTTAGACCTACGGGAAAAGCAGGCCCAGGATCAGCAAGAGATTGTCAAAGCCGTTCAGCGATGGCTCCAACAACATGACCACTGGCTATTAATCCTGGACAATGCCGATGACCTTTCCTTGATCACCTCTTTCATTCAAGGTCTTCAATCAGGCCATATTCTTTTCACCACCAGGGCACATGCCACAGGGGCGATCTCTCAAGTTGAAGTCAGGAAATTGCCGGATCAGGAGGGAGCAGCTTTTCTTTTACGGCGAGCAAAATTGATTTCCAAAGACATTTCATATGAAATCATTCCCCAAGAATTGCGCGATCAATCTCTTGCTATTGTCAGGGAACTAGACGGCCTACCCCTCGCATTAGACCAGGCTGGCGCTTACATTGAAGCAACGCAATGTGGATTGGCTGGTTACCTGGAACTCTACCAGGCACATGGCGTGGACCTTCTTCAAGAGCGAGGCCTCTTCGCCCCTGGGCATCCCGATCCGGTGGCCACAACCTGGGTCCTGTCTTTTCAACGAATCGAACAGGCAAATCCCGCCGCAGCCGAGCTTTTAACCTTCTGTTCGTTTCTCCATCCCGATGGCATCCCCGAAGAACTGATCACCGAGGGAGCGTCGGAACTCGGTCCCGTTCTAAAGCCGGTGGCTGAGAATCCCATTTCCTTTAACAAGGCATTAAGGGAAATTCTGAAATTTTCGCTCATCCATCGGGACATGAACACCAACACGTTGGATATCCATCGCTTGGTCCAAGCCGTTCTCCTAAATAGTCTTAATAAAGAAACTAGAAAACAATGGATTGAAAGACTAGTCAGAGCGATAAATCGTGTGTTTCCAGAAGTGAATTTTGAATCTTGGCCTAAATGTGACCGTTTGCTGGCTCAGGCACAGCAATGTGCTTCCTTTATTTCCCAAGAAAATCTCATGCTCTTAGAAGGAGCACGGATGTTAAACCAAACCGCCTATTATCTCGATGAACGCGCCCGATATTCTGTGGCCGAACCTCTCAATCGGCGCGCCATGGCCATTCGGGAACAAGCCTTGGGGCCCGCTCATCCTGATGTAGCATCGAGCCTCAACAATTTAGCAGGGCTCTATCACCGCCAAGGAAAGTATGCCGAGGCCGAGCCCCTATACCACCGCGCGCTCCGTATTCGTGAGGTGGCATTAGGCTCTTACCACCCCGATGTTGGCCAAAGCCTCAACAATTTGGGGGCGCTTTATGGCAGCCAAGGAAAGTATGCCGAGGCCGAGCCTCTTTATCGGCGGGCCCTGGCCATTCGGGAACAGGCCTTGGGGCCCACTCATCCTGATGTTGCCACGAGCCTCAACAATTTAGCGGGACTCTACGACAGCCAAGGGAAGTATGCCGAGGCCGAACCTCTCTATCGGCGGACTCTGACCATTCGGGAAGAAGCCTTGGGACCCACTCATCCCGATGTTGCCATGAGCCTCAACAATTTGGGGGCGCTCTATCACGGCCAAGGGAAATATGCCGAAGCCGAACCTCTCAATCGGCGCGCCATGGCCATTCGGGAACAGGCCTTGGGGCCCACCCATCCCGATGTTGCCATGAGCCTCAACAATTTGGGGGCGCTCTATCGCAGCCAAGGGATGTATGCCGAGGCCGAGCCTCTCTTCCGGCGGGCCCTGGGCATTTGGGAAGAAGCCTTGGGACCCACCCATCCCCACGTTGCCACGAGCCTCAATAATTTAGCGGGGCTCTATCGCAACCAAAGGAAATATGCCGAGGCCGAGCCTCTCTATCGGCGGAACCTGGCTATTCGGGAACAGGCCTTGGGGCCCACTCATCCCGATATTGCCACAAGCCTCAATAATTTAGCGGGGCTCTATCGCAACCAGGGGAAATATGCCGAGGCCGAGCCTCTCTATCGGCGGGCCCTAGCCATTCGGGAACAGGCCTTGGGGCCCACCCATCCCCACATTGCCACGAGCCTTAACGATTTAGCCGGGCTCTATCACCGCCAAGAAAAATTTGCCGAGGCCGAGCCTCTCTATCAGCGCGCTCTCAAGATTTTGGAAAAAGCCTTGGGATTAGAGCACCCCAACACGAAAACTGTGAGAGAAAACTATGAAGATGTGTTGAAAAAAATGGAGAGGGAGAAAGACTAAAAACGGGTGATATCAACTATAGCCTTTTCAAATAACTTCCGACCTATTCGAGGGTTGCCGGGTTTCGGCCCGGCAGCCGAGGCCCTTTTGTTGCGGCAAAAGGACCCAAAACCATTGACGCCCTTCCTGGCCACATGGGAGAGAGCGACCACGAGCTTGAGGAGCGCAGCCCAACTCGCTGCGCTCGAACAAGGGCTGCCAGTTGATAAGAGTGTCCGCCCTAGGGGCCAGGCAGAAGGCGTCGGACAAAAACACAGGACTAAGTCGCAGGGAATAGGGGGACTGCTGATAGTTTTCATCTTATAAAGAACGAAAGAAACCCAACGACCAGTTGGCAGGATGGTCAAAATGGCCATTCAGCGAGGCCGCAGCAAGCGAAGAGACGAAACGTACTCATGTACGTTGAGTCTCTAAGAGAAGCGAGAACAAAGCTGATGGCCATTTTCACCATCCTGTCAGGGAGAGACGCCGCTTTTCAGGACAATCTCGCAAATATGATCCAACCGTTCGATATGCTCGTACGCCGACCAGGGGTCGGGTGCCATGGAGCAGACTCCGTGGTTGGCCTGGCCGACAATATCGTAATCGCCTGCCGGGTTGGTTTCTGTGACCCCTAAGGCCTTCGCGGTAGCTTCTCCAAGTTCGGTACTGATGGCAGGAAGGGCTGGCGCTGTTGGCCCAATACGGGTGTAACGGTAGATTTCGGGAAAGTCTTTGCAGATTTTCTGGAGATCAAACCCTCGATAGATGGCTGCGACCACATGGGTTGGGTGCACATGCACGACGGCACGCGTCCGATTCATGCCTCTGGTCAAGAGATAATGCATATGCAACTCACCGGAAGGATTGGTTCCGGGAGTCACCTGCAATTTCCCATCGACCAACTTAATTTTGACCATATGCTCAGGGTGGACAATCGTCTTTCGCCAGCCCGAGGGAGTGACGTACAGGTAGACGCTCCTCGCTCGTCTCAGACTACAATTTCCATCACGGCTGGTAATCCACCCGCGCTCATAACACCGCCGTAACACATCGCCTATGGCCGTAATCATATAATGGTGTCTCCTTCCTTACTGTTGTGTTGAATAGGCCTTCATTTCTTCCGGTTACGTGAACCATCCTGTTGTGTTTTCGTCTTACCCTTTCACAGAGCACATGACTGCCTTTTATGAGACGGGCTCCCCTGGGCAGACAGAGAGCACTCGCTGTTTCCAGTGTGCCACGAAAAATGTTCATAAAAGTGAGAACCGGGATGGAGCGCTCCAATACATGGGTCGAGGGGGATTCAATGAGCTACAAGCATTCCGGGTTTCGCCCCCACGTCTCGGAGAACACAAACTCTCTTAAAGGCTTACGAGTCCGTGGTGCCAATTCCCGTTCACGAAGCGACTCCGGAAGGGTGGAGGCATCTCCCTGGTACCCGATGGAAATCCCGGTTACGGCTTCATAACCGGCAGGAAGAGCATAGCGTTCACGAATGGTGTCTGGAAGAATCCCGGCCATCTGATGAACCGACAGATCCATGGCTGTGGCTTGCATAACCAGGTTTCCCACAGCCAACCCAACATCATGATAGGCATGGCGGTTAACCTGCCCATTATGGTCAAAATGGAGTTTTGCCACCGTGAGCAGAAGGAGCGGAGCCCGTTTCGCCCAGATTTGATTTCCCTCCACCAGACAACTCAGAAGCTTCCGATGGCTTTCGGGGTGCTCGCTTGTCGCAAGAATAAAGACCCAGGGCTGTTCGTTAAAACAGGAGGAAGCCCATCGTGCCGCTTCCAACAAGCTTTGGATTTTCTCTCGTTCTACCGGCTGATCGGCAAAAGCTCTTGGACTCCAGCGCCGACGTAACAGGTCATAAATGTGAAATTGCACGTCTGCTGGTTTTTCCATGATTTCTCCTGAGAGACTTTACGCCACTTCAATTATTGATGATTCGGTCTTAAGGTAGACGCCACTGGCCACATTCTTCCGGCTCCGGAATACGCCAGGCGGTCTCCTCTACCGGAGTTAATTTGAGCTTGTCGGGATGCGGACGTAATCCATAAGAGAGATCTATATCAGACCTGTCCGTGTGTTCTCCACATGAACAGCAATCTGATTCATCCGCATCAGCGTACAATAGTTCCATAAATTCATGATCCCAGAAATACCGATCGATCATCGTTTCGAAATCCACCAGCCCAAACCGGTATCCCCCCAACATGGTAAATGACACCGATCCATCAAAAACCTGATCATTGTGCCAGAGACAATAATTTTTGAGGCATTCGTATAGTAGAAGCCAATGATAGTCGGTCAATCGATAGACCATCGATGCCTCATGGGCAACCAGCAATTCCTCAAGCGTGATGAGTGCGCTATAGGGAGTAAACACTCTCCCCACGGCCGGATACTCCACTAACCAGGCATCAGTGTCATTGTGAGATGCTACACGCCGCACGGCTTGAAGCTCGCAGTCAAGCGCCTGCCTCAGAAACGGAATAAACACGGCATCAGGTTGAGTCCGAAAATACAGCATCGCTCGTGGTCCAAACAGGTAAACCCTGGCTAATTTTCGTGAAGGGCTTGTGTAACGAGGTCCGTAATGGTGTGCAATTGGAAAGGCTTATCGATGGTATGTTGAGCCCCTAACCGACGAGCGAGGTCCAACAAATCGAGTTTGGCTCGCTCACTTCCGCCCGACATGGCAATAATTTTTACCTGAGGAAATTCACGCCGCAAATCCAGTATGGTCTCAAGCCCCTCTTTTTCGGGCATAAGAATATCTAAAATAATGAGATCGGCAGGGTGGTTGCGATATTCCTTGATACCTTCGACTCCATTTGCGGCACAGTCCACAGTATATCCCTGATCTTCCAATGCCTGCTTCAACAGGTCACAAACCTGCCGATCATCATCCACAACAAGAATGTTTGCCATGACTTTGTCTCTTTCTGCGCCCCACTCCGGATGGTCATCTTCCTCTTTCACAGGGAAAGACCCATCACGGACTGTGCGACCAACTGTGGATCCTTTATGGAATAATGGTTTGGGCCAAACTCACAATATCTCGGCTCTCGAACGTCGCACCAACAATGAACAATCCGCTTCTCGTATTCATGATTATTGAATAGCCTTCCCGGAATGGCCTGCATCTCAGGGGGCTATTTGCGATCCACCACCAACTTATAGAACCGTGTCTATCGCATTCATTCCTTTTCCGGTAGGTCAAGACTCAGCTAACGACGAAGGTGTTTTGTCGAGAACATGGCGAATAATTGGAACCAGGTCCCGAATCGCCAATGGCTTCATTAAATAGCCCTGTATACCCAATGCCTTTGCTCGTTCCGCAGAGATCACATGACTGAATCCTGTGCACAAAATGATGGGGAGATCCGGGCGAATCCGCAGAAGCTCACGGGATAAAGCCTCACCGGTCAATCCCGGCATAGTCTGATCGGTAATCACGAGATCAAAACGATGAGGGTCTTGCCTAAATGTCCTTAGGGCTTCGATTGAACTCGTATACACTTCCACGGTATATCCCAGTTGCGTGAGAAGTTCCTTCCCAAGACGCACAATCGTCTCTTCATCATCCACAAATAAAACCGACTCTTTCCCAGTCGGAACGGCTTTTTGATCATAAATAGGCTCTACGACCTGGGTCGGAACGGTCGGGAGGTAAACATCGATTTTCGTCCCCTTGTTCACGATACTATCAACGACAATGGCTCCTTTGTGACTCGTAATAATTCCATGCACCACGGCCATCCCCATCCCCGACCCCTCGCCAATCGGCTTGGTGGTAAAGAAAGGATCAAACAGCCGTTCAAGTACCTCCGGCGTCATGCCCGAACCGGTATCTTCCACCGTTAACCGAACATGCGGACCAAGATGTAATCCCGAGATCGCTCCCGTGAGTTCCTCTGTTACTTCCACATCTTCCAGGGCGACGGTCAAAATCCCGCCGGGTTCTCGCATAGCATATTCAGCGTTGGTGCATAGATTGATAATGATCTGATGCATTTGGGTCGGATCCGCTAGAATGGTAGCCTCTGTATTCAATGATTGACGGATCTCAATTGTCGTGGGAATCGTGGATCGCAAGAGTTTCAGGGCCTCCCGGACAACCATGTGGAGAGGTGTGGGCTTTTTCCCCTGACCCGCTTGACGACTAAAGGTCAAAATTTGAAGCACTAGGTGCTTGGCTCGATGACCCGCGGTCAGCACTTCTTGCAGATTTCGTTGAGTACGGCTTTCCTTTGGCACGGTGGCCAACGCCAATTCGGTATACCCCAAAATTGCCGTTAAAATATTGTTGAAATCATGGGCGATGCCGCCAGCCAACGTCCCAATGGCTTCCATGCGGCTTGATTGTCGAAATTGGCGCTCGGTTTTCGTCAGAGCCTCTTCCACACGCTTTCGTTCTGTAATATCCTCCGCCACTCCCGCAAGGCTCAGCAGGTCCCCATTAGACTTCCGAATAGGAACCGTTTGTATTCGCACCCACCGCATGGTGTTATCCGGTCTTACAATCCGGCATTCGCCCTGAACCCCATTCACATCCGATTCAAATTGGTGTGTGAGAAATCGTGGTTGATCGTGAGGATGAATCGCATTCCATAGGCTTCGAGAATCTTCCAAAAGACTGGCACAACTCCGGCCCCAGACCGTTTCATATTGAGGGCTGACGTACCAGACCTCAGACTGGTCAGGGGCAAAGACCCAAAAAACTTCTTTAATATGGTCCACAAGTTGCCGAAACCGTTCATCCCGCTCTGCCAACGCGATCTCCAGTTCCTTCGTGTATTCCGTCAGTTGGTGACGGAGCGTTCGACGGATAGTACCAAGCAAATCTGATGTGGACCCTCCCTGTTTAAGGTAGGCAACGGCGCTCTCACCAATCACATCTTTAGCTGAATCCAGACTGGCAAAGGCCGGACTCAGGATCATCTGAATCTCGGCATTCTTCGCCTTGAGAAGAGAAAGCAATGAGACTTCGGAGACATCCGGCGCCTGCACATCAACCACTGCGACCGCAAAGCTTTCACATTTCGCATATTCCGAAGCTTCCGCAGCCCCACTGGCCCCCACCACCTGATAGCCTTCCTCCCCTAGGACATTGACGAGCGTTTCTAATTGGTCAGGACGGTCTTCCACAATGAGGATTCGCAACCATTCCCTTCGCATCGTCATACATTCCTCCCTTATGCCTACCGTCCAGAACCGTGTACGTGACCCTCAGAATTTATTCGAAGGTCTCTTTGAAACACTTCTCACTTAGAAGTGTTTGAACCTAGACTTCCCAATCCAATGTCCACTTGGATGCCCACATTTACTCCGGCTACTCCGGGGCATCGTATTTCAGCATCGACGACACAGGATGCTGTTTTCCTCACGGGATTGATCGCGGCTCGTGGCCTTCCGAAGGCCAACCCGCGCTGTTTCTCCATCATCCAGGTCCCATCATACCAATCCCGGCATTAATGGTCACGCCCCTGCTCCTCATCAAGGAATTGGGCAGGTTACCGGGGAAAATGATTATTGGGGAGAGGTCCATTGGCTATCCCAATCGCTCCCCTGTGATATTCGGAAATACGGTGCATCACGATCCGGTGCACCAAGACATCACAAATCACTCGTAATCACTCAATAGAAGAAGATACGTATCAACATGTTGGCGGTTAAGTGAGTGAGGCAAGCAGACTAGAGACAAAAGGGAGCGTGAGAAAGGGTAGACACACCCCTAAAATAAGGGAGAGGAAAAACGTGCAGATAATTTCAATGAAGGGCTGGCCGCTTTGGTTGCTTAAGCCTCGTGCGGTGTTGCCAGCTATCTCTCCCCAGCCAATGGTCGTTCTTTCGAAGGACCAGCCTTGACCGCTAAGGCAATCTCCTCCTGAATCCCTTGTGCCATTTTGCGCCGATTATCCGCATCGCGAATAGGTCGCCCAACGACTAAATAATCCGCCCCGGCTCGAATGGCGTCAAATGGAGTTAAGGAACGTTGATGTTCATGGGTGTTCTGTCCGGCTGGCCGCACACCTGGGGAGACTATGAGGGCGTTCTCCCCAAACCGTTCTCGGAGGATTCCGACATACTTTCCTGAGGCGATCAGACCATCGCACCCTTGGGCCATCGCCATATCGGCTCGCCATAAGACATAGTCATCCAGAGAATGAAAACGTGCGGGCTCTCCTGGTTGCACACTCAACATCCCCAGGTCTTGAAGATCCTTCTCCCCCCAACTCGAAAGGAGCGGAACGGTCAAAATTTGTATTGACCTGGCGCCTCGACCCAGCACCGCAGCTTTGGCGGTAGCATGATTTCCAAAAATGGTAAGAAAATCAACATCAAGGTCAGCCGCCAGATTCACGGCTCGACGCACGGTTTCATCGATATCATTCATCTTCAGATCTAAAAAGATCCGGCAATTTTGTGCTCGTAATTCCTTAATAAAATCCGCATTAACCGCCAGAAATAATTCCAGGCCGATTTTATAAAACCAGGCGACCCCCTCTAAATCTTTCACATATCGACGAGCCTCCTCTACGGAGGAAACATCAAGTGCAACAATTAACCGTTCCTGTATGGGGATAACCATGTTCATTCCCAAATCACCATATACTCCAGCCGTTAAACATTCAGGGGAATGAGAGGATGAGGAATCTATATTCAGACCAAGGAAAGAGAGCCGGGGGCCTTATCCCAGGCTTTCTTAAATAGCAACACACCCAATTGCCGCATGCACATGACCAAATTCTTGTTTATCAACATTGGAGAGTGCCATAACCAATGGATGAACTCAAGCGACACCACATCGAGGCCCAACCTGCCCTTGATGACTCATTGATCCGAACCATTTCGCCAAAATTCCCTGGACCCGCATAGGTTTCCTAAATCCGTTCCCTCACACATCCTACCCCACCGGATACGGATCCAAACATATTTATGGTTCTGTCATACATGATAAATGCGGCGACTTCGATTTCGAGGCCGGATGAGATCAGTGCTCTTCACAATTTTACGTCGGGTGGGGTCCGATTGTTGAGCCTTGGAGACAAATAGTTGATCTATTAAACGAAACGGATCGGAAAGTCAGGCTAAATTCGCCAGCACAGTTGTCGGTGAATTGCTTCTCGGGAAAGATACAGGTCAGGGTTGTGTATCCATTTGGATAAATAAGTGTATCCAAACAGATATCAAAATTTCATCTTTTCATATAGGAAAGTCAATGACACAGGGGCTTTTCCTTGAAAAAATTTCCCAAAATCACGAATTCGTCCAAAGACTTATCGCCTGACCGATTCAACCTATGCCGTTAATGGTACATAGATTGCGTGTTCAATCATTATATACCCATTCTCAGGAACACCCACGTTGAGGGTCAGTTACCACAGACATGAGGTTATACCATGGCAAACGCATCTCCTATCCCATCCTCTTCCCCCATTCTCGTCGTCGACGATGAACAGGATATTGTCCTAACCTTACGAGATCTTCTGGAGGCCGACGGACACCGCATTGATGTAGCCTCAACAGGAGGCACTGCCTTGGAATGCGTGAAACTTCACTCGCCTAGTGTAGTGATCCTGGACGTCAAACTCCCTGACATGGATGGTTTACTCGTTCTAGAGAAGATGACAAAAGCGGTGCCAGGTCTTCCCATCATTATTCTGTCGAGTTATACCACTCTCGATGATGTGACCGGCCCCCTTGAAGAACAAGGCGCCTTTGCCTATCTCCATAAACCCATCAACCGTTCAGAAATTAGAACCACGGTGCGTCAAGCACTCAAGGCTTATGCCCTTGCAAAAAAAATGGAACGCGCCCGTCACGCCTTATATGAAAGCGAAATCCGCTTTCAAGCCGTCTTTCAGGCAGCCATAGATGCCATTGTATTAGCCGATCACACCGGCCGCATCATGTCGTGGAATAAGGCTGCTGAATCGATGTTTGAATATACCGCCGAGGAAATGTTTGGAAAACCCCTGACACTGATCATGCCCAGTCGGTATCGGGAAGCTCATACCAAAGGCATGAAACGATTACAGACAACAGGCGAATCTCACGTCATCGGGAAAACGGTCACACTCCATGGATTAAGGAAAAGCGGGCAGGAATTCCCCATCGAACTCTCTTTGAATTCCTGGACCACAGGGACACATCCTTCCTATTCAGGATTTATTCGAGACCTCTCGGTGCGAGAATCAAAAAAGGAAAGTGCTGTGCAGTATCAGAACGGATGAGACCCCTGGGTATGGCTCTTTGTTTTCTGAGCGGCGAGGTAAAGAGAATCGTCTGGACAAGCATGAACTGAAGAAGAGCACCCCCAAACGGGAAAAAGGATTCGGCCCGAGCATCAAAGAACTCCTGCCGTGAAATCGTTCCAACATGACTCGGACTCTTAGGCGTAGGAACACCACATGGAGATTCGAATTTAGTCGTACATCGCCATAACCCGTGTGACTCCTTTGGTTCACCTTTCCAGGCAATAAAAAAGAGAGGCGAGCCTTCATGGGGAAACTCACATTATTTTGCCGTGGATTTTCCTCACACTCAGGTTCTCTGAGAACTGCTTGGGCCCGCTAATTCCCATCGCAAGATTGGCATAGAATCGAAAAATTAAAATTCAGTCGGATTTTAATGTAGCAAGGGCTGGTTCAAGCCTAGGAAGATCTTCATTCAAAAATCTCAGATCGGTTGAAAATAGGTCGTACTTGTTTAACTCAGGCAAAGGAACAAAACGTATATCTTTGATCTCGGGTGAGCGCGGGCGTATGTGCCCGGAACTCAGTCTCGCACGGAAAATTGCGAAACCGTCCTGCGGAGCACAGCGGAAGTAAAAGTGCAATCGAAAGGGGCCCGGTTCTTCCGGAAGATAGGGAATAGCATCAATTCTAAGGAGACTGTTCACCCTAATGGCGATACCGAGTTCTTCGGACATTTCCTTGCAAAGAGCTGCCTGTATAACATCGTCAGGCAATGGGGTGTTGCTTGGTCTGGTCGGGTCTCCGGGAGTCGATTCGAGGGACCCACCAGGAAGACCCCATGCTCCCTTCGGCCGATAACTGTGTTCAACCAAGAGGACCTCCGGAGGAGACGAATTTTCGTCGATCATGACGGCTATGGCCCCTACTACCCAGCTTCTGGCGAGCAACCCCTTAAAAAATCCTGCCACCCGTGGGGGAAACAGCCTCCAAATATAGAGGGCCAAACGATGAAGGTTGGGGTGATGCTCAATAAACCGTGTTAACCATGCGAACATATCTTTTTACGTTATCTATGAACAGCCAAGCCAGCACGAGGATTTTATGAATGGTTCAAGAGGTCCCTTGAATTTCTTTTAAGTACCTATCCTTTTGTCTTATCACTATGCCTGGGATCAATAACCCCAATACACTATGTAAGACTCTCCAAAGGCAAATGAATCATCAATTTTGAATCAGAAATCACCCTTTGCTTTTGTCACCTCGATTCGATTCACCAGAGCTTTCGACTTATACCACACAGCGTCGCTGCTTGATGGCTTTCCGAAAGGATAGCTTCTGGGCAATAGTCTTCGCTCGAATATTAATTAGGTTATTGCCGCTGATAAGACCTTTGGCACAAGAAGAAAATACGTCCCATATCTGGTCGAAATTTTCCTATTCTTTTGATTCGTGTTTTTTACGCTCACCTGCAACAGGTTGAGAGGGTTCAATACTGTGAGAATCCCAGAGCTGAGACAAACCTTTCAGGGCGAGGCCTAGAATATTTTCTTTGAGCGTGAAGCGACTACATATTTTTTTCTGTACCAGGGCTCTGTTCATCCTGATTATGGAATGCTCATCCTGAACAACGCAACCGCATCAAAATCGGGGAAAAAGAAAAGAAAACTCGCGCGGCGAGTTGTCGACCGGTAGGTGCTTCAGACGCTGACCCTGAGAATTGTAAATCTGAATATTCGTTAAAAAAATTCTTGGACATCGGAATATCACCACGACCATGCGGTATGGTCCCCCCTCAGGCTCGGCTTCTAAAGAGGCAATCAACATAGGAAGGTTGTCAGAAACCGGGACAAAATCCTGGACCAGTGAGTCAGACAAGGCAGTTGAGGAAACTGAAGAATGGCGTGAAGTGCTTGAAAGGAAAGATGAAATTGGCTGGCTGGGGGACCAGGAATCGAACCTGGGTTCTAAGATCCAAAATCTTATGTCTTGCCCCTAGACGATCCCCCAACCGAACGAGCACTTTAAGACTTACGGGACTAAAGCGTCAAGCGCAGAAGGGCTAGTACACACGCCCATACACGATCCAATGCCGATCATCCGGAACATCAACCATCAGGCGGCTTAAATTTAGTTCCGCGAGGTGGGCAGCCACCTCATCCTCCGTAAATGCCGCCAACAGGGAGTGAAAGAAATCCTGCCGTAATCTCTCTGGTTCATGAGCCGCATACTGATCCACGAGCACCTGCGCCTCGTCGGGAGAATTCGGACGAAGGAGATCCATGACCAGCACTAACCCGCCGGGCTTGATCAATTTTTTTATCTCATACCAAAATCGTAGTGGATTGGGAACATGGTGGGCCAAACTGTTCGACATCACCGCGTCAGCCGGAGTAGCCAATCTGACATCTTGAAACCGTTGGGAGAGAAACTCTATTCGATGAGCTAACCCGGCTTGCTTCACTGCCTGTTCCGCCCAGGTGATCATGGGGATGGAGGCATCAATTCCTGTAATCCGACAGGTGGGATGATTCCGGGCTAGCCGGATGGCGATATCACCGGGGCCGCAACCCAAATCCACAACATGAGGGCCGTCAAGGTCCTCATAGAGTCGAAGAAAGGTATCCACAAACCCCTGATTTTCTTCTTGAAAATCTGCTTCGGCATAGGCCTGAACTTGCACCTGATCATCCATAACTTCCAGTTCGAGAACCCGTTCCATCATTTTATTTTCCTTTTCGGCAACGTCACGACCCACACCCCATCACCTTGCCGTACGCGTCCTTCGGACAAGACCCGAGCATACAATCGGCTCCATCCGGGGTGCTGCCGGTGAGAGATCCGGGAAAAGTCGCCATTCACAAACCACTGCGCATTATGACGACACGGTTCGCAATAATTAGTAAGTTCGATCTGCACCTCTTTTCCAATTTTCAGATGGTCACCTGGCTTCAGCTGTCTCCAGTTTAGACCGGCCACGGTCAAATTTTCTCCCGAGGCTCCAGCGTGAACTGTGTGTCCCTCCTGTTGTAAGGCCTCAAGGACCTCAAACGAGAACAGGCATAATGCCCGATCTGGGCCGCCATGCAGAGCCCTATTCCGTTGCCGGTCCCCATCCATCCCTTTAAACGTGATCCACGCCTCGGACACGGGCAACTTGGGGAGTCCCCCTGGAGAACGATTAATTTGATAGAGATACGCAACAGAAACCATAAAACTCTTTATATCACTAGCATAGTCCGAGACGAAGAAGATGGTAGCCATCGATCGAAACAGTGGTCAAGCAGGATTACATCCTTTACGGAGAACCTCCATGCCCTTTGGAGAACAAAGCCTGAACAAAGCTCGTGATTTTCTGAAAATAGGAGGCTCCCCCAACAAACGGCACATCATTATGTTCCGCCCCCACTACCACAAACCATTGCTTAGGCTCATGTGCTGCATCATAGACTTGCCGCCCCAAGGCGACCGGAACAATAGAATCCTTTTCGCCATGAATCACCAATAGCGGACACCTGAGCTTGGCAACCTTTTCAGCCAGATTAAATTCAACATTTAGCAACCACCGAGCAGGCAATCCTAAGTAATGGTGGTCTGACATGGCCTGGATAGAAGGAAATGCCCCCTCAAGAATGACTCCGGCCGATGTTCGGAGAATGGCCACTTCACCAGCCACGCAAGCGCCCAGAGACCGTCCAAACACCACAATTCGGCTCGAGGCAATCCCGCGTCGGTTCAAGACATAGTCATACCCGGTTAGGGCATCCTGATACATGCCGGGTTCTGAAGGAGTGCCCGAGCTCCGGCCATAGCCACGATAATCAAAGATGAAAACAGATAATCCCCGCCGATACAGCTCACGGATATTGTCTAACCGATGACTAATATTACCGGCATTGCCATGACACCAGAGGAGCACCGGCTTAGTCGGTCCGGCATTTACAAACCAGCCGAATATCGTGACTGACTCATCAACAGGGAGCCACACCTCTTCTAAAGGCAGCCCACTAAGACTCGCCCAATTCCGGTCTTCCCAGGGAGAGGGTTGAAATACAAAGACGCTTTCAAACATCGGCCCATTGTAGCAAGGCCAAGACACCAACGAGGATAAAAAAATGCTAGATTAGGTTATTCTTCAGGTAGAATTTCTTTTTACCATCCAAGGATCCTTCACGATGGCTACTTATGCAATTGGAGATGTACAGGGATGTGTCCAGGCCTTACACCGTCTGATAGAAAAGATTCACTTCAATCCCGCATCCGACCGTCTCTGGTTCGTCGGGGACTTAGTCAATCGAGGACCGGATTCCCTGGAAGTGCTTCGCCTCATCAAGCAGTTAGGGAACTCGGCCATCACCGTGCTGGGCAATCATGACTTACATCTTCTGGCGGTGTGGGCCAAGGTAACCACCCTTAGTCGTAACGACACCTTTCAATCGGTACTCTCGGCACCCGATGTGGAGGAATTGCTCACCTGGTTGCGATTTCGCCCCCTTGCCCACGTCGAAGATGGATATTGTCTAGTTCATGCCGGCCTCCTACCCTCCTGGTCCATTTCTCAAGTACTGGAGTTAGCTCGTGAGGCGGAGGAAGCCTTGCAGGATGAGAATTTTCACCAGCGCCTACCGGCAATCTATTTTCGAAAAGCCATCGTGTTTTCCCCCCATCTGGGCCTTGACGAACGATTAGGCCTCACCACCAATGTCTTGACTCGCCTCCGGGTCTGTTCCCAGGAAGGTATTCCTGAGTTCTCGTTTAAGGGGCATCCGAACGACGCCCCTCCGGGGTATATGCCATGGTTCCAAGTTCCCAATCGAGCGACACAAAAAGACACTATTATTTTTGGTCATTGGTCGGCTTTAGGAGTAGTGAAAGGGCCGCGCGTGTTCGCGATCGACGGTGGATGCGTGTGGGGACGGGAACTCATTGCTCTTCGCCTCGAAGACCAACAACTCTTCCGCGTCACCTGCTCAAAGATATAATCAGATCACCCCATCTGCCGTAGTACGAAACGCGAGGCACTCTCCGCTTTCCCATAACCCCCCTATCCCCTGGCCGTTCCCTCAAGATTCCAACAACACCCTTAACCTGTATCTGATGAGATACATTCTGTATCCATTTAGATAACAAGCGATTTATCCTTCACCCCTGCCCTTATATCTGCTTCTAATTTGTTAGCCCCATATAGATCTTCATAATTGTTGGCATTTTCTTTCTTGGATTTACTCAAGGTCTTCAGGCACTTCTCTTGCTTGAATCCCTAGGTAGCGCCGGGAAGCATAATTTGGATGGAAAGTGACAATCGTGAAGACTTAAGGCTACCTCACCACTGCATTTATCTTAAGAAAGGGATACACATGATGAAATCCACTCTCCAACAAAGAACCAATGCATCCATGAATAACCCGACTAACACCCACAGAAAAATTCGCCGACGCCATACTCGCATCCATTTGGATTCCCTTAGACCCGATCCACCGACCTACCGTGCCGACACACTCGCTCAATGTCCGAAATGCCAAGGCCTGGTGCATCAAGAGGGTGGAGAAACTTCGAATGAAACTGTGGTCCGCTGTCTCAATTGTGGATGGCAACCGCATTATCAGACTCCCATAATTCGTGAAACGGCAGAATCCAGAATGATTCGCTCCCTTACCGCCCAGTTTGTTTCAGAATACGATTGGCATCGCTCACCATAGAGTTTTCACAGGCACGGTCTTTCGGTGCGAGAGTGGTCTTGCGAATAGTCGCGAACGCCTCTGTATTTCCTCCAGTATTCTAAAATTAGTTTCCCATTCCATCTGAGAGTCCCTCCTAGACGGTTTCCGCTCTTGCTCACTTCCTAGGCCCCCATCCCCTTAAATTCCTGCTCATTTCTGACCCAGATATTTCCCATTATTATGGGACGAGTGTTCCCCCGGTACTACCCTTGCTTCTTTCCAATATTTGGGTGAGACTCCAGGGTGAAAGTTGCGTTTGCGCCTCAATCCTGGAAACTCTGAGAGAGAATAGAATCGCACCTGAGGAGAGATCACAGCATATATGGGTGATAAATGGAATCCCCGATTCTTTCCCGCACAAGGAGGAAAGAAGATTACGGAAGAATCTCTATGACCAGACACTCGGCAATGTAACCACTTATTCATCGTTTCGAATGAATCAACAATAAACCATTTCCTGAGCATAGGGTAGAACGAATAACCTCATAAACATCCCTGAGACACGATGAACAATTTGAGGGCTTTTTGCCACCGATCAGCCTATTGGAGGAAACTTGTCTGGGTGATCGTGTGTGTGGGACTTTTCCTCGAACTGTCCACTCTCACCTCTGCAGAGGAAGTCGCCATCCTGAAGTCCGCAGACATCAGAGTCTACTCGGAAGCCATTACCGCATTTAAATCCGCACTCCCTCCCTCTTTCCACGTCACCTCGGAATATGACCTCAAGGATGACATGGCAGAAGGCCGGAACTTAGCCCGGAGCATTCGCGCATCCAATGCCAAAGTCGTGTTGGCCGTGGGGTTAAAAGCGGCTGTGACCGCCAAACTCCAAATTCAGAAAATCCCCGTCATATTTTGTTTGGTTATTGACCCGAAAAAATATGGCCTACCGACAGACAACATGGTCGGCCTCTCCTTACAGATCCCGTTTCATCAACGCCTGAAAACCTTACAAACCCTGGTTCCCAATGTCTCACGCATCGGCGTGCTCTTCGATCCAGAAAAAACAAAAGGGATGTGGAACCAGCTTCTGCAAGACGCGGAGGCGTCGGGATTCAGGATCGTCACGGAGGAAGTATCTGCCGAAAAAGATGTCTCTAAAGCACTCAATGCCATCAAGAATCGCATCGACGCCTTGTGGCTCCTGCCAGACAGTACCATCCTCACCGAAAACACCCTGGACTTTTTGCTAAGTACGACCTTGGAAGCCAATGTCCCCCTCCTCGGCTTCTCTGCTGATTTAGTGCGCAGCGGCGCCGTCGTTGGAACGTACTTCCGTTATGCGGACATTGGCAAACTGGCAGCTCAGCTATCTCACCAGTTGGCCCGGCAGACTTCTCCGTCTCTATTGGGAACAATCATATACCCCGGACGTGTTCGGCGTTCCATCAATCTAAGGTCCGCAAGGCATTTGGGCATATCCGTCACTTTTGACCTCCTAAGGCAATTCGATGAGCAATTTTAACCCGCCACACGCCCATCCATCGCCGCCCTTCCCAACTGAACCGGCTGGATTGGAGCCAGGGTATCTCACCTTGCGAACAAAATTTTCCTTGTTCGTCAGCCTGGTTATTATTCTCGCCTGCTCAAGTCTCAGTGGATATCTCATCCAACAGGAAGCCAAGGTCATGGAAACCTCCTTGGTCAATACGGGCAAGGTTCTGGTTATAACACTGCAGAATATAAGCCTCAATCGATTAATCAACCAGGATTTGCACTATCTGGAGAGAATGCTTGATGGCGCGATATCCCTATCGGAAGTCGTCTACGTCATCGCAAGAGACCAGGATGGCAAGGTGTTAGTCGAAAAATCAAAAGGGAGGTTAGTGGATATCACGAAGTTACGTCGTGACGAAACGCAGCCCTTATTTCCGGATGATTCCCTCACGGAAACACTCATCACAGCAGCTTCCAAAATTTCCAAAATTGAACCGCTCATGACGGTCTTATATTCCTCACCTCTCAACAAAGGACTCCTGCCTAAACGATCCGCGGAAAAGAAGTCTGCAGGGGGATTCATGTTTGGATCAGAAACCATTTATGACTTCGCCCTTCCCGTTTACCGAAAACATGAACTAGCCTCGACTTTAGAACTGCTGTCCTCAGAAAACCTTCAAGACAGTCCCAAGGTTTCCTCGAGACAATCCAGCTTCATCGGCATCATTCAAATCGGCATAACCACTGCACCCATGCAACAATCACTCAACGAAACGGTATGGAATATTGGTCTGCTCACCCTGGGAATCATCTTTGTAGGTATTCTTCTCACTATTCTGTTAACCAATCGCATCGTCACGCCTCTTCGGCGTTTGGCGGAAATGTCTCAAAAAATCGCTGAAGGAGATTTGTCCGTGACGGTCACAGCAGACACCCAGGATGAAGTGGGACAACTCACCACCAGCATTGATCGGATGGCGCGAGCCCTCCAACAACGTGAAGAAGCCATCTCTCATTATGTTCACACCATCACGAAACAGGTCACACAACTCAGTACCTTGCACCAAACCGGAATTGTGATTACCTCGACATTAGATGTCCAAAAACTGTTTTCCACCGTCCTGAAGCTTCTTCGAAAAAATCTGGGATTCCAGCGCATGATCCTGGTTCTCCAGAACCCTGGAGGCACAAAGGCCATGGTCTCCGATGTCTCAGGGGTGACTCTGGAATTAGAGCAGCAAATTCGACACCTTGAATTTCCCATTACGCCAGGAAGCATAGATGAAACCCTTTTGATCCACGGACGTCCGGTCTTGGCATATGATCTGGAGGAAATCGCCCATCAGGTGAGCCCTCTCATCCTTCCAATCTGTCGACAAATGGAAGTGATCTCCTTTGTGTGCGCCCCGCTGCTGAGTCATCAACGCGTGCTGGGATATCTGGGAGCCGATCGGGGCAATCAACGCTGCACGCAGGAAGATCTGGATTTGCTGTTGACCATAGCCAGTCACGTGGCGGTAGCCATCGACAACGCACAAACCTATGAGGAAGTCGAAAAACTCGCTCAAACTCTCGAAGAACGAGTTAAAGAACGCACGCAAGACCTGCAGTCCGCCAATGAACGTCTTCAAGAATTAGACCGGTTGAAATCCTCCTTCGTGTCGATTGTCTCCCATGAACTTCGAACGCCGATGACTTCTATTAAAGGGTTGGTGGAAAACATGTTGGATGGCTTGGTCGGTAACCTGAATGACCGACAATCATTCTATCTCGAACGGATGAAATACAACATCGAACGACTCACTCGGATGATTAATGATCTCTTAGACCTTTCCCGCATCGAAGCAGGCCGCATGGACTTGCACCGGAGCGCCGTCAACATGGGCAGTCTCGCCAGAGAGGTCGTGGAAACGTTGCAATCTATGGCGCAGGAACGTTCGCTCATTCTCGAAGCCCATATTTCCCATCCCATCGGATTCATCCAAGGCGATCGGGATAAACTCATTCAGATTTTTACCAACCTCATCAATAACGCCCTCAAATTTACAGAATCTCCCGGAACCGTGACAGTGGAAGTGAACCAGCGGGACGACGGCATGGTTCAAACGTGCGTCATTGATAATGGCTGCGGCATTCCTCTCGAGGAACAACAGACGATTTTTGAACGGTTTTACCGTGGGCAATCTTCTGAAATGAAAAATCGCGGAGCTGGCCTTGGCCTGGCTATTACTAAGAGTTTAGTCGAACTGCATGGCGGATCGATTTGGGTGGAGAGTACCCACGGAGAGGGGAGTCGCTTCTGTGTTATCTTACCCCTAACACCCTCGACCACACCCTCCTAAGAATCAGAAATGAGGTCTGTCAAAAATGTATCTGTATAGATACAACAGTTATCTAAACGGATACATTTTTTATTGTGGCAGGTTCCTCCCTCTTCGAAAAACAACCATTTAGGTAAGCCTGCAAATTGCAGAACTTTTTTTTGAATTGCTGGAGGACTCTGTAGGGAAATTTCTAGGTGACCTTTTCTTCCAAAATTTCACAAGCTTCCGGATCGCCTGCAAAGAAAGGAAACATGTCACCCTTGCCCACGAAACCGCGCATTTTGCTCGTGGATGACGACACCGACATTCTTCTTGCCCTCTCTGATTACCTTCGCCAGGAAGGTTTTGAGGTGGATCCTGCAGAGACCGGAGGGGCTGCCCTCCAAAAAAGTACAACCTCATCGTATGATATCGTGCTCCTCGATGTCGGACTTCCAGATCGGGATGGCATTGAAGTTCTCAACGAACTCTCTCAAACGCATCCGCACCTGCCCGTCATCCTATTGACCGCCTTTACCTCCTTACGAAGGACTGCCAATCCCGACATCCTCGATAAAGCCTTTGCTTACCTCACCAAGCCGTACCAACGGCAGGAAGTTAAATCCGCCATTCATCGAGCCTGTTTGGCACGAAACATCGCAACCGCAGGGCGGCAAGGCTCTTCCGCACCCACCCTTCCCATAGCCACCTTCCCTTCCCTTCTTCAACCAAGCTCAACCGGGGCTTCCCTTGATGAGGCCACGCAGCACCCATTGAACCTCACCGCATATGAACGGCTGGCAGAATACGCTCAACTGATGCAATTCGCTTTTGATCATGTACCCAATGGAATTATGGTGGCAGATTCGGATAAACGCTTACGTTTTGCCAATCAGGCGGCTTGCAACGCCCTAGGATATACACCCGAAGAACTCAAAACCCTTCGAATTCCCGATATTGCCCCCTACCATGATAATGAGAAATTTCAACAACGGCTGGAAAGCTTGCGAAAGGGTCAACCCTTATCATTCCCATCGATCCACCGCACCAAAAATGGCCAGGAATTCCCTATTGAGATTTCAGTGTACCTCCTCAATTTTCAAGGCCAGGAATTTACCTGCGCCGTGACCCGTCCTGTAGAGGGAAAATCACATAATGCCTAGAATTTTTTTTGGGGCACCCAGGTCATCTGGCATACCACTCCATACCCTGCCGGGTCTGAAACCGTAAAACCCTTTCACGAAGCTCACATGACTGAGAATGTGCCGGCAGGAGAAAGATAGCAAGCAAGAGAAATTGAATACGACGACTCAGGAAGGAATGAAAAAGCATCAGGGACATTTGAGATTAGCTGGGGCAATTCGGAGGGTAAAGCAAGGCTCACACCTCAAAAATCAAGCTGACATTCAGGATACCTTTCAAAAGCCTGCACGATTATCAGGTATGACTGTGCCTCCTTTTTGTCTCCCGCTGTCCTCCGGCGGAACTGAAACCCCGAATCCTTCCTCAATGACCGAAGTTACCGACCTCTTGTCATTCCTCCAAGAGGAACAAAGTCTCCAGCCTTTTGATCAGGGAGCATTTCTTTCCCCCTCACCCTACCCCTTGGACCCAGGGCCACGGTTTTTGCAATCTCGGCACAAGTTATTTTTGACCAACATTCACGTTCAGTTGCCAAGGGCTTACGGTTTTTTCCAGGTCTGTTCTGGTCAGTGGGAGGCAATAAGAAACCTTCTTTGGCGAGCTTACGCGGGTTGAATCCCGCCCCACACATCGTTTTCGTGGAAGACAGACCAGGGTATGACCCATTTTTTGGAGATAGAATATCCTGCGAGCCGGCTAATACTCAGGACTATTGGCTCGAACATGGAGGGCAGCGAAATTCAACCATTACGTCGCTGGTAGATATAGAAGAAGCAACGGATGTGATCTGAAGTCGGACTCTACTGGCTTCCCAACAATATGGATAATATTAGTAATTTCTTCAGATTGCCGGGCCCTGGAAATAGAACACAGGACCAAAATTTCCTTAGCTGCCATTTCCCGAGTGGTCTACATCTCTACATGGAGATTAATCGGGTTTCTCCAAGGGTCTTATTTATATTGATGGAGAACCCGACTCAGATCCATTTAGCAGCACCACCGAAACCCAGGTTTAGAAAAATTTTTCCTTATTGAACGGAAAAGTTGCCAATCAAATTCATAAAGGCATTCACCCAAGTTTGGCCATTGAAAACTGGCCGATTCCAACTATGCCCGCAAACTTGGTTTTACCGAACCCAGCAGGCGGTTTTCCATGGGAATATCACTGCAAATGCCAGCCTTCGGACCAATCACAAACAGGAGAATAGGTCCTCAGTCCCCTGTACCAGAAACCAATTGTTCGTTTGAACCTTGGGAGTCTTTCCCTGACCCTTCGAAATCCCAGAGTGGTCAGGAATCCTCAGTCCCCTGCTGAATGCCTTTTTGCTTGAGGAGGCGGGAGAGGTAGGTGCGTTGAAGTCCCAGAAGTTCGGAGGCTTTGGTTTGGCTCCAATTGCTTCGACGCATGGCCTGCTCCAGAATGCGGGTACCGAATCGGTCCAGGGATTCATGGTAGGGGAGGTTGTCGACCTCATCAAGTTCGTCTTTTCCTCCGCCCAATCCCAAGAGGTCTGGAGAAATTTCTTCATCTACTCCCAACACCACTGCTCGAGCAATAGCATTGTCCAGTTCCCGAATATTGCCGGGCCATGCGTAACATCGCATCGTTTGGATGGCAGACTTGGAAAAACTCCGCTTCCGTTTTTTCATTTCCCGCATGTGGCGGGCTAAAAAATGCTCGGCAAGAGGAATAATATCTTCGGGACGATCCCGCAATGGTGGTAATAACAAGTTCACGACATTCAGTCGGAAATACAGGTCTTCCCGAAAGGTCCTCTCTTTGACCGCTCGCTTCAGATCCTTGTTGGTGGCCGCAATCACCCGGATGTTGACGCGGACCAATCGCGTACCACCTACCCGGGGAAACTCATGATCCTGAAGCACCCGGAGTAATTTAGCCTGAAGCCCCAGCGGCATATCGCCAATTTCATCCAGGAAAACGGTTCCCCCATCCGCCGCTTCGATTTTCCCTTTCTGGAGAGAGTCTGCACCGGTAAACGCCCCCTTTTCATGACCGAAGAGTTCGTTCTCCAAGAGGGTTTCCGTGAGAGCCACGCAATTGATGATACTGAAGGGCATATCCCGCCGGTCGCTCCATTGGTGAATTGACCGGGCAAACAGCTCCTTCCCCGTCCCGCTTTCTCCCAGTAGCAACACAGTGGCATCAGCTTCGGCGGCCCGTTTTGCCAACTCCACCATTAAATGCACCTGAGAGCTATTCCCAACGATTTGGCTATACCGGCTTTCCACTTCCGTGCGCAACGCGGCAACCTGCCGCCCTAACGCTTCCCGCGTTAGGACTTTTTTCAGGACAATGGCCAGATGGTCCAGCTCAATAGGCTTCGTGAGAAAGTCATACGCTCCGGCTTTCATGGCTTCCACGGCTTTGGAAATTGTGCCATGAGCCGTCATGACCACCACAGGCAACGGGAGACACTCTCCTCCGCCAAATGTCTGAGATTCAGCCTCTCCATTTTTTTTCACACCGATTTTGGCTAATTGGTGCAACACTTCCATGCCGGCCATCTGTGGCATTTCCAAATCCAACAGCATGAGGTGAGGAAAGTCCTGCTCATATTTCTCCAACGCTTCTTGGCCATTTCCAGCGGAAATCGTGTCATAACCCAGGGCCTCTAGGCGATCTGTAAGCATGAGGACAATGTCGGGATGATCATCGACGATGAGAATTTTCTTTTTCATGAGGGTTCTACTCCTTAAGCCCGCACCTGATTGTCCCGTGTCTATAAAGTCGCAGCCACCTTCAGATCACCTTACCTGCCAAGCGCCTCCAGCACGGCTGCGGCCAGAAGCGGAACCATCAATTCATGATGGCCGGTCAGCGCATAACCCTTTCCACCTTTTTGCGTTGGCCGTTTGACGACATTGGTCATCGGTCGGTAATGCGGGAGAAAATCCATATTCACCGTCGTGATCTGTTTTAAGGCCCGTCCCAGATTCCGGCCCAACGTCACGGTTTTGAGAAAGACTTCCGGCATCATGACCGCTGATCCCAAATTGATATACACGCCCCCTTCCATCTTTGACACCACTGCGGCCAGCTTGCGAAAATCCAATAACGAGCCGCCACCAATCGCTTCTCCGTTTGCCTGGGGATGCATGTGAATGATATCGGTGCCGATCGCCACATGCACCGTCACGGGAAGACCAAGTTGCGCACCGGCCGCCAGCAAACTCCATCGCCGATGTGGAAATTGCTTGGGATGCTTCAGGAGATATCGGCCGACCCCTTCTCCAATGCCCAAACCCTCTTGCCATCCTTGTACAATCGCCTCATTTAAAATGCGTCCCGTGTCTTCCGCCATGCCAAATCGTCCGGAATCAATTTCGGCTTCCACCTCCTCCGAGGTTTGCCCCAGATAAGCTAATTCAAAGTCGTGAATAATGACCGCTCCATTCATGGCCACTGCGGTAATCACGCCCTTGCGCATCAGGTCCACGACAATGGGATTGAGACCGACCTTGGTCGGATGGGCACCCATGCCGAGGATAACCGGTCTTCCACGTCGTCTGGCATCGACAATCGCCGCCACCACGGCTCGGAAAGTTTTGCCTGCTAAAATATCCGGCAGGGTTTTGAGAAAGGCTTGAAAGGAACCAGCCCGTCGCCAGGGGGAGCCAAAATCGGCCATCTTCACTTTGGAGTGACGGGTTTGAAGCGGGTAGGTACGAAGCCGAGCGAGATTCAGCTTCGGGGACGAACCGGTTGGCAATGATTTAGCCCTGGTCACCAAAAAGACGCTCTTCAATAAATTCGCACAACACGTGGCCCAGCGTAATGTGACATTCCTGTATACGTGCCGTCACCGAAGAAGGGACCCGAAAACAATAATCGACGAGATCCCCCACCTTTCCCCCTGTGGCGCCTGTCCAGGCCACGGTGACAAGACCACTGTCAGCGGCTGCTTCCACGCCACGGATCACGTTCAGGGAGTTCCCACTAGTGCTAATGGCAATGGCCACATCCCCCTTGCGGCCATGCGCCTTTATTTGCCGGGAGAAAATATCTGTAAAGTCGTAATCATTTGCAATACAGGTAATGGCAGCCATATCGCAGGCCAACGCCAGGGCAGGGAGGGGATCTCGATCGCGCCGATACCGACCGACAAATTCCGCGGCAAGATGCGAGGCATCCGTAGCACTCCCACCATTCCCAAAGAGCAAGACTTTTCGGCCTTCACGAAATGCGCGGATCAGCAATTGCCCGACTTCAACCACACGTTCCGCATGCGTCCGGATAAATTCATTTTTGACATCTGCACTGGTTTCAAAGGCCTGGATGACCGCATCAATATTCATCGTGGCCGATTCTATCAGGATAGGACTCAAATTTCACACTGTGCAAGGATAAAAACAGGGATTACCCTTTGAGGACATGGATATCCCTCTTCAAGTTTTCTTGCCGGTCTCCTCGACCGATGATATAGTCGACCCATTGTGAGTGCCCATATCCCCACCAAAGCACTCCTACTCGCCATTCAAGCCGATCCTACGTCCGCCATCGCCATTGTCCGACATTTAAATCCTGACATGGTGTGTTTTTTCTTGCACGAGTCTCATAAAGAGGTTGTGGAGTCCCAAATCCCTCCGGCTCTATCCCGCATGCCCCAACGTTGGGATTGGATCTTCACCCCATCTCCTGAAAGTTTTTCTGCGTGCCAGAAGGCCCTGGCTCAGGGGCTTGGCCTTCTGTTGACGACCTGGAAGGTGACACCGGGTGAACTGGTGATTGATATAACCAATGCAACCGTTGGTATGGCTTCTGCAATGGTGCTGACAGGATTTCCCTTTTCTACCAAAGTGTTGTTGTTTCCCGGTCATCCTTTTCCGTCTGCTGACCAGGCCGTTGAAGAGATCACCAAACGGTTGTCGCAATCTGAAGCCTCTGCCAATCCTTGGGACGAAGAGGCGCCGCGCTTGCGACACGAGGCTTGTTACCATTTCAACCATGGCTCTTATGATGCGGCCGTGAAAGGGTTTCAAACACTGGAACATCGCATCAGCGGCGGCCTGAAACCCTTCTATCGGGCCTTGGCCGATGTCGCACAGGCCTATGGCCTGTGGGATCAACTGCTCTATCGCGCTGCCTGGGAAAAATTAAAAGGCGGGATCAAAGCCTTGGAACTGGCCTCCGTGTGGGGGGGCCCTTCAGGCATGGATCGTCTCATTCATCTATTCAAAGGAAATCTCACTTTCCTGGAACGAATTGTGCTCGATTCAAAAGACATTAAACCGGCGGTGGCTCTCGACTTATTGGCATGGGCCAAGCGCCGTGGAGATCGTGGACGGGATTTTGAACCCGCAACCCATGTCCTGCTTCGAGCCTTGGAAGCCTTTGCTCAATCCAGATTGTTTACCCAGTATCATCTGAAAAGTTGGGATGTGAATCTCGAACAACTCCCGGATGACCTGCAAGACACCTGTCGCAGGCAATATCTCAACGAAATTGATGGGAAATATCGCCTTCCTCTGCAGGCGCAGTTTCAGGCGTTGGCTGCGCTCGGAGACCCCATGGGGCAACGCTTTGTCACGGATTGGTCAAAAATGAAGTCCTTATTTGATGCCGCTGATCATGCGCTGTTGGGTTACGGATTTGAACCCATTAAACCCGAGCGCTTTCACCAGCTCTATGACCTGGTGTTAAAATTAAGTGGGGTGGCTCCCACCGACCTTCCAGACTTTCCAACCATGAATGTGTAGCGGAGGCGACCGGCCGTCATGGAAGTACGGGTCTATTATGAAGATACAGATTGTGGGGGAGTCGTCTACTACGCCAACTATCTAAAATACTTTGAACGAGCCCGAACGCAATACTTGGATAGCCATGGCCTGTCGGTTGCCGCGTTGATACAGGAAGGAACTGAATTTCGCGTGATACACGCTGAACTTTCCTATCGATCGGCCGCCACTTATGGAGAGACCCTGGTGGTCGAGACGACGGTGGCGGCCGATCGACGAATTTCTCTCACGTTTTCCCATGTCATCACAGATCGCTCCAGCAAGAGATTGGTCGTGGAAGGATCGGCCACCCTTGTGGCAGTCGATGCCAACGGCAAAATCAAACGCCTCCCACCTCCCATCCTGGAGGCCTTGGGTCTCCCGTTAGTATTCCCTTCTTCCTGAGATTGCATTCCTATGGCTCTCTTCGATTCTCGACAACCGGGAATGGTGCTGATGTTTCCTCGTCTGTCTTATGCGGAAGCCTGGGAACTTCAACAGTCCCTGGTCGCCCAACGTCTCGAGGACCGTCGGCCCGACACATTGGTGTTGACTGAACACGAACCCGTCATCACGTTGGGGCGAACAACCAAGCCGGAGCATTGGGAGCCTCGTTGGCCTGAACTGCGGGACAAGGGGATTCACCTTCATCAAACTGGACGAGGCGGATCTGTGACCTATCATGGCCCCGGACAGATGATTGGATACCCGATTCTACGACTTCGAAATTTCTGTCCTGGCCCCAAAATCTATGTCCAGCAATTGGAGGAGGTCCTGATTCGCACCTTAGCGGAATGGGGGATTGCCGGATGTCGTCATGAATCGTTTCGAGGGGTGTGGGTGAGAACATCTGCCACGTACATGGAAAAAATTGCCTCCATCGGCGTACGAATTTCCCGTGGAGTGACCATGCACGGATTTGCGTTAAATGTAAACGTCGACCTCCAACCGTTTACGCTGCTGGCACCATGTGGCATTGCAGGCTGTACCATGACCTCCATGGCCAGGGAACTTGGATTAGCAATTGATTCACATGAGGTGCGGGAACAGGTCGCTCAACACTTCGGGAAAGTCTTTAGAATCACGTGGCTGCAAGACAGAGAGAATACACAACTGCATTCATCCTAACTTCATATTCCCCAACCCCCGCTTACATGCAGATTGGCGCCCGTCACGTATCGAGCCTCATCAGATAGGAAATAACGAACGGCTTGGACTGTATCCTCAACATGACCAATATATCCTGCCGGAATTTTCTTAGCCATGCCATCCAACTCTCCCGGTGGCGCGCTCCCGGAATCTATCCAGCCGGGGGAAACCGCATTCACGGTAATACCATCGGGAGCGAGGATTTTTGCCAACGTCCTGGTAAGAATGAGCACGCCGGCTTTAGCAATATAATGTGCCGTCACAGAGGGTTGAGCTTCCATTTTGTCCGCGTTGGCCATGCTAAACGAAATAATGCGGCCAGATTTTCTGGCTTTCATCCCTGGGGCAACAGCTTTCGCGAGAT
>JBGSSO010000358.1:0-17628 GCA_041737015.1 Nitrospirales bacterium
CGTTCCCCCACGAAAGAGCAATACTGTTTGGGAATATCCTGACCCATCCACTGTTTAATGAATGGTTGCATTCGACTGCCGTTTCCACCCGCGAGAATGATCGACCACACATGAGATGCGTTGGTTTTCATTAGAGCCTCCTTTCGGATTGACAATTTTTCCTGGGAATAATCATCTCGAGATTCTCAGAGCTTCCTGGAATGTTTAAGGGTGCAAGTCTTCCCCTTTTTCTGTATTAAAGGCTTTTCAGAGTCCCTTCGACAAATTCATAATTTGTGCTAGAATCATCTAATATTTGAATGTAAGCTCATGCACATGGAATGGCTTAATTATCATCATCTGCAGTATTTCTGGGTCATTGCTCGTGAAGGAAGCATGAAGCGAGCATGCGAAGAACTCAATTTATCCCAGCCGGCGTTAAGCGCTCAGCTTCGAACCCTCGAGGATTCATTGGGAGAAAAGCTGTTTCATCGCGTGGGGCGGGCGTTGGTATTAACCGAGGTGGGACAGATGGCCTATCGATACGCCCAGGAGATTTTTTCTCTCGGTCAGGAGTTCACCAACACTATTAAAGGTCGGCCCAGCCATCGTCCTGTGAAATTGGTGGTGGGCATCGCCGAAGTGGTTCCTAAAATGGTCGCGTATAAACTGTTGGAATCCGCATTTGCCATATCGGATCCCCTGCAAATGGTATGCTGGGAAGGCCGTTTGGAACCATTGTTGGGAGAATTGGCTCTCCATTCCCTGGACATTGTGCTTGCTGATACCGCCATCCCTTCTACGGTGCGGATCTTGGGACACAGTCATTTGCTCGGGGAATCCGGCGTGACGTTATTTGCATCAAACAACCTTGCCGCCAAGTATCAAAAAAAATTTCCGAAATCCCTCGATGGAGCGCCGTTCCTCCTCCCGACCAGTAATTCTATGCTTCGTCGCGGAATGGATGATTGGTTTTCACGGGTCGGGATAACCCCACGACTAGTGGGGGAGTTTGAAGATGGTGCGACCATGAAAGCGTTTGGTCGGGCAGGCAAAGGGATTTTCCCGGGATCTGACGTGGTGGCAAAAGAAATATGCCGGCAATACCTGGTTCAAAAAATCGGTCAAGTTCAGGATGTTCGAGAACAATTTTATGCCCTTTCGGTGGAACGTCGCCTCAAACATCCCGGGGTATTGGCCATTGTAGACTCAGCCCGAAAAACGATTTTTCGAACTTCTGGATCCTCATGAACAATGCAGCTTCTGGCTTGTTTTCTTCCAAGGTGCGCCCAAGATGACTGCGAATCAGAGATCTGCCATTTTTCTATTATTAGTAGAAGATTCAAGAACTACCGTTTACGGATTTGGGGGGGAAACTTTCCTCCTTGTCCAAACGCTGGTTCCTTCCGGATTTGTCTAATGCCCTGGTTGACGTTGCCATTCTGCCCGATGCATGGCTGCAAATTCCCTAAACTCCCTCGCCGGTTTCCACCGTGTTCCGACGATATCCATGAGGCTCATTCGGGGAACCCCTTAGAGACCTGGGGAGGTTTCAGCACGACAGGACGTCGCCTGTTGTTCTAAACGAACCAAGTCGCTTTGAAATTCATGGCATGTTGATGAAAGATTCCGGCTATCTCTCATAGATCTTCCCCTCTCCTGGGCCGAGGGTTTTCTATATCCTTTGAGGTGAATTTTTCTGAGGGGGCCTCCCCCTCCCCGACTCCCCAACGGCACCAACATCCAATGCAAAATAATCATCAGGCGTTTTGGGATATTGTGAGGGAAAGGTCTTAATTTTCGTTACGCTTTATGAACCCCATTCAAACACTTTGATTTGGGGGTTTTCTTCACGATTAATATGGTCGAAATCATTAGGGTTTCCAGATTGGTAACGAGGAAAGAGGTCTATTTTTTTTCTTGAGCGAGAGCGTTCGACTTGTTGAGTAGGTTCCGTACGCCAGCCTAAGGCAGGAGAACGTGGTTGACGCCAATCAGCTTCGGGTTGCGCCGGCGTTCTCCAATTCGATGATTCAATGAGGGTATCTGAGAGTGGCGTTCTATACGATTGTTCGTCTGGGGGCACTAGCCTGGGTGCAGATTTTTCCAGGGCACTTGAGGCCAGGATGGGTGATCTTTGGCCATTGGGCCATTTTCCAGAAAACTTCATGACAGCCTGGCCAAGAGCCTCATTCAATGTCACCATTCTGAGCGATTCAAGAGCCAGGCCCTCCTCAAGATAAATCGGGTTGGTCATGGCGGATCCTCTGACTCGAGGATACCGATTCGATGCCAGTGAAACATCCGGCTGTTCTAGCGTGGCATAGGATTTTCCTTGTGACTGTAGTAACAATTTGCCGGACTTGAGATCCAGTAAACCTATTTCCACTGTGGCGTGATTTTCAATCTGATAACCATTCAACGTGCTGACTTCCGGAAGAAGATCAAATTGAGCAGGGGCTTTTACCTCCTGACTAGAAGGCAGAACAGCCAAGACCACTTCAATCTGTGGATTCTCGCCCCTTCTCTTATATCCCATTAGGAGCGCAATCTGTTCCCCGGATGGAATTTCATCCAAATGAATGACCTCCTGCATGGAAACGGGAATGTGGCCTTGGACCTCATGATTGACCCTGGCAGCGAACTGAGGCCAGGTGTCTTGAGTAATCCCCAAAGGAGATTGAGAGGAGTCAGCACTGGTGACCAATGCCATACTCATCGGAAGGCCTTCCTGAGAGTAAGCCGAGCGCTTTCCCTGAATGACCTCAGATACATGAGATTCACTCTCAAAATGTGCCTGAAGGCGATGAGGAGTGGGGCTGCTACACCCACTCAGCAGAGATAACAGAATTAGTATTAGTATAAAGTCTATCAACAATACCGAAAGAAATAGTTTTTCCGAAGACTGGGAATTTGCTTCAAGGATTAAAATGGTAGCTCTTCCACTTTGTTTGGCTTGGCTATATGTCCTCATGGGCATGTCTCCTTAAAAATGGAGAAAAAGTTTCTGACACGAGATTAAAAAGTTCATGGAATGAAACAGCCTTTTCTTTCATTGAGGAGGAATTGGGAAAACGGTCATTGGCATCCGCCCTCTCAACCTCTTATACATTAGGCAAGAGTCCAATCCACATCCGGTTCTTCGGTCTCAGTTACATGAGCCAGAGTCCAATCGGTCTCATCCTCCACAGCGGCAAAGAAAGTGAACCGCTCGAGCAGCCCTCCATTACCTAGCAGAGGAAGTGCGAAAAATCCTGCAACCGCTACGGCGAGAATCCATGGGAAAAAATTTGTTTTTGTAAAAAGATTATTCATGACCTCTCCTCCTTTGTGGGAGGACGGGGCTACCGTCCGGTCTGTCCTTGATTGATGGATCCTTTGATCTCTTCTCATAGGCTTATTTAATAGGATGCCCACATCCATAGACAAATTCATAATATTCTATTAATACATTTATATTTTAAATGTATATGAGATTTCTCAATCTTTAATCTTAAGCCGAAAGGAAGTTGGACAAGCAGGTGGAGTCTGTTTAGCCCGGTTACGATGGATTCGTGAATGTATGAGGATTGGTCGTCAATGGGTCACACAATCCATTGCCAGCTGAGCTGACGCTGTGATGAAGCTGGGGGTAAGGTTTTGGCATAAGGCCATTGTCACGTGATACTGCCAGATCAAGGAATTTGTGGCTGGCATTGACGTCTGGCTCAATACCCCCTATCGCCCCTTGGAAGCCTGGGGAACGAGTGGGATGAAGAGTTAGGGAATGGCGGATTAAATCTCTCAGAGCTGGATGGCGGGTGGGCACTGGGAAAGGAGGCGTGGCCTCTTGATGCGCTTCAGGATGCCGAAGAGGCTGTGCAACTTTATGACCTTTTTGAGCAGCAGATTATCCAGGAATTTCGTGAGCGGGATCAGGAGAGAATTCCCCGGCGGTATCTCAATTTCGGCGGAACGTCGCCTCAAACATCCCGGAGTATTAGCCATCGTGGACTCTGCTCGAAAAACATTTTTTCGGAGTTCCGGCTCTTCATGAACAAGGCATCTTCTGTCTTGCTCTCGTCCAATAGTCATCCAGAATGTCTGCGAACCGGAATATCTACCTTTTGTAGCGGGGAAAGGCCCAAGACTCATTCACGGATTTGAAGAGACATTCCCTTCCTGACCTAAGCCCTGATTCTGACTTCCATCGGATTTCTCAAATGCCAGTAGGCGCTGTCCTTCCGCCCGGTGCATGGTGGATAATTCCCGTAATTCTCTAGCCGCTTTCCACCGTGATGCCACGATATGCATCAAGCCTGTCCGGCCGAAGCCTTTTGGATCTTCATGAGGTTTTTGAGCGAGGGAAACTCCTCGTTGCTCCAACCGAGTCGCCTCACTTTGTAGTTCATCGGCTTGTTGGTCATAGATCGTGGCCATCTCCAACAGATCATCACTGGTCCAGGGCTTCGGATCTTCCGTTTCCGGAGTTGCCATCGCATAACTCACGGGAGTCAACAAAGAAGATGTCTTTCCCATGTCTTGGAAAAAGACCATCAGTCCCATCCCTCCCAAAACCCCCATCAGTAAATAGGCTAGTGCTGGCATAGAGTTCCCTCCTTCTTAATGTATTTTTCCATTCAGTCGCACCATTTCAATGGCAACACATCGCAACCCAATTAGATGTCAATCTGCCTTTTGCCATTGTGAAAATCTTCTTCACGCGATGGGGAGAGACATTCCCCCCATCGCTTGCTCCAACCACTCTTTTCACATTTAACCATGGTCAAGATGCCGACCCAGCCTGGGAGGATTCGATGAGAGTTGATCCCCCTTGGCTATCATGCCACTTTCCCGCTAACTTCATGACAGCCTGGTCAAGGGCCTCATTCAATGCCACAAACCTGAGTGTGTCTACTGCCTTTTCCTCTTCAGGATAAATTGGATTGGTCATGGAAGATCCCCGTACTCGAGGATACCGGTTAGATCCCAAGGGAACGTCCAGTTGATCCAATGTGGCATAAGAAGTTCCCTGTGACTGGAGTAACAATTTCCCAGATTGGAGATCTAATAATCCTAATTCCACTGTGGCGTGATTTTCAGTCTGATGCCCGTTTAACGTCCCAACTTCGGGAAGAACGTCAAAATGGGCAGGGCCCGTGACTTCTGTGCCAGAGGGCAGAAGGACTAAAACCATTTCGATCGGACTATTTTCTCCCATTCCCTTGAGAAGAGTGCTCTTTTCGCCCGATGGAATTTCATCCAATCGAACAACTTCCTTCATAGAAACTGGCATGACGCCTTGTACTTTTTGATTTACTCGGGCGGCAAACTGAGGCCAAGTCGCTTCCGTGAGTGCCAGAGGAGCTTGAGAGGAGTCCGCATGTAAGACGATTGCCAATCCTACGGGAAGTCGATCATGGGAATGAGCTGAAAGTTTCCCCTTAATGATCGTAGATGCGTGAGGTTCACTTTCAAATTGCGCCTGAAGGCGATGATGAGAGGGGCCGGTACAGCCGCTCAGCAGAAGTAATAGAATTATCAACAGCAATAAGTCTGCTAGTACTATCCATAGCATTATCCTTCTCCCTGAACGATACCTTAACTTAGGGATTGGGATGGTTCGGCTCCCACTTTGGTTGACTTGAGCATTTGTAATCATGGGTGAGTCTCCTTTCAAATTGAGAATATGTTCATACCTTGGTGGATAATAGAAAAAGTGGCGATTGAACCACGGCCTACCGGTTAAGGTGAAAATGGGAGGGTTATCATTGGATCCACCCTCCCATCCTCCTATTGATTAGGCCAGGGTCCAATCAGTTTCATCCTCCTTTTCCTTGTCCTCATTATTGGCCAAGGTCCAATCGACCTCTTCCTCCTCTGTCTCTGTCTCGCCCTTGGCCAGGGCCCAATCGACTTCTTCTTCCTCTATCTCTGTATTACCCTTGGCTAGGGTCCAATCGGTCTCTTCCTCACCACCGGAAGTGACCCGATCCTGCATCCCTCCACAGCCTGACAGAGGAAGCGTTAGTAAACCTGCAATGGCCAATGCAAGAACCCATGGATGAAATTTAGTTATCTCTGTAAAGTTGGCGTTCATATTAAATCCTCCTTCGTTAATGAACGGACTGACTGTCCGCCTGTTACTGACTGATTTAATCTTTTAATATTCCTTCATGTTTGTATTAAATACAATTACATTGTGTATAAACAAATACATTTTCATTCTATAATTCTTAATTTTTTTAAATGCTTAAATGCTCTTAATTTTCGATCCTAAGACAGGACAACCGTGACACAAACTGGCAACCAATTGAACCTTGACACGGTACACTCCGGAAGACATGTCAGGCCCTTCCTGATGAGTCAAGCATTAAAATCGGACGGCAAATAGCCTGAACTCCACACTATTGGAATTCTGACACAGCGAACTCTATCTATGACTTGCACTCAAGCTGAAATGGATAAACACGGAATTCGCTTAGGGTGTGCTCGTGAGGATGTGACGTGAAAATTCAGTAATCAAAAGCTAGACAAGAAGGCTGAAAAACGGGTGGTTCCCCTGAGGCCAAACAATCATACGGCACCGGATCCATAGCTAGTTTCTCACACTAAAGGAAAACCGACGGCATCCTTGCTCATTCCTGCTCTATCAATAAGACTGACTGCAACAGCCCAATGAATCGGCTTACCGGTAACAGCAGAATCAGGTCAGGATCGCGCACCCAATGTATGTGATTGAGCTGCGGCCGCCCTCTTTCTTCCCACGCCCATTGTCCCCTGGTACGGCCACCTGGTCCGGGCTTTGACGCACCCCAGGCGCAAACAGATTCAAACGGTTTCCTGTTTTATCAATTCCAGCCGGGCCGAGGAATTTCAGACTCGCGTTCTTGAGGGAGGGAACAGGACATAGAGGCGCTCATCATCGGCAGAGATGGGATGGCCCGGCTCGATGCCAAAGGCAAAGGTTACCTGTTTGTCATCGTGGAGGTTCGCACACCCACAGACATCACACCCCCAACAACGCACGTTGCTAGAAGAATTCGCCCGGTTAAAAAAGAGCAAAAATCCTCAATAACACGACACCACATAAGAGTTGTAACCCGTCAGGCATATCCGGAGAAAATGACGCAATGACAAAGGCCCGATCTTACGGATGGATCCCCGCTTACTACCGGCGGGGATGCCGGAAAACAGAATGTCACCACAGACGTCTTCGACTGATGGCTCTTCGCTCACGACTGGGGGAGA
This sequence comes from Nitrospirales bacterium, assembly GCA_041737015.1. Taxonomy (GTDB): domain Bacteria; phylum Nitrospirota; class Nitrospiria; order Nitrospirales; family UBA8639; genus Nitrospira_E. Next base: position 7,210 of record JBGSSO010000358.1, read on the forward strand.
TGACGAAAGAGTCTTTCATCCTGATCCGGCGGCGAAGGATCTGTGTCCAGGTTGGCGAGGCCACGGCTCAGCGAGATCCTTCGCTCCACCTTGCCCTGAGCCCCTTCGACTGCGCTCAGGGCAGGCTTGCCGAATGGGTCAGGATGACAGAGAAAATTTTTCATGCCCGATATTTTTCAATCGGGCATCCATCTTCAGAAGGCGTGAGGCGTCAGGGTTGAGGAGATTTTTCGGATGGATCCCCGCTACCAGCGGGCGGGGATGACGGAAAAGGCAACGCCATTGTTACTGACCAAGGAGGGGAATTTCACGGACAGGGACTGCGGGAGTGACGGCGCTAGAAATTTGCGCCTACAAACTTTCGGTGAGGGACCACCTAAATTGATTCATCTTAAAACACGCTGAACGGTATTTCTACATTTCTCTTTCCGCAGGTTCAACTACCTCATCTCCCATAGAAAAGATATGACATCCGAAAGGATCGAGACGGACGTACAATCCGTTTTGAAGGAGATCCTCTCGCCTACACTCAAAAAATAGCTCGCTGAACCGGTCATACAAAGTGTAGTCAGGGGAGGTGTGCAATTCCATTCCAATCTCTCCGTTCAGACGAATAAACCCTTGGGCAACCAGGGGACTCAGATTCACCGCGATGAGTCTCCAATCCCGGTCGGTGGTCCATTGATACGCCACGACATTATTGAAAGAACCGTCGCCGGCAGAACGCACAGTGAGCATGGCCCATTTCCCAGCGTGAAACACGTCTTCATTAGTGATCGCCAGAATACGGTCATAAAATGCCTCGCTCGCTTCATCAGGGGGTTCGTCCTGGGCTCGACAGAGCTGAACCGGAATCCGGATACGCTTTCCAGTGAGTTGCCCTTGATGATACAAACGCATGCCCGGCAATGTGGCCATCAGGACCCCGACCGCAGGGAGACGGACGTTGCCAAACGCCACAGCACTTCTCGGCTCATCGTGATTTTCCAAAAATCGTACAAGTTTGCTTTGAAAGTTCGTATCAGCCTGAAGATGCAGTGCAACCTCGTGTGGCGTCGAATGGCGAAGCCGGTCATACAACCTTTTGTCGTAGGCAAAGTGAAAACCAAGTTGTTGAAGCTCCCATTCCCGATCCCAATATACCTCTGCAATCCACATACAATCCGGAAGGAGTGGGATGGCTTCTGTCCAGAACTCCCCGGAAGGGCAGACATCGCCTTTCACATGATTTTCCCACGTCTGTGCAAACACCTCATTGAGCACCAACATCGCCATATCACAGCGAACGCCATCACAATAATTTGCAATATGTTGCAATTCGCGAATCAGCGCCTTCCGCATGTCAGGATTGAAGTAGTCTAATTGCGCGGTGTCCGTCCATGCAGGGCAATTGGGATCCTTGCCATGCGCCAGATATCGAATGCCCTTTGATGTGTCGATTGGGAAAAACTTCGAAGGGAAGTTTGTCACATCCCTGGATGTTCCTTGCACATAGTACTCCGGATGTCTGGTGGTCCACTCATGATCCAAGGCGGTGTGATTGGGCACAAAATCCAGAATCAATTTGATGCCGCGGTCATGGAGTTTTCCCAATACTTCCTTCAGTTGCTCCCAGGACCCCAACTCAGGATCGGGCTGATACGCCCGAATGGCATAGGGGGACCCCACAACCTCGTATTCCTGCCAATCGGGAAGCGCTTTGGCGTATTCCTTCTGTAAATCAGAATGTTGTCTTGCGATCCGCCGGCCAAGAGGACTGCGCTCCCATAGACCCATGAGCCACAGACAATCAAATCCCTTTGCCTGAAGCTCATCCCATTCATGATCAGGCACATCACCAAGACGAATCGTTCGGTTCATTTTCTGAGAGAGGTCGTGCAACCACACCCAGGTATTGATTTCATAGAGATGCGGGTGCGGGCGAGATGAAAAAGCCGAAGATCGCGGTTTCATAAGAGTCAATCCAATCGATCCCTTTTAGCTTCTTTGATAAAAATTCACGAAGACTGAAGGCCAATACTAATACGGCCACTTCCAATTTTTAATTTCCGGCATATCGTCGCCGTACTTGGCGATGAACGTTTTATGATCGATCTTTTTATCGCGAATCGCCTGTTTGGCATAGGCCGCAAGATATCCCAGTTTCGGCACACGATCAATCACATCCGCCACCAGATGATACCGGTCAAGATCGTTAAGAACAACCATATCAAATGGTGTGGTCGTCGTGCCTTCTTCTTTATAGCCTCGAACATGAAGATTTTTATGATTCGTTCTCCGGTACGTCAAACGATGGATCAACCAGGGATATCCATGAAAAGCAAAGATGACAGGTTTATCCGTCGTAAAGAGCGTATCGAACTCCTTGTCGGACAACCCGTGCGGATGCTCGCTCTGAGGTTGAAGCTTCATGAGATTCACCACATTCACCACTCGAACTTTCAGATCGGGGACTTGCTTGCGAAGCAGGTCCACCGCAGCCAAGGTCTCCAGGGTGGGAATATCTCCCGCACAGGCCATGACCACATCAGGTTCTCCACCTTTGTCGTTACTGGCCCATTCCCAAATCCCGATACCGGCCGTGCAATGTTTGATGGCGGCATCCATACTGAGAAATTGCAGACCCGGTTGCTTGCCGGCCACAATGACATTGACAAGATTTCGACTTCGAAGACATTTATCCGTGATGAATAACAAGCTATTGGCATCAGGCGGCAGATAAATTCTGATGACTTCGGCTTTTTTGTTGGCCACATGGTCGATAAACCCCGGGTCCTGATGAGAAAATCCATTGTGGTCCTGCCTCCAGACATGGGACGTCAAGAGATAATTCAGTGACGCAATGGGTCTCCGCCACGGGATCTCACTCCCCGTGACCTTCAGCCACTTGGCATGCTGATTGAACATCGAATCGACGATGTGAATGAAGGCCTCGTAGCAGGAGAAAAATCCATGCCGTCCTGTCAGCAGATAGCCTTCCAGCCAACCCTGGCAGGTATGTTCACTGAGAATTTCCAGCACCCGCCCATCCGGAGTCAGGAGGTCATCTTCAGGAATCGTGTCCGCAACCCACCGCCGACCCGTCACTTCAAAAAGCGCATTGAGCCGGTTGGAAGCGGTCTCATCCGGACCAAAGACCAGGAAATTCCGATTATGCATATTGTGTTTCATCACATCACGGAGAAACGTGCCCATAACCCGCGTCGATTCAGCAAACACCGTCCCCGGCTTTGGAACCTTCACTGCATATTCCTGAAAATCCGGCATCTTGAGTTCTTTCAACAACAAACCTCCATTCGCGTGGGGATTCGCCCCCATTCGGCGATCCCCGGTGGGGGCCAGCTCCGCAAGTTCCGGTATCAGCATTCCGGTCTCGTCAAAGAGCTCCTGCGGCCGGTAGCTCTTCATCCACTTTTCAAGAAGCTTGATATGATCTTTTTTCGTAGCCATCTCGGCAAAGGGCACCTGATGCGAACGCCATGAATCTTCCGTCGGTTTGCCGTCCACTTCCTTGGGACCGGTCCAGCCTTTTGGGCTTCGCAAGACGATCATCGGCCAGTACGGACGGGTGGTCTCTCCTTGTTCCCTGGCACGATGCTGAATGGCCTGAATCTCTTCCATAACCTCATCCAACGTGTCCGCCATGACCTGATGCATGGTTTCAGGATCGGACCCTTCCACAAAAAACGGCTTGTAGCCATATCCGATAAAGAGGTTTTTCAACTCATCATGACTGATACGGGCCAACACCGTGGGGTTGGCGATTTTGTACCCGTTGAGATGCAAGATGGGTAGCACGGCGCCATCCGATTTCGGATTGAGAAATTTGTTGGAATGCCAGGAAGTAGCCAACGGTCCCGTTTCGGCTTCGCCGTCTCCCACTACGCAGGCGACGACCAGATCAGGGTTATCAAAGGCTGCGCCGAAGGCATGTGACAGCGCATAGCCCAGCTCCCCTCCCTCATGAATGGACCCAGGGGTTTCGGGCGCCACATGACTGGGAATCCCTCCGGGAAAGGAAAATTGCTTGAAGAGTTTTTTCATGCCTTCGGCATCCTGAGAGATATCGGGATACACTTCGCTGTACGTCCCTTCCAAATAGGTGTTGGCGACCAAGCCCGGACCGCCATGTCCGGGACCAGCAATATAGATCATGTTCAGATCATGCTTCTTAATAATCCGATTCAGGTGGACGTAGAGAAAATTTAATCCCGGAGTCGTCCCCCAATGGCCCAGTAGCCTCGCTTTCACATGCTCCAGATTCAGGGTATTTTTAAGTAACGGGTTATCGAGGAGATAGATCTGCCCCACAGACAAATAATTGGTTGCACGCCAATAGGCATCCATGCGTTGAAGCTCGTCTTTGCTTAATGCTGTTTTTTTTGCTGCACCGGTTTTCATGTGTCCTCCTTACCTTTTTTATTCACGCTCAAACCGCGACCATTTTTTGATGCGCCAAGAATCCCGACACAGCCCCGTCCGGTTAGAGTACATTGATCCTCTCAGATCATCCTCTTCCCGTCAAAGCGTGTGTCTTTTCCATGAAAAAATTCCTCACCACATATTTTTCCAATTCCACAATGAGAAAAATACCCAGACCGATACCGTCAATACGCACCCAATCCCACAGAGAAATGGGAGCGGTCCCGAACAGGGTTTCCATCGGACCGGCGTAGGTAAATAAGGCCTGAAACAATAAAATAATCCCAATTGAAATGGGAACAAAAGGATTCCCCAGCAGTCCTTCACGGGACACGACCGACTGGAAAAAAAATCTGGCATTGATCAAATAAAATATTTCAAATACTACTAACGTATTCACCGCGATGGTTCTGGCGACTTCGATGGACACCCCCTGCTCCAACTCCCACAAAAAAAGCCCAAACGTGCCCGCAACAGCCAGGAGAGATACAAATCCGATCCGCCATAACAGAAACGGGGTCAAAATGGCCTCGCAGGGATTCCGGGGGGGGCGCTGCATGATATCTTTTTCCGCACGTTCCACGGTCAGAGCCAAGGCGAGCGTGACCGCCGTCACCATGTTGACCCACAGAATCTGCACCGGCGTGATGGGCAGTATGGTTCCAAACATCACGGCGCCGACAATCACCAGGGATTGGGCCACATTGGTAGGCAGAATAAAGAGGATCGATTTCTGAATATTGTCATAGATGCGACGGCCTTCCTCGACCGCATGCGCGATCGTCGCAAAATTGTCGTCAGCCAGCACCATTTCCGCCGCTTCCTTCGCCACTTCCGTTCCCTTCACTCCCATCGCCACTCCGACATCCGCCCGCTTGAGTGCCGGCGCGTCATTCACTCCATCTCCGGTCATGGCCACCACTTCTCCATCGGCCTGGAGAGCTTGCACAAGCCGTAACTTATGCTCCGGACTTGTCCGGGCAAAGATATCGATTTCCCGAACAACACGCTTCAATTCCTCATCGCTCAGAGTTTCCAGTATCTGTCCCGAGAGAGCCTGTTTCCCATCTCCGATATGCATCTGTAAACCAATCGTTCTCGCCGTCACAAGATGATCGCCGGTAATCATTTTGACCCGAATCCCGGCTTGTTGACATTGCCGGACCGCTTCAATGGCTTCAGCCCGTGGGGGGTCAATAATGCCGAAGAGGCCTAACATCGTCAGGCCCTGCTCCACATCTCGAAACCGTAACTCTCGATGTTCGTGATTGGTGGATGCAACGGCCACCGCCAGCACTCGCTGTCCACGACTCGCCATCTGCTCGATCCGATCATGCCACGACCGGCTGTTCAAGGGATGATCTTCTCCCAAACTCCGCTGAAACGCGCACATCTCCAACACTCGTTCAGGGGCACCCTTGATATACATAAATCCATGCCCGGCATGGTCGTGATGCAACGTCGCCATAAACCGATGTTGCGATTCAAAGGGGATCACATCCGTTCGTGGCCACATCTCATGTTCGAATCGGTAATCCAATCCGGCTTTTCTCCCTAGGGTCACCAACGCCCCCTCCGTCGGATCTCCGTTGATCTGCCAGACCCCCTCCACGTGGGACAAATCTGCATCGTTACACAACATTCCGGCACGAGCGAGCTCCATCACGTCCGGAAGATCAGGCAGCACGATCGAGTTGCCAAGCAAAGAAAACCCTCCATGCGGATCATAGCCGACACCACTGACCTCCACGGTATAGGCGGCGGTTGCCAGCGTTTGAACGGTCATTTCATTTCGTGTCAGCGTGCCGGTTTTATCTGAACAAATAACGGTCACAGAGCCCAGGGTTTCAACAGCCGGCAGCCGTCGAATAATCGCTTGACGTCGGGCCATCGCTTGCACCCCGATGGCAAGCGTGATGGTCATAATGGCCGGAAGGCCTTCGGGAATGGCGGCAACGGCTAATCCTACGCTGGCCAGAAACATGTCACTGAACCCATACTCCCGGAACAACACTCCGAAGAGGAACACACCAACCGCTCCGGTGATAATGGCAATACTCAATCGGTTCCCGAATTCTCCGATCTTTCGGAGGAGTGGGGTGGTCAAGGTCTGCACCCTGGCCAGCATGGCGCTGATCCGTCCTATTTCGGAGGCATCTCCGGTGGCGACCACCACTCCGGTTCCCGTTCCATAGGTCACCAGAGTTCCCGAATAGGCCATGCCCTTGCGATCACCAATAGACGCTGTTTCCGGGACCGGGTTCATGTGTTTTTCAACCGGGACGGACTCACCGGTCAAGGCGGCTTCTTCAATACGCAAATCTTTCACCTTCAGAAGACGCAGATCTGCCGGGACTTTGTCCCCGGATTGGAGAAACACAATATCCCCAGGCACAAGGCTTTCCGCCGGAATCGGACAACGGGTTCCATCACGAAGCCCACAGGCCTGCACAGACAACATCCGGCGAATGGCATCCATCGCCCTTTCGGCTTTGCCTTCCTGAAGGAATCCGATGAAGGCATTGATGATCACCACGCCCAGAATCACACTGGTATCCACCCAATGACCCAGAATGGCGGTCACGACACCCGCTCCCAGGAGAATATAAATTAAAATATTGTGGAACTGGGCGAGAAACCGCTGCCAGGATGATTGCTTTTTAGGCGGACGTAGACGATTGGGGCCATAAAGAGCCAGCCGTTGGGCAGCGACATCCTGTGTTAAGCCCCCCAACTGACTGGCCACGGCATTGAGGACAGATTCACCATCCATGGCATGCCAGCACAGGTTTGGCGTTTTTCGATCGGAAACAGGCATCGCAATCCTTTCAAATTAAATGAAGGTAGGACAATACATGAGTAACGGGTTCAGAATTACTTCCCTCACTCTAGGAATTCCCTGGCCATTGCATCCCTTACCCTTTGATGGTCTTGAGTGCGCCTGGAGAAAGGGATCACGCATCACCCCTCTTTCTCCGACCTGTCAGGGCGGGTGAGCAATACAGAGCATGGAGCATAACGAGCAATTTTTCTGACGACCCCTCCCAATGGAACCGGCTTGCCCCCTATGAATCCTTTTGATCCAACCATGATCAATTTTGCCTTCGAACGCTCGGCGATTTTGACTATTTCTTCAGCAGGATCTCCCTTGGTCAACACCGTATCGACTTTCATGCCGAGTGCTTCGACTCTTTGGCTCATCTCTTCCAAATGAGCGGCGCCGTCCTTTTCCGCCTTCTCAAGCAATTGTTCTCCCAATTGCTTAAATTCGGCTTTTCCTTTTCCCCAATACCAGCCTTCCAGGAAGGCGGGTTTTCCCACCACATGCGTCACCGTGACCTTAGGAGGCGTGTTGCCCTTCAACAGACCAAGCATCTGCACAGTACTGAGAGCACTCGATGACCCATCGGTGGCGAGAATAATTTTTGCGGCCGTTCTCCCCATCATCACGCGACTTAACTTTTCACGAACCAATAGCACGGAACACGAAGCTTCCCTCATCACCCAATCACTGGTGCTTCCAAGGAGAAATCGCTTGACATTTGACAAACCCCGTGTCCCAATGATGACCAGGTCAATCTGATAATCCTTGACTGCCTGTAAAATTTCCCCTCCAGGAAGCCCTTCCACCACGATGTTCTTAATGTTCAGAGAGCTTTCTTTGAGCATGTCCATTTTGGTTTGCCCCAGAAAAAGCTTTGCCTCGGTTATCAGTTGTCCTCTCGCCTGGGCAATCACCCTATCCCAACTCGATGGTCCTCCCGAGGGCACAATAGAGGGAGCATCCTTCATTTCAATCACATGCATTAAATAAATTTCGGATTTTTTTGGCCAGTCCACCGACTTCACAAATTGGATGGCCTCCTTCGCATGTACTGAATAATCAACCGACACCAGAATTTTCATCCGTCTCTCCTTTCCAAGAAACCCGTCTTGTCTATACGTTTAAACCTGCGTGGGTCATGGCAATCGATCGAATAAACCTGTCATGTTACGGAGTCGGTTCCCAACATTCTCCGTCAAATGACCAAGATGAACCCTCCACTCCCAGTTTCCTTTAAGCGTGCCGGGTCGATTCATCCGGCATTCACTCCCCAATCCCAACACGTCCTGAAGCGGAACCATGGCGAGTTGGGCAACAGAACTCATGGCCAGTCGAATCATCTCCCAATGAATGTTTCGACCGTCAGTCCCAAGATAGCGCAACACCCTCACACGCTCCTCCTTGATCTCCTCGTTGGATTGGGTGGTTTCCTTCCCCGGTTCAGCGGTAAACCACCCGACCGTCGTATTATGGTCATGAGTGGCCGTATAGACGATGGCATTCCGGGTATAGTGATGGGGGCGATAATGATGGGCTTTGGGATCGTTGCCGAAAGCCATTTGTAAAATTCGCATACCGGGAAAACCACAGGTATCCCGTAACGCCTCCACCTCCGGAGTGATCACACCAAGGTCCTCGGCGATCACCGGCAAATCACCCAGTGCGGCTTTCACAGCTGCAAACAATTCGCCTCCCGGACCTTTCACCCATCGACCATGGATGGCATGCGGTTCTGAAGCCGGGATTTCCCAATAGGCTTCAAACCCCCGGAAATGATCCAATCGAATCATATCGACAAGAGCCAGATTGGCACGAAATCGATCAATCCACCATTGGTAACCGGACCCGGCTCTCACGTCCCACCGGTAAATTGGATTCCCCCACCGTTGTCCGGTTGCGCTGAAATAGTCCGGCGGCACCCCGGCCACCACGGACGGTTGACATTGATCATCCAGATAGAATGAATCAGGATGCGCCCAGACGTCTGAACTATCATGAGCGATATAAATCGGGAGGTCCCCGATAATTCTGACCCCCTTGGCATGAGCATACTGTCTCAGGGCGGACCATTGGTGAAAAAACAGGTACTGAAGAAACTGATGATAATCAATCTTATCCCTGAGGCGACGACTGCAGTCCTGCAGAGCTTGAGGATCTCGAACGACCAGTGGCTTTTCCCATCGAGTCCATGCTTGCCCCGCATAGCTTTCTTTCAAAGACATAAAGAGGGAGAAGTCTTCTAACCAGGAAGCATGCTTCTCACGAAACAACAAAAAGGCTTGGCGATGTTCGGCTGGAGGATTGGCTTTAAACTGCTCAAAAGACTTTTCGAATATTAGGCGCTTATGCTCAATGACCAGAGGATAATCCACACGTTCGACCGAAGAAGGGGGAGGTCTTGTCGCCTCTGCTGCCGATATCAACCCCTCCTCCAGAAGTTTTTCCGGACTAATAAGCAGGGGATTTCCGGCAAAGGCGGAAAAGCACATGTAGGGGGAATTGCCATAACCGGTCGGTCCCAGTGGCAACATCTGCCACCAACTCTGACCGGCGGCCTTCAGAAAATCGACAAATTGATAGGCCGTAGGTCCTAAATCCCCAATGCCCCATCCTTCCGGGAGGGACGTCGGATGCAATAAGATTCCACTTCCTCTACCCAGATTCACCATGATTACCGGCTGAATGGACTGAGAGACTCTTCAGTTGACGGGTTAAGACGAAATTTACGTTTCCTTGATGTTCGATGACTCCGGCCAGACATTCTTGGACGTCCGGCCGTCCAAATTATATTGGGATTTAAGTCCTTTCGGGAGATTTCTTTTGGGGTTTCGTTTGCTTCCTGGATGCACTTTCAGGTGCAGCTTTCACTTTGCTTTCCGCTGATGACAACGATTTAGCTTTATTGAAAATTTCCCGCTCAGCCTCAAGCCAATCGTCCAGGTCCTTCCCTCTCGTCCGGCCTCGTGCCTCATACAATTCAAATGCGCGTTTGGCAATGATTGAGTGTAATGCCATTTTAATCGCCGATTCTACCTGATCAAGATTCAGCGCTCCGCCATCGCCTTGAAATCCTCCAATCACCTGGTCCACGCCAAGCTGAAACGCTTGTGACATCAAGGAACTCACTGACGTTCCGGCTAGCGCTACAATTTTTCCGTGATAATTTTGGGCTC
>JBGSSO010000363.1:0-7569 GCA_041737015.1 Nitrospirales bacterium
CGTCTCGATGTCCTGCAACATCGCAAACTTCTGTTCCGGGGTGAACACCCGCCGGTTTCTCTTGTCCATGTCGTTCCCTCCTTCTGAGAACGACTCACCTTGTATCTCATTTTTGTCTCATTATCAAAAAAACAGGTCAAACGAACATCGAATACGCCAGGAATACGACCGATCTGAGAGGAAAGATAGAGAATGATCAAAAGCGTTCGCCGTCTTTCCTGATCGGTAGGTCGGTTTAATCCGGCCTGGGCAAATAGAATTTTTTCGTAACAGTCCCGTTCGGAACTATTCTCCGATATTGCCGATGGTCTGATCGAAGCAAGAGTGTCAAGAGTAGCTAGAGTAACGCTTCCGTGTTGAATGGTCTGGAAAATTTTGTCTGCAAGAGGACCAAGTGCTTCCGCGAAGGCGGATGCCAACGGATCGCCTATTTCTAGCCCAGGAATAGGAATCTCATGACCTAAGGCAATGCCATATATTCCTAGCTCATAAAGCTGACTAGCATAAGCTGCTCCATAAGCTCCCCAGGCCTGTTTTAAATAGTATGTATCGCTTCCTGGCTCGGCAGCAGCGGCAAAGTCAATGACATTCGATTCCGCTGCTTGAAGAGTTTTTTCTGCCCATTGAATACCGGCAACACCTGTTTCGCCACCGTGTTTTTGGGCAATCAAAGCATAAAGGGCTTCTGCCCTTCTGATGAATCGCTGCCAGCTTTTCGGATTAGTATCACCAATCTTCTGAGCATAGATATGGCAAAGCCATACATAGAAACCGTAATATCGAACGCGTAGCGTCACGTTGCTAATTCCGGGAAGTAACCTCTGATACACACCAATGCTACTCGTCTGCATGCCGAGTGGATCGAGTCCGTTTTTCTTTTTGTATTCCGTCCACTCCGGGTAGGCAATTTGAGTAACCGTGTCAGCCATTTAGGTTCTCCTAGTTTCTCGTAATAACCCGTCTTTATTTCTTCCCAAACATTTAAAGATGTGAAGGGTATTGTCAACTAAACGAGCTGTGACCGAAAGAGGACCCCTTCGCCTCGAGGTGACCCCACCTCTTACGCACAGAAGGCTTCCCTCCAGACCTGGAACGGCTTGGTGCACAAAAGGCGATAATTGATGGTTGTGTCGAAAAAAAACGTTTTTGAAGACAATAAGGGGTTTTAGCTCGGTGTCAGGCAGACGAAAATTGCTCACTTTACTGGATTTTTCAACTTGGTCCAACATGAAAACCAGTGGCATATCTCACAATTCTATTTTGCAAAAGATCCCAGTTCGGTTTTCAGTTTTCACAGCATCTATAGATGAAAGCTGAATGCCACTTTCGCGGTGTGACATCCTATGGCCTGAACGACGCCGCAAGCGCTTGATTCAGTTTGGCTTTCACGTGAAAGCCACGTGGTGACATCCACAGAACCCGCTTATCCGCTGTTTGCATCACCAACGCACTGTTTCTGGATGATGGCCCTCGACGCCTCAGCACTCCTCTTAATCAGCGGGTCGAAGGTTTGATCCCTACACGGCCCACCAATTAAATCAACGACTTAGGTCATCCGCGCCAACACCCCATTCGGGGAAAAACCTGTTTTAAACCTGTTTCTGGGAATTGGGCTCTTCTTTTACTTCGGCATTGGGTCGATATTTACCAAATTTGGCATCTTGTAATTCCAAGAAATAAGGGAAGGCAAAATTTTCCGATTTATCTTTTGTAATGGAAAATTTTTAACTGCATTGTATCTATCCACTTTAGCCAACTACCTGTTTCTCGGAAATTGACGAAGATAAGCTATTGGTCAAAAACAGACTTGCCCCGAACTTCCAACCTTTATTCATCATGAGATTGTTTTGGGTTTGGAATCCCGAAAACAGGGGGGGGTCTCATAGCCCCATTCGCCAAGCTGGTAAACGACCGTCTTCCAGCCCAGGTTTGTTATTGGCTCCAAGGTACGGCGATGAAAAACTTGAAATGCAATAATAATATTGGCATTAACTACCGATAATTCTCAGACCGTTCCCAGTTGTCTCTCTGACATAAAGATCTGTAGAGCCAAGCAAAGCCGCCACATCATCACTTACATTGGCTGTATCAAGCCCCGGCTGAACAATAAAAATCCTATATTCTTTCTTTAAGCGACTTCCATGTTGTTTTATTAGATCAAATTCCCTGAACGAACCTCGCTCTATGCGCGATGCGTCATACTGATTAATGCGTTTTCGTTCACGTTTTTTAAGTTGATTTACAATATTATCGAATTCACCAACCCATTTACAGTTTTTAATTACCTGTCCGCATACTTCATAGAAATCTGCGATTCTCGAGCCTGCGTAATCTTCTGTCGAATATTTAAGATGGTAGAATTCTATTGCTAAAACATCACCTTCATCTCTGAAAGCAACTATGTCGGCTATTTCATTTGCCCCATCATCATCAAAAATAATCCAGTATCCATCCAGCTTCAGACGTTGAATCATTACGTACTGAATTGAATCGGGATTTTTATCTTTACCTTGAGATTCCTGTCGAATATTGATTGTCCAAATAACCTTTTCCAAAGAACCGAAATTTATATGAGGTATCGTAAAGCCTTCTGGACGAACAATGTGAAGATTTTCAAAAACTTTCGAACCGTCTTCAAAAAATATCGACGGGGACGCTTCCTGAGCAAAATAATCAGCGAGTTCTATTCTCGTTGATCCCTTATTTAAATAGATAATATCGCCTTCAACTCTATTTACGACATAAGCCGAATCCGTAATTGTGTACTTGTATTTTGTTTTGGTCTCTTCAAACGAGACAACAAACTCAATTGATCCCGTATCGTGCTCTAGCAGGGATATTCGTGCTTCATCTAAAGATATCTGTGCCCCAAGCACTTCTAATGCTACTGTCGATATACCATATTCATAAAAGTAATCTGGCCAATCAATCCCAATAGGAATTAGATTCGGTAAAGTTGTTATTTCCTTCGTGCGTAATACTTTGTCTAGGATTCTATTTGGGTCGATAGTTTGATCATTCAATTTTCTCCCTAATTGTCTGCACCAAGTCATCCAATCCGAAATTGATGCACTTTGCATTGACCAAATACGTCCTTTATAGGAACAGCCGATGGTAACTTTTTCGCCTTGATCGTAACCCTTTCCAAACAGGTTTGATTTATAAGAAGCTCCTTGGGCTAAATCATTAATCGCCGACTCAATATCAATACCCGTATACATCACATAACGAAGCGGTCCTCTGCGGCCTTTGTTTAAGCCCGCATTCTGAAGCACCAATCTTTCAACGTTTCCGAAACATTTGAATACCTGATCTCCATTTAATAAGCTTGCATCGGAGCTCAAGTGCTCCGCAAGTTTCTTTCTGGCACCAGATTTTGAAGAATCGTGGATGAATAAAAGACCCTCGCCTGGAACAACATACAATATAATCAGCCTCCATTCTGGCTGCGTAAAATCACTTTGCGGCGCCCACTTTGTTTTCGCTTCAATCTTAGTGAGTAAAATTGCGAGATTGGAGTCAGGCGCATAAAAAGTAGATATCAGCTCTTCATTTTTATCTAAGGGTATATTGGCGATATTGATGCTATGGGATACCGAACCTACCCTGTAAACCAGCGTACTTAGAGCAGGGTTTAAATTTTCAGGTGGCACTTCAATCCCTGTCTTAATAGCGCCATTGAGGACTTCTTGCAGTTCTAACTCTCGCTGGATACTATTTTCACTTATTCGGCGTAATACTTTGTTCCAGTCTGGGTCTTCGATATATAAGTCTTTGAGCACATCCGCAACTTGCTGGTCACAAACGTTGGCAACAAAGGTTGGGTTACCTAGATCACTCCTATCCCTAACGAATCGCCCGGAGAACTGAAGGGTAATTGCCAAACTTTTGTGTATATCATGCAAGGCACAAACCTTTAATTCTGGTAAATCGAAGCCTTCTCCCAACATGTCAACGCATACGATGATACGATGCTCCTTTCTGAGTATTGCATCGAGTTTCTGTTTCTTGCGAAGAACTCCACTATAAATTACGACAGGATTTAAATCGGCGTAGTTGTCCTGATAAATTTTGAATATTTCATCAGCGCGAGGACGAGAATTACATCGCGCCATCAATATGTGATCAAAGCCATTGCCAATATCCTCTCGAAGCTGCGCTACGGCTTCTTCTGCGACGCGCTGATCTCCGATTAGATCATTAACCTCATATATGGACTTGAAAGTAATCGGCCTGAAGAGTCCTTTCTTCTGCGCAATTGACATTGGGTAGTTGTAAATAATCTGACCACCAACCTTTTTTCGATCTTCGCGAAATGGCGTAGCCGTAAATTGAATGACAGATTTTCCTTCGAAAGATTTTTTAATACCAGTCCATGTAGAAGCTTTTATATGATGGGCTTCGTCAACAAAGAGGTGAGTACAGGAATTGTATAATACGGATTGAAGATCATGGCGTGCTAAATTCAATGACTGCGGGGTAGCAACAATTACGTTCGCCTTCAATGCCAGCTGAAGCTCCCCCTCCGTGCTTATTCCACCCTCCAATAATGCTACTACCGGATTGAGAGTATTTTTCTGAATTGCCCCGAGTTCTCTTAACCTACCCAAACCCAAAAACTTTTTAAAAGTCTGTTGCCTTAGACTGTCTGTGGGAACCAGCACTAAGGCTCGATCAACAGGAAATCCGCAAATCGCTGCCAGCATGGTTTCCGTCTTCCCTGTGCCTGTGGGCATGACAACGGTAGCATCACCAATTTTATGACTTGTAAGATGAGCCAGGATTTCAAATAGTGCTGAGACCTGCGGCTGCCTTAGGCTCGGTGCTACTTCTTGCTCATCGATGGCATCAAACGGTATCAGGGAGAGACATCCCTTCCAAGAACCAATAATTTCCGCCCGCAAGCCTTCCGTTAGCTTAATGAGTGAAGAGGCTACATTTGGTACATAGGTTAAAAATACATGTTCGGTTGACTCCGAAAGAAAACTTTTTCCGAAAGCTGAAAGATCAATTTTCGGCATGCACAGTCACCTCAACTTCCCTCTGAATCTACGGGATAAATATTCTTGTTTCTCATCCATGAGATGAAATTAGTGCAAACTCCCTTCCTCTAACACAATGGCAGCATTTGATACACTACCCAACTCTTCGAAATACTTCAAAGGTCGGCTTTTCGTTCACAATATTTTCCTGCTCTGTGTACACTGGTACGTCAGTTACAAACTGAAGGGAAAGGAGAAAGTGGTCAAGTCTGTTGTTGTATGATTTGTTTCCCCAATTCCATCCAGGTTAGGGATGAAATCGCAGGATTATTCGGTAGGAGAAAAAGCTGTGAAGTAAAGCTTCAGAAGAACAATTCAGGAAGGAAAATACCGCTACTCTTTCATTGCCCAAGACAACTCGCGTTTTTTGGCTTCTAGACGGAACAATTTCATGAGATAGGCGCCTTTGTTCCGGATCTTTTCACCATCGGCCAATCGTTCTCGTAAGTCTCCCATCTGTTTATAGACCACACTCTTGGGGAGATCGCGCACTGCCTGTTTCCAGAAGGGCACGTATTTTTTATCCCCCTGCCCGACGAGATCTAAGATATTTACCAATAATCCTTCCTTCCCCTCTTCGCCTTCCGCTCCCTCTTCAGCCGGTTCCCCCAAAAACAAGAGATGATCGCCGCCTTCTTCGCCATCACGACCAATCTGCTGCTTCTGCACCTCCAGAATGTCCCACCATTGCGCCCCCGCTTTCCAGGAGACCTGATACGACTTTTTCCCTGCCCTTGTGAAAGGGAGATACTCCCATGATTCTAAAAACCCCATGCGACGCAGTTCTTTATGCGACGGATCCAATTGCTGTTTAATGCGACTCAGCGCCGAATATTCTTTCATCCCCCAATTCTGGGCGAGTTCTGCATACCAGCCCGTGGCGACCCCATGATGAAAATAAAATTGCGCATGCAAAAATTGATGAAGAAGTTTTGATAAGGAGAGTTTTAATCGCTGGAATAAATCGTGATCAATGACCAAACAATTCCCCGCCTGCAAGCTTTTCCAATACCATGAAGCCAGTTCGACTTCGTTGTATTCCGCGACCGTTCCGTCGCTCTTCTTCTCCCCTTCCTGATAAACAGAATTAAAAATATGAAATCCCCAGACTCGCTCGCGTTTCCCGTCAGTCCGAACCACTTCAAAGGAAAGAGCATTTAATTTCGCTAAGCACCGTCGCAATTCTTTATAGGATTGTCCTGATGGACTTTTTGAAGCCGTCGCGAGTATTTGATGCCCTTTGAAGCAAATGGGATTATTCAAGATTCCCTGTCGTTGAATTTGCTCAGTCGCCAATTGTTCAATGGCCCGAAAAAAGTCTAAATCTGTGGTATTGGGGAATTCATAGTTACCGCCAGACAAGACCTTGATGGTCACTTTTATTGGCTTGCCTTTCACGACGGTCGTAAACCCGACGGTTTTTTCTCTTGGGCTCTGGCCTTTCCCCGTCTTTTTTTTGGGTTCCCATAAGGGAATCGATGCCAACTGTTTTTCAGCTAATAGATATCGAGGTTCGGTGAGAACTTCTAAGTCCGAGGAATCAGGAGGAGATTTTTTCATTCACGTATCCTATACGTTTATTCTTAACGTAAAACATTATTACGTACAAAAGAGAGTCGTTCATGATCTTCACTATTTTTCTCTAACTTTTTCAACACCTTTTTCTTTTCCCCCGCATCCTTCATCTATCTAGGCTTCCCTCAACTATCGCCGGTTTTCCTTCAATTATCGCCAATACCTTCCTTCAACTATCGAAGATCTTCCTTCAAGCATCGTTAGGCTTCCCTCAACTATCGTTTCACTTGTGGATAACTAGCCGTTTCCCTTTGAAAAACTCAAACTTTTGTGACTTTCTGCCTATATCCCAAGGTTTTCTGGGAATCGCCCACCCTTTTCAAAAAAGATTGAACCTTTTTTTAAAAGAAAATTGTTTTGAACGATTATAAAAGTAAGTTTTTTGAAGGATTCAAGAAACACTTCTTTTTCCAAATATGGGGGAAAAGGCTCCTTTGGAATTTATTAAGCCCAAGCTAATCTTTAGGTCATCACTCTCTCTAAAAAGACGAGCTTGGCTCAAGAAGGAACCGCCACAATTTTTACTCAGATTCAGAAGGAAGAGGGCTGGTACGAATGATTTACAAGGAAGAGGAGGAGTTGGTTTGTTGGGTGAGAAGTGCACGGACTCGATGAAGGGCTTGGTCTAGTTTTTTCTCGATTTCTGGAAGATCCTGTGGACGGTTGGAATGAAAACGAACGGTGAGATTGTACCCCTTCTCCCCTCGATCAATAAATTGTACCGCCTCAAATCCTTTATTGTTGCGAGGCTTAGAAGCCAGTTGTTGTTTCAAATCTTCACGAGTCCAATGCTCTTTGGTAACCCGAAGCGCTAATTTCCGTTGCCGTGCTGGATCATGATTGATCGTCGCGAGGAGTTCGCCATGACCTGAAGACATAGGAGCCGCAGAATTATAGAGAAGATCTTGAATCTCAGAGGGAAGAGAAAGGAGTTTGAGTAATTGGGAAATTC